>CAJOMB010000175.1 GCA_905235615.1 uncultured Bacteroidales bacterium | reverse complement strand
CCACCGAAGCGGCATTTGAATAAAAATGCTTATCTTTGTGCACTATGTACGAACTGCTGGAAAGAGTCAATTCTCCGGAAGATATCAAAGGTCTTACCATGGAACAGCTGAAACAGCTGTGCGGGGAGATCCGCGAGTATATGGTGGAGTGCTGTGCGGTCAATCCCGGCCACCTGGGCAGCAGCCTGGGCGCCGTGGAGCTTATCGTGGCGCTACATTATATATATCATACGCCCCAGGACAAGCTGGTGTTCGACGTGGGCCACCAGGCCTACGCCCACAAGATTATCACGGGCCGGAGGGAAGCTTTCCGCAAGAACCGTATGCTGGAGGGCATCAGCGGCTTCCCCAAGCGGGGAGAGAGCCCCTATGACGCCTTCGGCGCCGGCCATTCCTCCACGTCCATATCGGCCGCCCTGGGCTTTGCGGAAGCGGCCCGTTTGCAGGGGACGGGGGAGCGCAGCGTGGCCATTATCGGCGACGGCGCCCTCACCGGCGGCCTGGCCTGGGAAGGCCTGAACAATGCCGGTTCGTCCAAGGCCGATATCCTGGTTGTCCTGAACGACAACAACATCTCCATCGACCAGAACAAGGGAGGCGTGCATGAGTACCTCCTTCACCTGACCACCCATCCCTTCTACAACCGCCTCAAGAACAAGGTGTGGAACTCCATGGGTGCGGGAAAGAGCCGGGACTGGGTCCAGAAAAGGGTGATAGACACCAAGTCCAATCTGGTGCGCGGCTCCGGCGGCGCCCTTTTCGAGAGTCTGGGTTTCCGCTACTTCGGCCCCATCGACGGAAATGCATCGAGCAGCTGGTCTATACGCTGGACCGCCTGAGGAGTCTCCGTGGCCCCCGCCTGCTCCATATCCATACGCGCAAGGGTGCGGGTTACGCCCCGGCGGAGGCCAATCCCACCGTCTGGCATGCCCCGGGCCGGTTTGACGCGGCTACCGGCGAGCGGATAAAGACCGTCTATCCGGCCGACCGCTACCAGGACGTGTTCGGGAAGGTGCTGGTGGAACTGGCCGGGATGGACCCCAAGGTGGTGGGCATCACGCCCGCCATGGCTTCCGGCTGCGGCATGACGCTTTTGGAGAAAGCCTGCCCGGAGCGGTTTTTCGATGTGGGTATTGAAGAGGAACATGCCGTTACGTTCTCCGCCGGCCTGGCCGCCGGAGGAATGAAGCCTTTCTGCAACATCTATTCTTCCTTCTCCCAGCGGGCCTACGACAACATCATCCACGACGTGGCCCTGCAGAACCTGCCGGTGGTCTTCTGTTTCGACCGGGCCGGTCTGGTGGGGGAGGACGGCCCCACGCACCACGGTTGCTTCGATTTGGCCTCCTACCGCTGCATCCCGGGCATCACGCTGGCCGCCCCCCGCAATGAGACGGAGCTCAAGCGCCTCATGTTCACGGGCCTTTCCCTGACAGGCGGCCCCATGATGATCCGCTATCCCCGGGGGATAGGGGAGGGTGTGCCCTGGCAGGAGGCTGCCTATGAGGAGCTTCCCATCGGCAAGGGAGAGAAGCTCATGGAAGGGAAGCGGGTGGCGGTGCTGGGCATCGGCCCGGTGGTGAACCGCGCCGTGGAAGCCGCCAAGCGTCACAAGATAGATTACGGCGTGGCGCCTGCGGTTTACGACATGCGTTTCCTCAAGCCGCTGGATCCTGCGATCATGGAGGAAGCCGGGAAGTTTGACGCCATCGTCACCGCAGAGGACGGATGCCTCAAGGGAGGTCTGTACGGCGCTGTGAGTGAATATTTTGCCGGCCGGGAGGATGCGCCCGTCATCAAGGGCGTGGGCATTCCGGACCGTTTTATCCCCCAGGACAGCCAGAAAGCGCAAAGGGCTTCCTGCGGCCTGGACGAGGCCTCTTTGTACGACCTTATCCTGGAGATGATGAAAAATCTTTGAAAATTTTTGGAGGATTCAAAAAAAGTATCTACCTTTGCAGTCCTTTCACCAGGTGGAGGATTCGTGAGCGCCGATATAGCTCAGTTGGCCAGAGCACGTGATTTGTAATCTCGGGGTCGTGGGTTCGAATCCCTCTATCGGCTCGAAAGAGCTTTGAAATACTGAAAA
>CAJOMB010000174.1 GCA_905235615.1 uncultured Bacteroidales bacterium | reverse complement strand
AAGGCGCAAGGCTGGAGAGAAGAAGAAACCACTTAAAACCCAAATATTTATGAAAAAACTTGTTTCCCTTGTCATCGTTGCGGCCGCACTGTGCCTCAACGCCAACGCACAGAGTGTCCTGGACAAACTGGGCAGCCTGGGCAATGTCATTTCCAATGCTGCCGGCGTGGTGTATTCCGCACCCATCAGCCTCAACGGCACCTATACCTACAACGGCATCGCCGTATCGGCCACCAGCTCCGAGGGCGGCATCCTGAAGAACCTGGCCGGCACCGCCGCCACTTCCGCCCTGGAAACCAAGGCCGATGACATCCTCTCCAAGGTGGGCATCAAGCCCGGCGCCGCCACCTTCACCTTCAATTCCACCGACAAGACCTTCAGCCTGAACATCGGCGGCATCTCCCTGCCCGGCACCTATACGGTGGGCGACGGCGAGAAGACGGTCTCCTTAGTGTTCGGCAAGAAACTCCAGTATTTCAGCCTGACCGGCTCCCTGGAGTCTTCCCTGGGCAATGTGAGAATGGTTTTCCCGGTGAACAAGGCCACGGCATCAAGAAAATCACCTCCGTGCTGGGTCAGAGCTCTTCCTCCGTGTCTTCCCTTGCCAAGCTGGCCGACGGTTACGAAAACTACCGCTTAGGCTTCAAAATGAGCAAGTAAAACGGAGCCTCCGGCAACACGATAAAGCCACCCGTTACGCATTTCGTGACTGTATTGCGTAGCGGGTGGTTTCATGATGCCACTTGTTACACGCCAAAGGCTGAAAACGTGTAGCGGGTGCTTATTTTCTTATCACGTCGTATTTTTCCACCCCTATCTGGTGAAGGTCCTGAAGGAAGTCCGAGGTAACGGCCACCTGGAACTTCTTGGAGTAGAACTGAATGCGGTAGTGGGTCACGGGGTCGTAGAGGTAGAGCGTGAGGGGAATGTTGCCCTTGTGCTTTTTCACCACGCCCACCAGGTCTTTCCGGAACTGCTGGGTGAGCATGGGCGTGGTGATGTCCATGCAGAATCCTTTGAGGATGTCGTCGGAAATGTTTCCCAGCAACGTCACTTTGCGCAATTTAAAGGCAAATGGCGAAGTTTTTCCCTGCGCACGGTCTTCGGGCTTGACGAAGAACTTTTCTTCCACTACGCCCTCTAAAAACAGCGTTGCGTGCGGAGCCATGTATGACATGAAGGTCTCGTGGTCTTTACCGAAGAGCGTGAGCTCATAGGTGCCGCTGTAATCCTCCAGTATGGTGCGGGAATAGGGCTTGCCGGTTTTGGTGGTAAGCTGCTTGAAATCCGTCACAATGCCGGCCACATACACTTTGGCCGTCTGCTTCTTGTTTTCACAATCGGCCACGAATACGCCCAGGTCTCCCAGCTTGCAGTTGCAGAAGTTGTCTATCTCGAAGCGGTAGCGGTCCAGCGGATGGGAACTCAGGTACATGCCCACCAGCTCTTTTTCCTTCTGCAGAACGTCCAGGATATCCGCATCGCCCTCGAAGTCCGGCAGGGCCGGGCGCTCCGGCTTCATTTCTTCCATGTCTCCGAACAGGGACACGCCGCCCGAAAGGCTGTCTTCCTTGAAGAGTTCCCCATAACGCACCAGCAGGTCGATAAAGGGCTCTCCGCCCCTTCCCGGCTGGAAGTACATGCTCCGCTTGTGCCCCAGGCTGTCCAAGGCGCCGGCGTTAACCAGGTTCTCGAAGCTCTTGCGGTTCACACTGCCGGCCATGCGCTCCACAAAGTCGTACACATCCGTGAACAGGCCGTTTTCCTCACGCTCTTTCATGATGGCCTCCACCACATTGCCGCCAAAGCCCTTGATGGAGCCTAAAGAGAAGCGCACGTCTCCGTTCTTGTTCACGGTGAAGTGTCCCGCACTCTCGTTCACATCCGGGCTTAACACCTTGATGCCGTGGCTCTTGCAGTCGTCCATGATCTTGATGATTTCCTCCATGCTCTTGGCGCTGTCTAAGCAGGACGCGAAGAATTCGGAAGGAATGGCACTTGAGCCAGCCGGTCTGGTAACTCACCCAGGCGTAGCAGGTGGCGTGGGACTTGTTGAAGGCGTACTGGGCAAACTTCTCCCAGTCTTTCCATATCTTGTCCAGCACATTCTCCGGATGCCCGTTGGCCACACCCCCGCTCATGAACTTGTCCCGGAGGGAGTTCAGGATGTCTATCTGCTTCTTGCCCATGGCCTTGCGGAGCTTGTCGGCCTCACCTTTCGTGAAGCCGGCCAGCTTTTGGGACAAAAGCATCACCTGCTCCTGGTACACGGTGACGCCGTAGGTGTCCTGCAAGTATTCCTCCATCTCCGGAAGGTCGTACTCGATGGCCTGTTCTCCCAGCTTGCGGGCCACAAAGTCCGGGATGTAGTCCATCGGCCCGGGCCTGTAGAGGGCGTTCATGGCAATCAGGTCCTCGAAGCGGGACGGGCGCAGGCGCTGCAGCCAGGTTTTCATGCCCTCGGATTCGAACTGGAACACG
>CAJOMB010000173.1 GCA_905235615.1 uncultured Bacteroidales bacterium | reverse complement strand
GCCCAAACCCCCGATTCCCTGGACCGGGACCGTTCCAAGTACGCCACTTATTCCTTCTCCAAGGATGATACGTACAAGGTGGAGACGCCTTACGAGACCGTCACCGTCACCCAGCCCAAGGGGAAGAAGGTGAAGAATGTCATCTTCATGATCGGTGACGGAACCGGACTCACCCAGTGGTCTGTAGGCTGGGTAGCCAACGGCGGCGCCCTCAACATCGACCAGATGCCCGTCGCGGGCTACTCCCGTACCTACGCCACCGACAGGCTCGTCACCGACTCCTGCGCCGGCGGCACGGCCCTCGCCAACGGCAAGAAGACCAAGTACGGTTACATCGGCCTGGGTCCCGACGAGGAGAAAGTGGAGTCCAATCTGCAGTACAGCAAGCGTGTCAAGGGCAAGAAGACGGGCGTTGCCGTCACCTGCCGCATCAACGATGCCACCCCTGCCGATTTCTGCATCTACGGCCCCACCCGCAAGGATGAGGAAGGCCTCGCCCTGCAGTATCTGGATGCCAATGTGGACTTCATCTCCGGCGGCGGCACCCATTTCTGGAACCAGCGCAGCGACGGACGCAACCTCATTGAAGAAATGAAGGCCAAGGGCTACACCTATGTGGACAGGCTGGAGGACATCGCCGGCGCCGAGGGAGACAAATTCCTGGGCCTGTATGACGAATATGACCTCAAGCCCGCCCTGGACCGCGGCCCCATCCTGATGGAAAGCACCATGAAGGCCATTCAGATGCTGGACAACAAGAAAGGCTTCTTCCTCATGGTGGAAGGTTCCCAGATTGACGACTGGGCGCACCGCAACAAGGTGGGCTACATGTGCGAAGAGCTCTTTGACTTCGACAAAGTGATTGGCGCCGTCCTGGAATGGGCCCAGAAAGACGGCCAGACCCTGGTCGTCGTCACGGCCGACCACAACACCGGCGGCCTCACCCTGCTCAAGGGCAGCATAGAGAACCGGGAAGTGAAGGTCCACTTTTCCACCAAGGGACACGACGGCATTGTGGTGCCGGTATTCGCCTACGGTCCGGGCGCCGAGAACTTTGCCGGCGTCCATGATAACGCCGAGATAGGCCAGATTGTCCGTAAACTCCTCAAATAGATGAAACTGATTGCTCTCATAGCTGCCGCCTTGGTGCAGGTCATTCCCACCCCCGCCGAAATGGAGGTGCGGGATGGTTGGTTCAAGCTGACGGAGAAAAGCCGCCAGCAGATGGAATTTGTCCTGGATTCCGCCTGCGGCCTGCCGGATGAGGGATATACATTAGAAGTTACGCGCACGCGCGTGAAGGCCGTGGCCGCCACCGAGGCGGGTCTCTTTTATGCGAAACAGACGCTGGACCAGCTTGTCACCGAGGACGGGAAGCGCATCCCCTGCGTGAAGATTACCGACTATCCCCGTTTTGCCTGGCGCGGCTTCCATGTGGACCCCTGCCGTCATTTCCTGCCCGTGGAGGAGGTGAAAACCCTCATCGACGTCCTGGCATCCTACAAGATGAACGTGATGCACTGGCACTTGACCGACGACCAGGGCTGGCGCATCCAAATCAAGAAATACCCCCGCCTCACCGAGGTGGGTGCTTTCCGCACCGAGTTTGACGGCAGCACCTACGGCGGGTATTACACGCAGGAGGAGATTGGTGGTGGCCTACGCCGCCGAAAGGCATATCACCGTGGTTCCGGAGATTGAAATGCCCGGCCACGCCCGCGCCGCCATCGCCGCCTATCCCGGCCTCTCCTGCACCCACGAAACCGAACACCCGCAGCCCCAGTGGGGCTCCCCGGACATTGTTTTCTGCCCCGGTGGCGAGTTCCTCTTCCAGTTCATGGAAGATGTTGTGGACGAGGTGGTTGCGCTGTTCCCGAGCACCTACTTCCATATTGGTGGCGACGAGTGCCTCAAGACCCAGTGGGAGCATTGTCCGGCCTGCCAGGCCCGCATCAAGGCCGAAGGTCTTGTGGCCGATGAGAACGGCACTGCGGAGGAGAAACTCCAGAGCTATGCCGTGCGCCGGATGGAAAACATCCTGGCTAAGCACGGCCGCAAGCTGGTGGGCTGGGACGAGATTCTGGAAGGCGGCCTGAGCCCCAACGCCACCGTCATGAGCTGGCGGGGCGAGAAAGGCGGCATCGCCGCGGCCCTGCAGGGGCACGACGTCATCATGACCCCCAGCAAGGAGGGCATGTATCTGGACCACGTCCAAGGCGACCCGAAGATAGAACCCGTCTCCATCGGCAATTACACCACGCTGGAAAAGGCGTACAAGTACGAGCCCGTGCCCGAGGAGCTGGTCGCAGGTGGCAAGGACGGCCATGTGCTGGGCCTGCAGTGCAATACCTGGAGTGAATATATCTACAGCAACGAACATCGGCAGTACATGATGTTCCCGCGTGCCTTTGCGGTGGCCGAGACCGGCTGGACGCCCAGGGACAGGAAGGACTGGGACAGTTTCCGCGAACGGGTGGAGGCAGCCTGCCACAGGCTGGACCTTCGCGGCGTGAACTATCACATCCCGCTGCCGGAGCAGCCGGGCGGCAGTTGTGACCATCTGGCCGTCTATGACAAGGCCGTAGTAGCCTTCACCACCACGCGGCCCATGGCCGGGATGGTGTACACCCTGGACGGGAGTACGCCCACGGTCGCATCGGCCACCTATACCCAACCCTTCGTATTCACCGAGGACGCTGTGCTCAAGATTGCCACCCTCACCCCTTATGGCAAGCTGAGTACGGTGCGAACCATTTATGTGAGCAAGCAGGAGCCCCTGCCTGCGCTGCCGGCGGCTGCCGTGGAAAGCGGCATCAAAGCCTGGCGGGCCGACGGCCGTTTCCTCACCGCCGCCCACCTGGAAGGGGCCGACTGGCGGGAGGTCTCCATCAGGCGCCTGCGCGATGTGAACACCCTGGAGCCGTTCAACCGCAATGTCCCGGACAGCACGGTCTTCTATGCCGCCAAGGCGGAAGCTTTCTTCGATGTCGCCAAAACCGGCGTGTACCGCTTTTCCTCCGACTGCGACCAGGTGTGGATTGACGGTCAGCTTCTGATAGACAACGAGGACGAGGTGAAACGCTTCTCCCGCCGCGATGCGGAAGTGGTGCTGGAGCGTGGCTGCCACCGGATTCAGGTAATCTATCTGTACAATATCCTGGGCGGCTGGAACTCCATCCGTTCCAAGACCGATGTGCTCATAAAAAGCCCCGAAGACGAAAAATTCAAATCTGTCAAAATATTGTAA
>CAJOMB010000172.1 GCA_905235615.1 uncultured Bacteroidales bacterium | reverse complement strand
TTTCACCAACGAAGGCGGCATCGAGGGCACCACGCGCTTCCTCAAAAACATCACCGGCATGTGGCTCATAGAGCAGTGCAGGGCCGTTTGGAAGGCCGAGGGGAAAGACTACAGCTATGCGGAGCTCCAGCAGATGGCGCTTTCGGAGGCGGATTTCCCGGGGCGCATAAACCCGGATGATCCGCGCTTCGCGAATCCGGAGAATATGGTCCGGGAGATTGCCGATCAGGTCGGCAATGACGCCTCCGACGCCCAGATTGTCAGTTGCATCTACCACTCCTTGGCCGACCGGTACAAGGAGGTGCTGGGGCACCTGCAGCACTTCGCGCCCTTCAAGATAGAGAAACTGCACATCATCGGCGGCGGATCGGCCAACGACCTCATGAACCAGTGGACGGCCGATGCGATTGGCCTCCCCGTCCTTGCCGGACCCACCGAGGCCACGGCCATGGGCAATATCATGATGCAGGCGAAGGCGGCCGGAGCGGTGAAAGACCGCTGGGAAATGCGTCGGATGATAGCGGAAGTGATTGAAGTTAAAACGTTTACACCTCAAGGAAAATGAGTGTTTTAGATAACAGACCGGCCCTGAAGGCCGAAATTGACAAGGTGGCCGAAGTGGCCGCTTATCTCTGGACCAAAGGCTGGGCCGAGCGGAACGGCGGCAACATCACCATCAACATCACCGAGTGGGTGGACGAGGGGATGCGCGCCCTTCCCGCCATCACGGAGCCCAAGGCCATCGGCACCACCCTCCCCCGGCTGAAAGGCTGCTGGTTCTATTGCAAAGGCACCGGCCGGCGCATGCGGGACCTGGCCCGCAGGCCCATGGAAAACGGCGCCATCATCCGCATCCTCCCGGACTGCGCCCATTATGAGATAGTGGCCGATGCCCCCGTGGCGCCCACCTCGGAGCTGCCGTCGCACCTGAGCGTACACGACTACCTGCTGGCCAAGGGGTCTCCGTACCGCGCCAGCCTGCACACCCACCCCATCGAACTGGTGGCCCTCACCCACAGCAAGAAATGGATGGAGAAGGATGCGGCCACCCGTATGCTCTGGTCCATGATTCCGGAAACCAAGGCCTTCTGTCCCAGGGGCCTGGGCATGGTTCCTTACATGCTCCCCTCCAGCGTAGAGCTGGCCGATGCCACCATCCGGGCCATCGACGAAGACTACGACGTGGTGATGTGGGAAAAGCACGGCGTCTTTGCCGTAGATACGGATATCATGAGCGCCTTCGACCAGGTGGATGTCCTCAACAAGGCGGCCCAGATTTATATATCGGCCCGGAATATGGGCTTTGAGCCCGAGGGGATGACGGAGGCCCAGATGCAGGAACTTTCGCAAACCTTTGGCCTTCCCAAATAAAAACGCTATTTTTGTGGCAGATTATTAACTGTTTATGAAACGCATCATTAGATTTTTGACCCTGGCGGTCCTGATAGTGGCGGCCGCCTGCACCAAGATTTCTCCCGAAGCAGACTCCAGCGCCTTTGTGACGCTCACGGACGCCGTCCCGGATGCCATCCTGGAAATCCGCTATTTTGGCACCTACAACTTCGTGGGGGCACGCATCGACGGCTATGAGCAGCCCACGGCGCTCCTGACCAGGAAGGCGGCCGAAGCCCTGAAAGCCGTAAGCGACGACGTGATTGCCCAAGGCTATCGGCTTAAAATCTATGACGCCTACCGTCCCCAAAGAGGCGTGGACCATTTTGTCCGCTGGGCGGCCGATCTTGCCGACACCAAGATGAAGCCCTACTTCTATCCGGACTTGGACAAGAGTTTGACCAGGAGTACATCATGGCCAAAAGCGGCCACACGCGGGGTTCCACCGTGGATTTGACCCTCTTTGACATGAACACGGAGAAGGAACTGGACATGGGCGGCACCTTTGACTGGTTCGGCCCGGAGAGCCATCCGGACTTCTGCGGAAACCCGGAAACGGGGGAATATACGGGTGACAACGCCAAGAGCCCCGCTGGCCGCAGCATTACCCCGGAGCAGTTTGCCAACCGCATGATTCTGCGCCAGGCCATGCTCCGCCACGGCTTCAAGCCCTTGGACACCGAGTGGTGGCACTTCACCCTGAAGGAAGAGCCCTACCCCGACACCTACTTCACCTTCCCGGTGAAAGTCCTGAAAT
>CAJOMB010000171.1:1291-3099 GCA_905235615.1 uncultured Bacteroidales bacterium | reverse complement strand
TCGGCCTTCCAAACGGCCCTGCACTGCTCTATGAGCCACATGCCGGTGATGTTTTTGAGGAAGCGCGTGGTGCCCTCGATGCCGCCTTCGTTGGTGAAATTGAGCCGGGCGCTTTCCCCGTCCATGATGGGGGCGGGCGCCTCGATGCCCATCAGGCTCCAGGTTCCGCTGGAAAGGTAGGCGAAGTTTCCGTCGGCGGCCGGGACGGCGGCAATGGCCGATGCGGTGTCATGCCCGGCCACAGCCACCACCGGAACGGCACCAAGGCCCGTGGAGGCGGCCAGTTCGGGCTTCAACGTGCCCACCACGGTACCGGAGGGAACGATGGGAAGGAGCATGTCCGTGCGGATGCCCAGCTCCTGCAGCAGCGCCTTGTCAAACTGGCGCGTCTGCTGGTCCATCATGCCGGAGGTGGAGGCGTCCGTGTACTCGCACACGCGCTTTCCGGTGAGAAGGTAAGACAGCAGGTCCGGCATGAAGAGGAGGGCATCGGCCTTTGCAAGGGCCTCGTCCTGCTCCTGCGTCTGGGCATACAGCTGGAAGATGGAGTTGAAATCCATGATTTGGATGCCGGTTCGGGCATACAGCTGCTCTCGGGGGATGTGCCGGAACACCTTCTGCGGCACGCCCACCGTGTACGGATCCCGGTAGCAGCGGGGGAGCGAGAGTAGCTCTCCGTCTTTCCCGATGCAGCCAAAATCCACGCCCCAGGTGTCTATGCCCACGGAAGAGAGCTTTACGCCCTCCTTGCCCAACTGCGTGAGGCAGCGGACAAAATGCCCGTACATGGCCATTACGTCCCAGTACATCCGCTTTCCCTCGCGTTTCATCTCCGAAGGAAAGCGATACACCTCCTTCATGGTGAAGGTGCTGCCGTTCAGCGTGGCCAAAATGGCGCGGCCGGACGTGGCGCCGCAGTCAAATGCCAGGAAGTTTTTCATAGTCAAGGTTAAATCAGTTGAGGAAGGAACGTGCTAATGATGAGAACCAGGATCCCCGCCACTAACACGGCGACGGTGTTCCTGCTTACGCCCTTCCATTCCTTGAGGAGAATGCCCCAGACGTTGCTGAACACCACGTTCAGGCTCATCAGGATGCACCAGCTGAAGGTAATGAGCACCGGGTAATCCGTGAGGAAGCCCTTGCCCAAGGACAGGCCGAAGAACTGGCTGTACCACAGCAGGCCGGCTATGCAGCAGAACACAAGATTGTTGCCCCACAGGGCCTTTTGGCGGTAGTCTCCCCAGGTTTTGTTCTTGCCGTTCTGGTACAGGCAGTAACAGGCGTTGGTAAGGAAGCCGCCCAGGGTGACCAGCATGGTGGCCGGCAGCGACTGGAAGATGGGCTTGGTGCCCTCCACGAACAGATGCTGCCCAAAATTGAGGCCGATGTTGAAGCAGGCGCTCATGAGGCCGGCCAGCACCGCCACAAACAGACCCTTCCCGAAGTTGAAGTCCTTCACGGCCTTCTTCTTCTCTTCCTCCGGCAGGGCGGCGGACTTCATGGCCCCCGCCACGCCGATGATGGCAATGCCCGCCAGCGTTACCACCACCCCGATGATCACGGCCGATGTAAGGTCTCCGGCATGGCCGGTGAGTACCGGACCCAGGATGGCTCCCAAGGCGCTGCAGGTGCCCAGAGCGATGCTCTGGCCCAGGGCTACGCCTAAATAGCGCATGCTCAGGCCGAAGGTGAGGCCGCCCACGCCCCACAGGACGCCGAAGAGGATGGTGAGCCAGGTGGCTTTGGGGTCGGCCTGCATGAGGCCCAGAAGGTCCTGAAAACTGCTTCCTGTTCCGCTCAGGGAC
>CAJOMB010000171.1:0-1242 GCA_905235615.1 uncultured Bacteroidales bacterium | reverse complement strand
AACCAGCCAGTAGCTCTCCCAGCTCCAAGACTTGATTTTGTTGATGGGAACATAGCTGGAGCTCTGGCAGAATGCCCCCACCGCTATGATCAATAAGCCAATAATTAAATTCATAGTATATTCATTTGAGATTCCCGGTCAAGCCGGGAATGACGTCATGCCCGACCTGATCGGGCATCCCTATCGCTTGGACGTTACTTCTTTTTCGTACTGTTCAATGACGGGAATGAACTCCTCTCCCACAGGAACGCCGTTCTTGTAGTTGAAATAGTCGAACACGGCGCCGAAGGGTAGCGTCTTGGCCTCTTCCAAAAGGGCCAGCCGCTGGAAGCCCTCTCCGGCCGCCTCATACTCACGCAGTTTGGCAAGCGGCTCCAACAGGGCGCTCAGGATGCATTTCTGCGTAGCGCGGGCGCCGATGATATAGGCCCCGATGCGGTTGATGCTGGCGTCGAAGTAATCCAGGCCCACATGGGCGCGGTTCAGGGCGTCGGCCCTTATCAGCTCCTTGAAGAGGTCTGCCGTCTGGTCGTTCATGATGGTCACATGGTCGGAGTCCCAGCGGATGGGGCGGCTCACATGGAGCATGAGTTCCGGCACAAACAGCAGCAGGGAGGCCACCTTGTCGGAGACGTTCTCCGTGGGCTCGTAATGACCGGTGTCCAAGGTGTAGATAACCTTTCTGGAGGCGCAGTAGCCTTCATAAAAGTCCATGGACCCTACGGTATAGCTTTCCAGGCCGATGCCGAAGAGCTTGGCTTCCACGCAGCTCTTCATGCCGGGGAGCTTCTCTTCCAGAATTTCGTCTAAGGAGGCGGCTAGGATTTCACGATAATACTTGCGGTTCACGGTGAGGTCCTTGGAGCCGTCGTGCACCCAGATGTTCATGATACAGGGGTCTCCCTGGGCCTTGCCCATGGCGTCCGCAATGTGGCGGCAGCGCTTGGTATGCTCTATCCAGAACTCCCGGACGGCCTTGTCCGGGTTGGCTAAGGAAAGGTCTCCGCTCTTGGGATGGCCAAAGGAAGTGGAATTGAAATCCAGCTTGAAATCATTCTCCTTGGCCCACTGAATCCAGCTTTCAAAGTGTTCTATGCCCACTTGGTCCCGGTCCACAGCCTTTCCGCCGAAGTCTCCGTAAATCTCGTGGAGGTTCACGCGGTGGTTGCCGGCCAGGAGGGTTTTCACAAACTCCAGGTCTTTTCTGACCTCATCCATGTTGCGGGCACGGCCGGGGTAGTT
>CAJOMB010000170.1 GCA_905235615.1 uncultured Bacteroidales bacterium | reverse complement strand
CCCGAGAGCGTGGTGGCCCTCATCGGCCCCAAGCACAAGGAGGAGAAGTTCCTCATTGCCATGTCGGACACCTCCACCGGGGATGCCCTCACCTCCCTTTTTGACGCCCATCACCTTCACTACGCCACCGGTGTCTTCGTGAAGTCCGTGAGCCAGGACCTCTCCGGAATGAACCTTCATGATTACGACATGATGGTGCTCTACAATCCGGCCGATCTCCGCTCCCTTCAGGAGAATTTCCCGGATTTTGAGCAGGGAGAAATGAAGCTGGTCTCCTATGGCCGATCCGTGGTGAAGTCTCTGGAGGAGGCCGGCCTCCGCATTGATGTGAAGGCTCCCTCTCCCGGTGCCCCTTCCGTAGCCAGCGCCATCGAACAGTACCTGAGTACCCTCTGATATGGATGCCTCCCTTCCCAAGTCTGAGCGCCTCTGCGGCCTGAAAGCCGTGGGAGAGCTTTTTCAGACCGGAAAAAGTGCATCGGCCGGCTGCCTTCGCTGCAAATTCCTCCTGCGCGGGGATTGGGAAGCTTCCCGCATGGTGGTGTCCGTTCCCAAGCGCAGTTTCAAGCGGGCGGTGAAGCGGAACCTCCTCAAACGCCGCATCCGCGAGAGCTACCGCCGCCAGAAGGCTCTGCTGGGCCCCGGGGTGGATATCCTTTTCATCTACACCTCCGCGGAGGTGCTTCCGTACGAGGTCATTTATGCCCACATGACAGAGCTTCTTTCCGGTATCGGCCATGCATCCCATACTTAAACAAATATTGATTTTCCCGGCGGTGCTGCTGATCAAGTTCTACCAGATTTGCATCAGCCCCTTTACGCCCCCGTCCTGCCGATTCACGCCCACCTGCTCGCAGTATGCCTTAGAGGCCTTCAGGAAGTATGGCCCGTTCAAGGGTTTCTACCTGAGCGCCCGCCGCATCCTGCGCTGCCATCCCTGGGGAGGAAGCGGTTATGATCCTGTGCCGTGATTTTCCGGAGGTGGGTGGCTCTTTCAAAACCCATGGCCACCCTCGGCCGTGTAAGAGGGAGGGGCCCTTTAGGGAGGGGTCGCGAAGCGATGGTTTTGAAAGAGCCACCCACCTCCGGAAAAGAACACAACAAATACACGTGATGCCCAAAAAAGAAAAAATACAGGAGATGTTTGACGGGATTGCCCCGTCGTACGACAGGCTGAATCACATCATGTCCCTGAACGTGGACAAGATCTGGCGGCGGCATGCCCTTCGGGAGATTGTGGACGGTACGGCGCAGCAAATCCTGGATGTGGCCTGCGGAACGGGGGACAGCACCCTGGTGACGGCCAGGGCCGCGGCGCCGGGCAGTCATGTGACAGGGGCCGATATTTCCGAGGGGATGATGGCCCTGATGATGGAAAAGGCCCGCAAGGCCGGCGTGGAGGACCGCATTTCCCTCCAGTTGGCCGACGGGGAGAACCTTCCCTTCGGGGAGGCCTCTTTCCACCGCGTGACCTGCGCCTTCGGCATCCGGAATTTCGAGCACAAGGAATTGGGCCTGAGGGAGTTCTACCGGGTTCTGAAACCGGGCGGCAAGGCTGTGATTCTGGAGCTGTCCGTTCCCCGCAACCGCGTTGTCAAGGCCATCTACAACCTTTATTTCATGCACGTGCTCCCCTGGATAGGAGGAAAGATTTCCGGAGACAAGGCGGCCTACAAGTATCTTCCGGCCTCGGTGCAGGCTTTCCCGGCCCCGCAGGAATATGATGCGGGAGGCCGGCTTCCCGCGTGTGCGCCACAAAGCCTTCTCCTTAGGCCTTTGCCGCATGTTCGTGGGAGAAAAGTAGTCCTACTTCTGGCGTGCCATCTGATAAATGCTCAGCGAAGCCCGGTAGTCTGAGGGCGACATCCCTACAGCCCGCTTGAAATAGCGGCCGAACAGGGCCTGGGACGGGAAATTGAGGTCGTAGGCTATCTGCTGGATGGAGTTTACGGTAGAAGACAGCTGCGCCTTGGCATCCAGAATCACATAGTCTTCAATCCACTGGATGGCAGATTTCCCGCTGGCGTTCTTGATGAGCGTGGTCATGTATTTGGCCGATATATTCATTTTATCGGCATAGAATCCCACATCCCGGTGCTCCTTATAGTTGCGCTTCACCAACTGCAGGAACTGCATCATGGCTTCATCCTGGCGCGGCTGTGTTTCTTTTCCCGTGGAGGAGGCGGGACGGATGATCCGGCCGGCTATCAGGAAAAACAGCCTTGTAAGTAGCTGGAACGCTTCTTCCATGCCGGGATTCACATCCTGCATCCGTATCAGTTTGTGCAGCAGGTCGATGTAGGAACGGAAGGCATCGGCCGTTTTTACGTCCAACTGGTAAAGCGGGTTGTTCTCCACGCTCTTGTAGAACATATAGTAGGTGTCACCGATGCCGATGCGGGACAGGAAACGCTCGGAGATGAGCAGGAAGGTTCCCTTGAAGTCACTGCTCACCTCGCGCGATTCTACGATATGGGAGGGCAGGGTTATCAGGAGGGAATTCTTCTGAAGCCGGACGGGGCGCAGGTTCGCATTCCCGCTTCCGCTGCCCTCGTGGCAGAGAACGACCAGAAGATACTTCATCTGGTACGGCTCCCATTTCACTCTGAAATAGGGGTTCTGAATAATCAGGATTTCGTCTTGGTAATGCTCAAACCATTCTGTCCGGAACATGTCTATGTTGGACATCTGGAGGCTTTCCAGCTGTTTTTGGTTCAGGTGCTCGTTTTGTGCCATGGG
>CAJOMB010000169.1 GCA_905235615.1 uncultured Bacteroidales bacterium | reverse complement strand
GTCCTCATTTTCATGGCCAAATTCTTTGAACTGCTGTAGAATGATGGGGCTGACCAAAGAGATTCTTCACTTCGTTCAGAATGACAGGATTGTTCAGAATGGCAGGATTGTTCAGAACAACAAGCTCGTTCAGAATGACAGGGTTGTTCAGAATGGCAGGGTTGTTCAGAATGGCAGGTTTGTTCAGAATGACAGGATTGTTCAGAATGGCAGGAGCGTGTCATTCTGAGGCAGGTTTACCTGCCGAAGAATTTTTTGGTCAGCCTCCAAAAGTTTTCCATCAAAAGGTAAACACATGGAACTGAAGATTCTACCCAAGAATATTGCGGACATGATTGCCGCGGGAGAGGTGGTCCAGAGACCGGCTTCCGTGGTGAAGGAACTCATGGAAAATGCGGTGGATGCCGGCGCCACGGATGTGAAGGTGGTGGTGGCCGATGCCGGCCGCACCCTCATCCAGGTCATCGACAACGGCTGCGGCATGACGCCGGACGACGCCGTGCTGTGCTTCGAGCGGCATGCCACTTCCAAGCTGGCATCGGCCGAAGACCTGCATCATATCCTTACCTTCGGCTTCCGCGGAGAGGCCCTGGCTTCCATCGCCGCCGTGGCGGAGGTGACCCTCCGTACCCGCATGGACGGCGAGGAGCTGGGCGTGGAAGTGACCATGGCCGCCTCCGAGAACAAGGGCACCCGGGAGGTCTCCTGCCCCGTGGGCACCAACATTTCGGTGCGGAATCTCTTTTACAACATCCCCGCCCGCCGCAAGTTCCTCAAAAGCGACAACGTTGAGCTCCGCCACAT
Organism: uncultured Bacteroidales bacterium; assembly: GCA_905235615.1. Classification (GTDB taxonomy): domain Bacteria; phylum Bacteroidota; class Bacteroidia; order Bacteroidales; family UBA932; genus Cryptobacteroides. The sequence continues at coordinate 1,334 of CAJOMB010000169.1, read as the reverse complement.
TGTGGAGGAGTTTCAGCGGGTGGCCCTCACCCGCCCGGACGTAGCCTTCACCCTTTCCCACAACGGCAAAGACATCCATGTGGTAAAACCTGCCCAGAGCCATAAATTCCGCATCCAGGACCTTCTGGGGCCCACCCTCATCGGCGAGCTCGTGGACATATCGGCCCAGACTACCATCGCCTCGCTGCAGGGGTATATCGGCAAGCCTGAAAGCGCCCGCAAAACCCTGGGAAACCAGTTTTTCTTTGTCAACGGGCGTTATTTCCGCAGCCCGCTGCTGCACAAGGCCGTGATGAAGGCCTACGAGAACCAGGTGCCGGAGGGGAGTACGCCGTCGTATTTCATCTACTTGGACGTGGACCCTGCCACCGTGGACGTGAACATCCATCCCACCAAGGCGGAAATCAAGTTCGAGGAAGACCAGATTCTCTTCCAGACGGTGTTTGCCGCCGTGAAGGAGGCCTTGGGCAAGCTGGGGGTGGCCGGCTCCATCGAGTTTGACAACCCCGAGGCCCGGGAGATACCCGTGATGGGTTCGCGCTTTGAGGAATACAGGCCCGCATCCGTGCCCTCTGCCGGGGTGGACTGGAATTACAATCCCTTTGACCAGATGCCCGGTCAAGCCGGGCATGACGCCGCGCCCGTCGCCCCCGACGGTCCCTTCGTCACCCCCGACCTGATCGGGGGTCCCCAGACCCGCCGCTACACAGACCCCAACCCCAATTACGGCGCCCTGTTCGAGGACCGGACGCTGCCCACGCAGCAGATACTGGTGGTGAAGGGGAAGTACATCCTTACCCAGAGCGCCGGCGGGCTCATGGTGGTGAACATCCGCCGGGCGCAGGAGCGGCTCCTGAACGACCGCTTCCTGAAGGCCCTCACGGCCAATGCGCATGTGTCCCAGACGGCCCTTTTCCCCGTGCAGGTGACGGTGGGCGTGGATGCCTGCCTCCTGTTGCAGGAACATGCTCAGACCTTGAAGAGCCTGGGCTTTGACATCGTTCCCTTCGGCACGGATACCGTGGTGGTGTCCGGCGTACCGGAAGGCTACAGCGCCCAGCAGGGGAAGGTGGAAACCCTCATCGGAGACATCCTTCTCATCCTCCGGGATGAGCTTGGCGGCCTGCCGGGCGTGATGGAACAGGCGCTGGCCCGGAAATTCGCCTTCCTGGGTGCCGCAGGCGGGGATTCCGTCACCTCACCTTTGGAGGCCCAGCGCTTGGTGGATGCCCTGCTTCAGTGCGAGAATCCGGAATTTACATCGGCCGGAAAACGTATCATTTCCATTGTTCCCATAGAGGAACTGGACAAGAAATTTTAGACTATGGCTTCTC
>CAJOMB010000168.1 GCA_905235615.1 uncultured Bacteroidales bacterium | reverse complement strand
GTGGATGGGAAGCTTTTCCTGGAACCCTCTGCGCTGGGACTGGAGGCCGACGGGGTGAACCTGTCTTCCGGCCTCACGCTCAAGGGCGTGAAAAAGGCATCCGTAGACCAGACTTGGACGCAGCCGTGGGGGGAGAATAAAGTTAACCGGGACCGGCACAACGCCATGACCGTTTCCCTTGCGGGGGAAAAGGGCGTTAAGATGGACGTGGAGTTCCGCGTCTTTGATGACGGCCTGGGCTTCCGCTACCTTGTGGACACAGCGCTGGATACCGTGGTTGTACGCGGTGAGAAAAGCGAGTTCCGCTTCGCCGCCAACGGTGAGAGTTGGAGCATTCCCGGCGATTTCAACTCCTACGAGCACCTGTACCGCCGGATGCCGTTGTCGGAAGTTCCCGACGCCAATACGCCCATTACCGTCAAGTTCGCTGACGATATGTATGCCAGCGTGCACGAGGCCGCCATCTACGACTATCCGGAAATGGTGCTCCGCAACATCGGCGGAACGGCCTTCCAGAGTGCCTTGGCTCCGCTTTCTATGCGGCCCGGTGCCCCCTGCGCCATCCTGGACGAAGCTTTTTCCACTCCCTGGCGCACGGTGCAAATCAGCCATAGTGCGGTGGGGCTGGTGAACTCGGCCCTCATTCTGAACCTCAACGAGCCTTGCCGTATGGAGGACGTGTCCTGGATCAAGCCCATGAAATACGTAGGCGTCTGGTGGGGCATGCACCTGGGCATTGAGTCCTGGGGCGGAGACAAGTATCACGGCGCCACCACCGAGGCCGCCCTGCGGTATATCGACTTTGCGGCGGCCAACAACATCCAGGGCGTGCTGTTTGAAGGCTGGAACGACGCCTGGAGGGGCTCGGAGGCGCTTCCGGACTTCGATTTCACCAAGGCTGCACCGGACTTCGATATAGAAAAAGTACTCTCCTATGCCCGCGAAAAAGGCGTTGCCTTCATCTCCCACAATGAGACTGGCGGCAACGTCCCCCGCTATGAGGACCAGTTGGAGCGCAGTTTTGACTGGCTGGAGGCTGGCGGTGTTCACGCCGTGAAAACCGGCTATGCCGGTGACGGACTCGTGGGCGGCATTCCGCGCCACAGCCAGTATGGCGTAAGGCATTTCCAGAAGGTGGTTGAGGAGGCGGCCGATCGGAAGATTATGGTTGATGCCCACGAAACCATCAAGGCAACGGGCATCCGTCGCACCTGGCCCAACTTCATGACCCGGGAATGCGCCCGTGGCATGGAGTATAACGGATGGAGTGCGGGCAATCCCCCTTCCCACCACGAGATTCTCCCCTATACCCGTCTGCTGGGCGGCCCCATGGACTATACACCCGGCGTCTTTGACGTGCAGTATCGCAGCATTGCCGGGAAAACGCAGGTGCGCGGCTGGGGCGAGCCCGGTACCCATTGCCGCGTAAACACCACTCTTTGCAAGCAGATAGCCAACTGGGTGGTGCTGTATTCGCCGCTCCAGATGGCCTGCGACCTGCTGGAAAACTACGAAGGCCATCCCGCCTTCCAGTTCTTCCGGGACTTTGAGGCCGATTGCGATGTCTCGGAGGCCCTGCAGGGCGAAGTGGGCGAATGGATTGCGGTAATGCGTCGCGCCGGAGGAAAATTCTTCTATGGTGCCACCACCGACGAATGTGCCCGCGAAATAGTGCAGCCGCTGGATTTCCTGCAGGAAGGTGTCTCCTATGAGGCAGTCATTTACGCCGACGGCCCGGACGCCTCCTGGGAAACCAACCCGTACGCCTATTCCATCACCACGCAAACGGTAACAAAAGCGGATACGCTCACCTTTCACCTGGCCACGTCAGGCGGAGTGGCTGTGAGCTTCATCCCCATCCCATAACGCGAGACGCGGAGCCAATGAAACCTCAATCATTAGTGTGTAGTTAATTTCATTGGTAAGAGGCTGCATTCGAAGTTTCAAGATTGCAGCCTCTTTTTGTGTATTTCCAAATTACCGCTATCTTTGCAGGGAATATGGAAGTACGCGCCAAAAAAGCCCTCGGGCAGCATTTCCTCACGGACCAGAAAGTGGCCCGTGCCATCGTGGACGCCCTGGAGATTGCCGGTCAAGCCGACAATGACGTTGTTTCGTCATGCCCGGCCCCGACCGGGCATCCCTTCCCCGTCTTGGAAGTAGGCCCCGGCATGGGGGTGCTGACGCAGTACCTGCTGGAACGGAAGGACATTGACCTTCGGCTCATCGAGATTGACACGGAGAGCGTGGAATACCTTCTCACGCACTTCCAGGGCATGCAGGGCCGGCTGATGGAAGGGGACTTCCTGCAGCTGAAACTGGAGAAGCTGTTTCCGGAGCAGTTTGCCATCATCGGCAATTTCCCGTACAACATTTCCTCGCAGATTTTCTTTAAGGTACTGGACTATAAGGACCGCATCCCGCAGGTGGTGGGCATGGTGCAGAAAGAGGTGGCCGAGCGCATCGCCGAGAAGCCCGGCAGCAAGACCTACGGCATCCTGAGCGTGCTCCTGCAGGCCTGGTACGACATTGAATACCTCTTTACCGTCGGCTCCGGCTGCTTTGCCCCGCCGCCCAAGGTGGAAAGCGCCGTCATCCGGCTCCGGCGCAACGGCCGCAAGGACTTGGGCTGCGACGAAAAA
>CAJOMB010000167.1 GCA_905235615.1 uncultured Bacteroidales bacterium | reverse complement strand
CTTATCAAATTCTGCCACACCATAACGTTCAGGGTCACTCACCCAGTAACCGAACACTGTCGCCTTGGGAGATTCTTCGCTTCGAGATTCTTCGCTTCGCTCAGAATGACAAGTGGAAGGCTCAGAATGACAAGTGGAAGGCTCAGAATGACAAGCAGAAGGCTCAGAATGACAGGAGGCATCAGCCACCGCCTTGCGCAACAGGCCCGTGAAGCCGCTGCCGTAGAAGATATTGTCGCCCAGCACAAGGCACACAGAATCCTTCCCGATAAACTTCTCGCCGATGATGAATGCCTGCGCCAGTCCGTCCGGTGAAGGCTGCTCGGCATACTCGAAGCGTACGCCATAGTCAGAGCCATCCCCTAACAGCCGCTTGAACCACGGCAGATCCTGCGGCGTGGAGATAATCAATATCTCCCGAATCCCCGCCAGCATCAACGCGCTGATGGGATAGTACACCATCGGCTTGTCATAAATCGGGAGCAACTGCTTGCTCACCCCCTTGGTAATCGGGTAAAGCCTGGTGCCGGACCCTCCGGCCAGTACAATTCCTTTCATACAAAATTATTTAGCGTATCTCTCTTCCACCACCTTCCAGTCCACAATCTTCCAGAGCTCCTTCAGGTAGGCTCCCCGGCGGTTCTGATAGTCCAGGTAGTAGGCGTGCTCCCACACGTCGAAGGTGAGGATGGGCTTGAGGCCATGGGCTACGGGGTTGTCGGCACCGGGGCACTGCAGGATGCAGAGTTCACCGGCCTCGCCAGCGGCCAGCCATACCCAGCCGCTCCCGAAGACGCCTGCGCCCTTGGCTTCGAACTCCGCCCGGAAGGCTTCCGGGGAGCCCCACTGCTTGACAATCTGTGCCAGGAGCCTGCCGCCGGCCGGTGCCGGCTTGGGAGCGAACTGCAGGAAATACAGCTCGTGATTGAGAATCTGGCCGGCGTTGTTGAAAATGCCGCCGGTGGATTTCCTGATAATCTCCTCCAGGGTCTTGCCCTCGAACTCGGTGCCGGCAATGAGCTTGTTCAGGTTGTCCACGTAGGTCTGCAGGTGCTTGCCATGGTGGAACGAAAGGGTCTGGTCGCTGATGACCGGCGCCAGGGACGCGTACGGGAGTTGAATGAGCGTAAACATAGACTAATAGTTTTCCGGTTTCAGCTGGAAATAGCTCTGGGGATGCTCGCACACGGGGCAAATCTTGGGAGCCTTCTTGCCCACCACAATGTGGCCGCAGTTGGAGCACTGCCAGATGCAGTCTCCGTCACGGGAAAACACCAGGTCTCCTTCCATGTTGGCGAGCAGCTTGCGATAGCGCTCCTCGTGCTCTTTCTCGATGGCACCCACCATGCGGAACTTGGCGGCAATCTGCTTGAAGCCTTCTTCCTCGGCCTCGGCCGCCATGCGGTCGTACATGTCTGTCCACTCGAAGTTCTCTCCANGCCGCAGCCTTCAGATTCTCGGTGGTAGTGGGGATTTCGCCACCGCAGAGGTATTTGAACCAAATCTCGGCATGCTCTTTTTCGTTAGCGGCCGTCTCCTCGAAAATCTTGGAAATCTGCACATAACCCTCTTTCTTGGCTTTGGAGGCAAAGTAGGTGTACTTGTTGCGGGCCTGGGATTCGCCGGCGAAGGCTTCCATCAGGTTCTTTTCAGTTTTTGTGCCTTTCAGATCCATAATTGCTGTTACATTAAATGGTTAATAGTTAGATATTTAATCTCTTTTAAAGATGTCTCTTGTATACACTTTCTGCGCCACATCGTCCAGGGCCGTGTCGTAGCGGTTGGCAATGATGGCGTCCGCCTGGGCTTTGAAAGCCGCCAGGTCGTTCACCACGCGGCTTCCGAAGAAGGTGGTGCCGTCCTCCAGCGTGGGCTCGAAGATAATCACCTGGGCGCCCTTGGCCTTGATGCGTTTCATGATGCCCTGGATGGCGCTCTGGCGGAAGTTGTCGGAGTTGGACTTCATGGTGAGCCGATACACGCCCACCACCACCTCGTGCTCCTTCACGGCATCGTAAGCGCTTGAGGCCGTGTAATATCCGGCCTTTTCCAGCACGCGGTCCGCAATGTAGTCCTTGCGCGTGCGGTTGCTGTCCACGATGGCCTTGATGAGGTTCTCCGGCACGTCGTTGAAGTTGGCCAGCAGCTGCTTGGTATCCTTCGGGAGGCAATACCCGCCATACCCGAAGGACGGGTTGTTGTAATGCGTGCCGATACGGGGATCCAGCCCCACGCCCTCGATAATGGCCTGGGTGTCAAGGCCTTTCATCTCGGCATAGGTATCCAGCTCATTGAAGAAGGAAACCCGCAGCGCCAGGTACGTGTTGGCGAACAGTTTCACCGCCTCCGCCTCCGTCGTGCCCATCAGCAGCACCGGAACGTCCTGCTTGATGGCACCTTCCTTGATGATGGCGGCAAAGGTGTGTGCCGCTTGTTCCAACGAAGGACCGGAGGCCGTTTCCGGAGCATTTGCCCGTACAGGGTCGCGAAGCGACGCGGAGGAAACGGCCTCCGGTCCTTCGTCATAACCGACGATGATGCGGGACGGATACAGGTTGTCATACAGCGCCTTGGACTCGCGAAGGAACTCCGGGGCAAAGATGATCTTGGGGACCACCACCTTGAACGTTCCGTCCGCCTGACGCTCCCGGTAGGAGAACTTTTCCCGCACGTGCTTGGTGTAGCCTACGGGTATGGTGGACTTGATCACCATCACGGCTTCCGGATTCACCTCCAGCACCAGTTCGATCACCTCCTCCACGTGCGATGTATCAAAGAAATTCTTCTTCGGGTCATAGTTCGTCGGCGCAGCAATCACCACAAAATCAGCGTCTTTGTACGCCGCGCGGCCATCCAGCGTCGCCACCAGATTCAGCGGCTTCTCCGCCAGATACTTCTCTATGTACTCGTCCTGGATGGGACTCTCCCGCCGGTTGATTTTCTCCACCTTTTCAGGCACCACATCCACTGCCACCACCTCGTGGTGCTGCGCTAAGAGCGTGGCTATCGACAGGCCCACATAACCTGTTCCCGCTACTGCAATCTTCATATTGTTCAATGTAAAAAATTCTTCAAGTGTGTGAGGTGTCCCAAAATCACGGACACCTCACGCAAAAACGGCCTTTTTTGGTAGAGGTGTCCCAAAATCACGGACACCTCACACACCCGGCCGGTAAATCATCGGCCGGAATACATGTTGTCGTAATACTTCTGGTAATCACCGCTCGTCACGTTGTCCAGCCAGGCCTGGTTGTCCAGGTACCAGCGGACGGTTTTCTCAATGCCCTCCTCAAACTGGAGGCTGGGCTCCCAGCCCAGTTCACGTTGCAGTTTGGAGCTGTCAATCGCGTAGCGGAGGTCATGCCCTGCGCGGTCCGTGACGTAGGTGATGAGGTCCATGTCGGCCCCCTCGGGGCGGCCCAGGAGGCGGTCCACGGTGTTGATGAGCACCTTGATGATGTCAATG
>CAJOMB010000166.1 GCA_905235615.1 uncultured Bacteroidales bacterium | reverse complement strand
GGGTTGTCCGTGACGATCGTGTTCTTTCTGAGGAGGTACTCCCCTTCCGAAAGGGAACGTGTGGTACTGCAGGCGGCAAGGCCCAGCAGCAAAAGGAAGATAAATATGAGTTTCCTGACGTTCATTCTCACAAATGTAACACTTTTTGCGTATATTTGCACGATTAAACCCTATAAAAGCTGATGAAAAACAAGTACATCGACCTTATTGACCAAACCTTCGACTTCCCCCAGGACGAGTTCATGGTTGTGGACGGAAATCTCCTGTTCAACGACATAGACCTGATGGAAATCATTGAAAGGTATGGAACGCCGCTGAAAATCACCTATCTGCCCAAGATATCTTCCCAGATTCAGCGTGCCAAGCGTCTTTTCAAGGTGGCCATGGCCAAGGCCGATTACCAGGGAGATTACCACTACAGCTATTGCACCAAGAGTTCGCAGTTCTCCTTCGTGGTGCATGAGGCCCTCAAGAACGACATCCATCTGGAGACATCATCGGCCTACGACCTGGACCTCGTCGAAGCCCTGGGAAAGGACGGTTCCGTGAACAAGGAAGACCTCTATATCATCTGCAATGGCTTCAAGCGCCCCCAATATATCGAGAATATTGCCAAACTGCGCAGGGACGGCTGGAAGAACATCATCCCCGTGCTGGACAACAAGAACGAATTTGAAGACTTGGCAGACCTCATCGAGGAGGAAACCATGATGGGCATCCGGATTGCCTCCGAGGAAGAGCCCAACTTCGATTTCTATACCTCCCGCTTGGGCATCCGTTATTCGGACATCCTCAAGTTCTACAAGGACACGGTGGCCAAGTACCCCAACTTCCACCTCAAGATGCTGCATTTCTTCATCAACACCGGCATCCGGGATACGGCCTACTATTGGAACGAACTTTCCAAGTGCGTGAAGGTGTACTGCGAGCTCAAGGCCATCTGCCCGGAGCTGGACAGCCTCAATATCGGCGGCGGTCTTCCCAACAAGACTTCCCTGGCCCAGGATTTCGACTACGAGTACATGGTGGAGGAAATCATCAACCAGATCAAGGTCACCTGCAATGCCATGGGCGTGCAGGAACCGGACATCTTTACGGAGTTCGGCTCCTTCACCGTGGGAGAAAGCGGCGCCACCATCTTCAAGATCCTGGACATCAAACAGCAGAACGACCGCGAAAAGTGGTACATGATAGACAACAGCTTCATGACCTGCCTTCCGGACACCTGGGGCCTGAACCAGCGTTTCATCCTGCTGCCCATCAACAAGTGGAACGACGAATACCAGCGGGTTTTCCTGGGCGGTCTCACCTGTGACAGCCAGGATTTCTATAATGCCGATTATCACGCCAACGCCATCTTCCTGCCCACCATCCGCAGCCGCCGGGAGAACCTGTACATCGGCTTTTTCCATACGGGAGCCTATCAGGAGGCACTTTCCGGCTACGGCGGCATCAAGCATTGCCTCATGCCTTCTCCCAGACACATCCTCATAGACAGGGACAAGGAAGGCAACCTGGTAACTTCCGTTTTTGCAGAAGAACAGACCGCCGAATCCATGCTTAAAACACTTGGGTACTGAGGATTTGGGAGGGTGTATGTTCCCGAACCGTCGGCTTCGCCGACCCCTCCCACTTCGTGGGCCCCTCCCTCTTACACGGCCGAGGGTGGCCATGGGTTCGGGAACATACACCCTCCCAAATAAAGTATGAATTAATGATCACAGCTGCTGAAATAAAGTTTGTCAAATCATTGTCACAGAAGAAATTCCGGGACAGTGAGGGGCTTTTTGTGGTGGAAGGTGAGAAGATGGTCCAGGAGGCGTTGAAGTCTGGTTTTGAGCTTGAGAGAATATATAGGAAAGAGGAGATTGGAGAGGCGGCGATGGCCCGTATGTCGGGGCTTTCCTCCCCTTCCCCGGTTCTGGCCATCGTGAAGAAGCCTTCCATTGCTTTCAAGGCTCCTTCGGAGGGCTTGTATCTGGCGCTGGACGGCATCCGGGACAAACCTTGGCACCATCCTCCGCATAGCCGACTGGTTTGGCATTGATGCCGTATATGCCTCTGAAGATACTGTAGAGCTGTATAATCCCAAGGTTGTACAGTCAACTATGGGAGCGGTTTTCCGTATTTCTTTCTATACGGCAGACATTCCTACGCTTTGCTCTTCTTACCCCGGCAAAGTGTACGGTACTTTTCTGGACGGAGAAAACATGTATAAGAAGGATTTATCGCCATTTGGCATCATTGTTATCGGCAACGAGGCCAACGGGATTTCTCCCGCCACGGCGGCCTGTGTAAGCGACCGTCTCTTCATCCCTCCCTTCCCGGCCGATGACCCCGGCTCCGAATCCCTGAATGCCGCTGTTGCGACAGCCGTTACCGTGGCGGAATTCAGAAGACGCCTGTTAAGTGGTAATCCCCGGCCGGAACGGTGATGGTGTAAACGGTGCGGACGGCCTTGATGCCAAGGTAGTCCAGGGCTTCCGGCGGGATGCGGAGGGTTATTTCGGCCTCTGCGCCGAAGTTGACCACCAC
>CAJOMB010000165.1:2139-5497 GCA_905235615.1 uncultured Bacteroidales bacterium | reverse complement strand
TATATCTTTCGCATTATGAAAAAACTAAGCATTCTCCTGTCTCTCGCTGCCCTGGCCGTTTCCTGTGCCAAGCCGCAGCCCCAAGCCTTCCAGGTAATCCCCATGCCGGCCGATGTCACCATCACCGACGGCGCCTTCTGCGTGAAATGCGTGGCCGTAGCCGTGGATCCCGCCCTGGACGAGCCTTCCCAAAAGGCCGTCGGACGCTTTGTCTCTGCCCTTGAAACTGCCACCGGCGCCAAAACCAAAAGCGGCGAGGGCGGCATCAGCTTCGTGCTCAACGCCTCCCTTGCCCCCGAGCAATACACCATCAACGTAAAGGCCGACGGTGCCGTGGTGGAAGCATCGGCCCTGAACGGCTTTGTCTATGCCTGTGAAACCCTGAAGCAGATGCTCCCGGCCGCCATCTATGGCTCCGCCAAGGCCAAGGCCGATTGGGTGCTCCCCTACTGCAGCATCCAGGACCGGCCCCGCTTTGCTTACCGGGGCATGCACATGGATCCCAGCCGCCATTTCTGGAGCATCGACGAAACCAAGCGCTATTTGGACGTGATGACGACCTACAAGCTGAACCGCCTGCACTGGCACCTGACCGACGACCAGGGCTGGCGCATGGAAATCAAGGCCTATCCCAAGCTCCAGGAAATCAGCTCCTGGCGCAACGGAACGGTGATCAAGAAGGACTGGGGCTCCAACGACGGCATCCGCTACGGCGGCTTCTATACCCAGGAGGAGATGAAGGAGATTGTGGCCTATGCCGCCGAGCGGGGCATCACCGTTATCCCGGAGGTGGACCTGCCCGGTCACATGGTGGCCGCCCTGGCCGCTTATCCGGAGCTGGGCTGCACCGGCGGTCCCTATGAGGTCTGGACGCGCTGGGGAGTGGCCAAGGACATTCTCTGCGCCGGCAATGACGAGATTTTCACCTTCCTGGAAAAAGTATTTGACGAGCTCATGGATATCTTCCCCTCCGAATACATCCACATCGGCGGTGACGAATGTTTCAATGGAGATGCGGAGCCTGACAGGCCGGATCCCTGGGACGTGTGCCCCAAGTGCGCCGCCCGCATGAAGGCGCTGGGCATCAAGAAGGGTCCCCAGGCCAAGCACTACCTGCAGAACTACGTCACGGACCGCGTCCAGAACTACCTGAATGCCCACGGCCGCAAGATTATCGGCTGGGACGAGGTGCTGGAGGGCAATCTGTCCGAGGGTGCCACCATCATGTCCTGGCGCGGCGTGGAAGGCGGCATCGAGGCTGCCGAGAAAGGCTTTGACGCCATCATGACCCCGTCCGGCTATCTCTACTTCGACTACTACCAGAGCCAGGAGCGGGACAAGGAACCCTTCGGCATCGGCGGTCACCTGCCGTTGGAAAAGGTGTATGGCTACGAGCCTTTCGACGGCCTCAAGCCCGGCACCGAGAAGCACATCTTAGGTGTGCAGGCCAACCTGTGGACGGAATACATTGCCACGCCCGAACACCTGGAGTACATGCTCCTGCCCCGTCTGTGCGCCCTTTCGGAAATCCAGTGGTGCGCCGCAGACAAGAAGGACTACGCCCGCTTTGACGCCTCCCTGGACCACACTTTCAAGATGCTGGATGCCATGGGCGTGAACTACTCCTTGGACTGCCGCGGACTTGTGGGCCTGGACCGTGAACCGGCCCGCACTCCCGAAGAATTGGAGGAATACCTGTCCAAGAAAGACTGGGGCTGGTAATTTTAGAGTCTGTTTTGAAATGATTGATATTTTTATTTATCGTTTTGTGGAAATTTTTCTTGAAAATTTTTGGCCATAGGGGTTCCTATGGGTGAAAATTTTTGAGGAAAATTTACCAAAAAGAAACATAAAGAATTTATTGAATCATTTCAAAACAGACTCTTACTTTCGGGAGCGTAGAAGCACCCAGGCCATTACGCAGTAAGCACCGATGAGGCCCGTACTCACGGCCAGTTTCACGGCCAGGGCCTCTCCGGTGCGGAGGCCGCAGAAATAGAGGCCGGCATAGGTAAGGCCCATCAGAAGGAAAAGGAGGCCGATGCGTCCCCACTTGTACGGAATGGGATAGTACTTGGCTCCCAGCGCAGCGCTGATGATGAACATGGTGAGATAGCTGGCCAGATGCCCGTAGGCCGATGCCCAGTAGGAGTACCGCGGCATGAACACCACGTTCACCACCGTTGTCACCAAAAGGCCCGCCAGGGTAATCCAGATGGCCATGTTGGTTTTGCCGGAAAGCTTGTACCACATGGAAACGTTGAAAAGCATGCCCAGCAGCATGTAGCTCAGCAGCATGACGGGAACCACACCCACGCCCACGCGGAAATCCCGTCCCAGCAGCAGCGAAATGACGTCAATGTAGCCGATCACCCCGAGGAACACCAGCCCGCAGAAAGCGGTGAAATACTCCATCACCACGGCGTACAGCTCCTTGGAGCCCTTGTCCCGTGCCCGCTGGAAGAAGAACGGTTCGGCCGCATAGCGAAACATCTGGATAAAGAGGTTCATGATGACGGCCAGCTTCACCGCCGCCTGATAAACGCCCAAGGAGGCCTGCCACTGGGCCGATGAAGTGTCGAAGAAACGGAACAGCACCCGGTCCAGGAAATCGTTGGCCACGCCCGGAAGGGCCGCCACCATGAGGGGCAGCGAATACACCAGCATACGCTTGACCACGCCCGCATCCCAAATGAGCTTGAGGCGCAAGATGTCCGGAATGAAAAGCACCAGGCACAGCACGCAGCTGATGAAGATGGCCAACACCGGATAGGTGAAGTCCGGCTGGGCGGGCCAGACAAAGAACAGAACCAGGTTGGCACCCGTCTCCGTGAGGATTTTCACGGTTTTGAGGACGGCGAACTTCACGGCCTTGTGCTCCTGCCGCAGTTTGGCAAAAAGGATGGCTGTGATGCTGTCGCAGAAAAGGATGCCCGCCACATAAATGATGAGCCGTTTGTACCCCTCATACCCCAGGGCGGCCGATATGGGCCCGGAAAACGCCACCATGCAGGCCAGGAAGGCCAGATTGAGTCCGAAGACCGTCAGGAGCGCACCGGAATACACCTTGCGGGGATCCTCCCCTTCCTTGTTGGCAAAGCGGAAACAGCCCGTCTCAAAACCCAGCACCAGCACCACCTGCAGGATGGCGATATACGCCATGAACTCCGTAACCACCCCGTACTGCACCTGCGTAAGCATGCGCGTGTAGATGGGAACAAACAGAAAGTTCAGAATGCGGGCCAGGATGGAACTGAAGCCATAAATGGCGGTTTCTCCGGCCAATTGTTTCAACGGATTTGCCATACAATGCAAAATTAACTAATTTTGTGCAATAAAACACACTTTGTCATTCTGA
>CAJOMB010000165.1:0-2129 GCA_905235615.1 uncultured Bacteroidales bacterium | reverse complement strand
GTATGAGAAGAACATTTGTTTTCACCCTTTGCCTTGTCCTTCTGGCAACTGCCTGCAAAACCCGCAGCGGAGAAGAGGCCCCTGTAGATTTATCGGCCCAGGACAGCCTGGCCGCCGTCAAAGCCGCCCAGGCCCTTCCGGAGGAGCCCTTCTTTGACATTGTCACCAACATGGGCACCATCCGCGTACGCCTGTTCAAGGACACGCCCCGCCACAGGGACAACTTCCAGACCCTGGCGCTCGCCGGCTATTATGACAACCTGCTGTTCCACCGTGTCATTGACGGCTTCGTGATTCAGGGAGGAGACCCCTTCACCCGCGATACGCTGCTGAGGGACAAATGGGGCGAAGGCGGACCGTCCTACCGCATTCCGGCGGAAATATCAGGGGCCGACGGGCAGCCGCTGCACACCCATGTGAAGGGATCCCTGGCCGCCGCCCGCGAGGGAGACCTGGCCAACCCCTTCAAGGAGTCTTCCGGCTCCCAGTTCTACTTGGTGCAGGATCCGGAGCACTGCAAACACTTGGACGGTGAATACACCGTCTTTGGAGAGACCGTCTCCGGCCTGCATGTGATTGACGCCATCGCCGGCTGTGAGACGGATCGGCTGGACCGTCCGGTGCGGGAAGTAAGAATTTTATCTATCAAGCCCAATAAAGAACTTAACAGCAAAGACTTTGGCACAGAAATTGCGAATATAAAAACCGAATAGTTTTTTAATAGGTTAAGTTTTTAGGTTAGAATGAGAGCCCCCGTTGCTGTGAAGCACCGGGGGCTCGGTCTGTCCTATTCCGCCAGGCAGTCATCCATCAGTTTTTCAAGGGCGGGCTTGTCCAGATTCTGGCCGATGAACACAATCTTCTGCATGCGGTCTCCGTAGACAGGGTCCCAATCGGCCCTTAACTTGCGGTCCCGGTTCATCATCTCCGCCAGCTCGTCGGGTTCCATGGTGGCGAACCAGAGGCCGGCGTCGCGGATGCTCTTCTGCCTGCCGGCCTGCTCGAAGAGGCAGCACTTGTCCGTGTCGTCGGAGAAATAGCACAGGCCCTTGGCGCGAATGATATTGGAGGGCCATTTGGTGGCCACCATGTGGTCGAACTTATTGAGGTCCAGGGCCGGACGGCGGGTGTACACATAGGTGTCGATGCCATACTCCAGGGCCTCGCCTTCGGCCTCTTCCTCCTCGTCCTCTCCCTCGATGGCGGCAATCCAGGCGGCCGATGTGGCCACGGCGTCAAAATCGAACATGCCCGTGTAGATGAGCTCGTCCAGGTCCACGTCTCCGTAATTGCACTCCAGCACCTTGGCGCCGGGGTTGATGCTCCTGACAATGCCCCTGAGCTTGCCCAGTTCTTCGGGAGCTACATCGGCCGCCTTGTTCAGGAGCACGATGTTGCAGAACTCGATCTGCTCTATCACCAGGCGCTCCAGGTCATCCTCGCCGATGTCCTCTTTCTGCAGGGCCTGGCCGTTTTCAAACTCGTCCTTCATGCGGAGGGCGTCCACCACCGTGGCGATGCAGTCCACATACGGGATGCCGTCCTTCACGGACTGGGGAGCCAGGGCCGGCATGGTGCTGATGGTCTGGGCGATGGGGGCGGGCTCGCAGATGCCGCTGGCCTCAATCACGATGTAGTCAAACTTGCGGGTGCTCAGGAGGTCGGAGAGCTGGGCCACCAGGTCCATCTTGAGGGTGCAGCAGATGCAGCCGTTCTGGAGGGCCACCAGGCTGTCGTCCGTGCCGCCCACGATGCCGCCTTTTTCCACCAGGTCGGCGTCTATGTTCACCTCGCCGATATCGTTCACAATCACGGCGAACTTGACTCCTTTCTTATTGGTAAGGATGCGGTTCAGAAGGGTTGTCTTGCCGCTTCCCAAGTAGCCGGTAAGGAGCAGGACCGGCGTCTGTGTGCGTTGCATGGTTATTTCCATAATCTTGGTTTCTACAAAAATAGGACAGCCCTTGCTGTCCTATTTTGGCGTTTCTGGCGGAGAGACCGAGATTCGAACTCGGGATACCCTTTTGGAGTATACACGCTTTCCAGGCGTGCCTCTTAAGCCACTCGAGCATCTCTCCAGACTTAAGTCCCGAAAAACGGGACTGCAAATATAAGAACTTTTTGAGAAA
>CAJOMB010000164.1 GCA_905235615.1 uncultured Bacteroidales bacterium | reverse complement strand
GGCATCTGGCTCAGCATCCAGAATTTTCAGCGCCGTGGCGGTGTCAAGCGCTATGAGGTGGCCTCCAAGGCCAAGAACGACAGTTGGAGCGCCAAGAACATGTTCGTACTGGGAATCATCGTCCTCGGTTTCCTCTGCTTCCATCTTACCCACTTCTGGGCCAAGATGCAGCTGCAGGAATTCATGGGCGGAGAGGCGGAGAATCCGTACTTCCTGCTTCTGAACACCTTCCGTCACGAGTGGGTCCTGGCCCTGTACATCGTATGGTTCGTGGCCATCTGGCTGCATCTGAGCCATGGTTTCTGGAGCATGTTCCAGACCATCGGCTGGAATAACAAGAAGTGGCTGGGACGCCTCAAGGTTATCGGAACCATCGTGGCCGCCCTCATCGTACTGCTGTTCGTTTGCACCGCTGTCAACGCCTATGTGGAAGCCCACTATGTAACGGCATCGGCCCAGTGGACGGCCCCCCTGATTGCAAGTTTTTAAAATTTTTCTTGCATTTGTAATTTCTATTGTGCAACTTTGCAAAAGAAATGAGAAAGAACAACAATAACAATTGGTGGCGCGCTTGCAGTTCAATCCTGTAAGTCGCTTCGCCGTAGTTATGTAGATAGAAGGCCTGCTGACTTACAGCAGGCCTTTTTTGTGGAAACAAATCATTAACAATATAAAAGTAACATTATGAAACAGAAAAAGTACATCCTCCCCGAGAGCGAAATTCCCACCCATTACTTCAACATCCAGGCGGTGATGCCCAACAAGCCGCTGCCGTTCCTGAATCCCGCCACCAAGGAACCCCTGAAGCCCGAAGACTTCTACCCGGTGTTCGTGGAAGAGTGCGCCCGCCAGGAACTGAACCAGACCGATGAGTGGATTCCCATCCCGGAGCCTGTGCGTGAGCAGTACGCCGCCTACCGCTGCACCCCGCTGGTGCGTGCCTACGAGCTGGAAGAGGCCCTGGGCACTCCCGCCCACATCTATTTCAAGAATGAGAGCGTGAGCCCTGCCGGCAGCCACAAACTCAATTCCGCCCTGGCACAGGCCTACTACGCCAAGAAAGAAGGCCTCACCAACATCACCACCGAGACCGGTGCCGGCCAGTGGGGCGGCGCCCTCAGCTATGCCGCCAAGAAGTTCGGCCTGGACTGCGCCGTCTATATGGTGAAGGTGAGCTACAACCAGAAGCCTTACCGCCGTTCCATCATGCAGACCTTCGGTGCCGCCATCACCCCGTCTCCGTCCATGAGCACCCGTGCCGGCAAGGACATCCTTACCAAGAACCCCAATGACCAGGGCTCCCTGGGCTGTGCCATCTCGGAAGCCATGGAGCTGGCCCTCACTACGCCGGGCTGCAAGTACACCCTGGGCTCCGTGCTCAACCACGTGTGCATGCACCAGACCGTTATCGGCCAGGAGGCGGAGAAGCAGATGGCCCTTGCGGGTGAATATCCGGACATTGTGATCGGTTGCTTCGGCGGCGGTTCCAACTTCTCCGGCATTGCCTTCCCCTTCCTGCGTCACAACATCCAGGACGGCAAGAAGACCCGTTTCATCGCGGCCGAACCCGCCAGCTGCCCCAAGCTCACCCGTGGCAAGTTCGAGTACGACTTTGCCGATGAGGCCGGCATGACCCCGCTCCTCCCCATGTTCACCCTGGGCCATACCTTCAAGCCCGCCACCATCCATGCCGGCGGTCTGCGCTACCACGGCGCCGGTGTCATCCTGAGCCAGCTCATGAAGGACGGTTTCATTGAAGCCATCGACCTGGAACAGACGGAAACCTTCAAGGCCGGCGTGCTCTTTGCCCAGACCGAGGGCATCATCCCCGCTCCGGAAAGCTGCCACGCCATTGCCGCCACCGTCCGGGAAGCCCTCAAATGCAAGGAAACCGGCGAGCAGAAGACCATCCTCTTCAACCTCTCCGGTCACGGTTTCGTGGACATGAGCGCCTACGACCAGTACATCTCCGGCGAGATGAAGGACTACAATCTCACCGACACGGAACTCTCCAAGTTCATGGAATCGGCCGACAAGCTGAACGCCTAATCTACGATTACCAAGGCCGATGAAGGGTGGTTGAAATGGAGGGAGACGATGGGAGCGACGGTGCGGTTGAGGGTGGCCTTCCACCAGGCATCGAACACAACGTTGTCGGTGGGCCACTGAAGACCCTCGGAAGC
>CAJOMB010000163.1 GCA_905235615.1 uncultured Bacteroidales bacterium | reverse complement strand
GGCTGCACGTCCCTGCTCAACCTCCGGACTGCGGGAGATGGCCATTTCCAGGGCATCCTCTTCCGTCAGGGGGATTCCCTTGGTGATGGTGGGGATGGGGAGGCGCCGGTCAAGCGGGAAGGAGGCCTCATCTACCCGGAGATAGGCAAGGAGGGACTCCCGGGCCAGTTTTTCTTCATTGCGGGCGTTGAGCAGCGCATTGGCCGCGTTGAGCCTCTGGAGTTCAAGTGAGCGGAGTTCCGCCAGGGTAATCATTGCGATGCTGGCCTTTTCCTTGGCTATGGCATAGAGGGTATCGGCCGTCTGCTTGTTACGCTCGCACATATCCAGGATGCCCTGCGCACATACCAGACGGAAGAAACGCACGGTGGCCTCTTCCGCTATCTGGTAAAGCTGGGCGCTGTACTGCTTGCGGGCCGCTTCAAGTCGCTGGTCCTGCGCCGCCTTCTCCCAACGGAAGGGATTGTATCCTATCAGGGACTGCTGATAACCGGCCACAAGGGGCATGGTCACAAAATCCCTTGGACGGTTGAGATTGTCGCGGGAAAAATACTCGCTCCAAAGTACCTGGGAGCCCACATAAGCGTTTCCGCCCCAGGGCAGCACCTTTTGGGTAAGCATCAATTGGGCCGATGTGGAGAAGCGGTCAAAGTTGCGGATGTACACGTAATCCCTTGATGGCTCAGCGATCATCCTGTAGTAGTTGGGCTTGAACTGAAGCGTGAGCTGTGGCTTTCTGAGGGCCTCAAAACGGGCGTTCTGCTCCTGATGGTACTGGTATTCGAACTTGCTCCGGAAAGCGGTAATGGTGCTGTCCTGGGCAAGACGGATAATCTCTTCAAGGCTTTGGGCCCGGCTTGGAACGGGGAGTCCAAACAGCAGAAGGATGGCTATGCGGAAACACTTTCTCATACGCTCTGCCGTTTAATGATTTCACTGAAGAGGCCGCCTTTGGCCATGAGCTCGTCATAAGTGCCGTCCTCCGCTACCCGTCCTCCGCTGAGGACAATGATGCGGTTGCACTCATGGATGGTACTCATCCGGTGGGCGATGGTGATGCGCGTGCACTTCATCTTGGCAAGGTTCTCCGTGATGATATGCTGGCTGATATTGTCAAGGGCCGATGTAGCCTCGTCCAGGAAAATGATTTTGGGCTTACGGATGAGGGCCCGGGCCATCAGTATGCGCTGGCGCTGACCGCCGGAAACGCCCTGTCCATCGGCGGAAATGGGGGTTCCCAAGCCAAGCGGCATCCCCTCGATGTCTTTGTCCAAGGCCGCCATCCTGGCCGCATCCCACACCGATTCGTCGTCCAGTCCGTCGTTCCCAAAGAGGATATTGTCACGGATGGTACCTTCCACCAGCTGGCCGTCCTGAAGGCAGATGCTCACGCAGTATTGGCGCAGGCTGGGTTTGCTTATGTCGTCCAGGTTGTGTTCGTCGTAGAAGATGGAGCCGCTTTCCGCCTTTTCAAATCCCAGCAGTAGGCGGATGAGCGTGGATTTTCCGCAACCGGAGGGCCCTACAAGCGCCACATAGTCCCCGGCATTGATAGTGAGATCAAGCCCGTCAAAGATATAGGGCATATCGGAGCTGTAGCGGAACTTGAGGCCGCTTATGCCGATATTTCCGCTCATCTCCTTGAGAATGACGGAGCCCTCCTGATGTTCTGATTCGCTCTCCAGAATGGGGGCGCACAACTTCAGTTCCGGCCCCAGCAACGCTACATCCTTGGCTATCCTTTCAAACTGCTCCACGGCGCTGATGGCTATGGTAAGGACGCTGCAGTAGGCAATGTAGTCGGACAGTCCGAGCCCGTAGTGCCAGGCCGCCAGCATGGTTACAATAAGGGGCAGCAGGCGGGCATTGTAGCTGAGGGAATTACCTACGATGTACATGGCAGGGTATCGGCTTCCATTGGGCTCGGAGGGCTCATAGGCCACCGCCCAGTGATGGAAGGCGCGTACTTCGGCCCCGTTGGTGCGGATTTTCTGGGCGCCGGAAACCAGGTTGTACACCTCGCCGGTCACTTGGGAAATGCTGGTGTTGGCACTGCCCTGCACGAGCTTTCTGAAATAATATGAGCAGTAGATGGCAAGGGCATAGATGAGCATTACCAGAAGGCCTGTCCACAGCAGGGGACCGCCGTAAATGAAGAACTGGATGAACATCACCGTGGTAAACACCAGCGACAGTATGGTG
>CAJOMB010000162.1 GCA_905235615.1 uncultured Bacteroidales bacterium | reverse complement strand
ATTTCATGGCCGATTTCGACTACCTCCGCAAGGGCAGCATGTTCCTGAATGACGGCTATGCCGTTCCGGCCATCGAAGACGCCCGCTCCAAGGCGCACGTGGCGGATTTTTCCTTCAACTTCCCGATAGGGATAACCCAAAAGTTCCACGGTTACTGGGCCGCCAGCCTCTATGTGGCTCCGGGCGTGGGCTTCATCAGCTATAACAACGACTATATCGAAGGGGAAACCCATCATCGGGACGCTTTCTTTCCCACTGTGGGCCGCGCGGGCTTCCGCTTGGACGTGAAGGCCGCCGTGTGGTACCAGGACATCGGCCTTATCGTGCGTTACCGGCCCGTGGCTTTCAAGACCGCCGGAACCGGGAACGCCCTGCAGACCATCTCCGTCGGCCTGGCCGTCCGCTATTGACAACCGGCGTTTGACATCAAAGCGAGTCGAGGGAGAATCCCTCTGATTTCAATTCATATTCCTTGAACTGCACGGGGAAGGCTTTCGTTTTCTTTTCCAGCGTGGCAAGGTCAATCTTCTTCGGATTCCTTTTAACCTCCGCAACGAGCCCTTCGTGCGAAAATTCATCCAGCGCAACGATGTCGACTTCGTTGTTTCCTTTTCTGTCCCACCAGTTGCCGACGAGGGTATACCGTCCGCTTTCCATGAGCTTCTGCTGGAAATAGCGTTCAAGGGATTTCCCGCTGAATGTTTCATACCCTTTCTCGATGTATTCCCTCAGCCGTCCAAGCTGCCGCGTCTCCACCAGGGACTGGTACGGCCATATGAAGCGGAACCAGAAGCGTAGGAACGGGTCGGAGATTTCGTAGGCCGTGGTCTTGCTCCCGGGCTTGGAGAGCAGGGGCTTCAGCCTTTTCACCATGAAGAAGTTCTTCTCCAGGTTCTGGAGATAAACACCCATATCCTTGCCCATGATATCATCCATTTCGCTCCGCTTGGTCATCCCTCCGGCAATCAACTGGAGTACCGAGAAATAGGTACTGCTCTCCTCGCTGAACTCCTGGTTGAGCAGGTCCTTTCCTTCCGTCAGGAAATAGGAGTCCGGCCGACAGACATAGTCCAGCATCTTCTTTTTCGTCAGGCACCTTGCATCCACCAGGAGTTCCACATACTTGGCCACACCGCCGGTAATCATGTACAGGCAAAGCAGGTCCTCATTTGTCCAGGAAGGGTTGTTTTCGGCGAGAATCTCTTTCAGGACATCCGTCCGGAAGGGCTGCAGCTGCATCTTCGAGGTAGGCCGGCCGTACAGAGGCTCGCCGCTGTCTTCGAAAATCTTTCTCATCAGGGAGCGGATGCTCCCCGAGACGACCAGGTGAATGTGAGACTCACAGTGATACCTGTCCCAGACATCCTGCAGGTCGCTGAATATGGCCGGATTCACCTTCTGGAAGTTCTGGAATTCATCGAAGAACACGGTAAAATGCCGCTTTGACGACTCCTTCATCAGAATCTGGAAAAGTTCGCGCATACGGCTTGTCTGCCCGTGTATCTCTATGCCGAGTTTTTCTTCAATGGTTTGCTGAAAGCGCCGGCAGAGGATGGGCTCGCTGTCCTTGGAGACGAACAGGTACGCCATACCTTCTTCGCTGATGGCTTTCTGTATCAGGGAGGTCTTGCCGACACGCCTCCTTCCGGTCAGCACCGTGAACACTGCCGTCTCATGTGACTGTTTGTCATTGCGCTCCAGGATTGCGAGCTCTTCAGCCCTGTCGTAAAATCTCATAATGTAAAGAAAGATTTATATAAATAATCATTTACATTACAAAGATACATGCCTGTTTTCAAAAAAACAAATTTCCTGATTTTGGAAATCATCCCCCTACCAGCGGAAGGCGATGGAGAACTGCGTGCTGAGCCCCGGCATGGGGTAGCCCTGCACTATTTGGTAAGGGGTATTGAACACGTTGTCGATGGTAACGCCCAGCTGTAATGCCATTTGTCCCGGGAAATGCAACATATACTGTGCCGCCGCGCTGCTCAGGCTCCACGGGGCCAGGTAGTAGTCCGGGGTATTGGCGGTGCGGGACCAGCGCGCACCGGTAAACGAACTGTCCCAGGTAAACGCCAGCTCCTTCCAACCAAAGCCTACGGAAATACTCCCGCTGTGGCGCGGAATGTAGGGAATCTGGTTGCCCCAGGTCTGGCTCCCGGGCGTGCTGTGGTCCAGGGCCCGCTGGAAGCTATAGCGGAGGGTTCCC
>CAJOMB010000161.1 GCA_905235615.1 uncultured Bacteroidales bacterium | reverse complement strand
TCGCTGCTGGCGTCTTGCTATGTTGCAAACGGCCAAAGTATGCTGGAGCGGCTGGGCCAGCGTGCCAAGAATGCCGTAGAAAACAAAATCGGAGAGAAAGTGGAACAGGGCGTGAACGATGTCCTGGACGGCAAAAAGAAAAAGAAGGACAAGGCCGATAAACAGACGGCCGATCCCGTCAGCCAGGACGCTGTCGCCATGCCTGACGCAAAAGTTCCTGCCCAGCCTAAGAAGCAGGTGGAGACCTCCTATGCCAAGACCGACTTTGTGCCCGGCGACGAGATATTCTTTGAAGATACATTTGAAAATGAGCAGCTGGGAGAATTTCCCTCCCGGTGGGACCTTGTCAGCGGATATGCTGAGGTGGGCTCCATTGAAGGACGCAAAATTATCGCCTTCACCGATGATGGTAGCGGTGCGGTTATGCCTCTGATGAAGGAGCCGCGCACTTTCCTTCCG
The DNA here is from genome assembly GCA_905235615.1 of uncultured Bacteroidales bacterium. Classification (GTDB taxonomy): domain Bacteria; phylum Bacteroidota; class Bacteroidia; order Bacteroidales; family UBA932; genus Cryptobacteroides. Next base: position 2,253 of record CAJOMB010000161.1, on the reverse strand, counting down.
GATGTGTTCACGCTGGAATACGACGTGTTCCTGGGCGTACCCGGAGATTACGAAGATGAGCGCGAAAGCGGCAGCAATACGCTATCCTTGGTTTTTGGCAACAGTGCAACTGTAGACGATGAATGTGGAACCATCGCCTTTTGGTACAGGGGAGACGGCTCTTCCTCTATCCATTGGAACATCCTGAAGCCGGACGCCGCCACTTTTCTGAAGGGCGAAAAGCAAATGGGACTCAACGACGGCCTGTCGGATTACAACGGCAAGGACAACCCCCTGAAGCCCGGAGCGTGGAATCATTTTGCCTTCTCCTTCAACAAGAGGGCCTTCAAGGGCTATATCAACGGCCATCGCATCATCAACATCCCGCTGGCACTGGCTCCCCAGTATTTTTGGTTCAGCCACACGGGAAACTATATCTACAGCGGCATCAGTAACGTCCGTCTGGCCCAAGGGGCCGTTCCGCTCTATGACCGCCTGGCCAGCGAGGGCAAGATTGTCACCTACGCCATCACCTTCGAAACCGGCAAGGCCGACCTCAAGCCCGAATCTATGGTGGAAATCCATCGGGTGGCCGGGCTCATGAAGGACAATCCCGGCCTTGAATTCGAGGTCCAGGGCCACTGCGATGCCACCGGCTCCGACAAAGTCAATGACCCTCTGAGTCAGAAGCGGGCCGAAGCCATCGTGGCCGCCCTGGTTGAAGAGGGCATCGCACAGGCCCGCCTGACGGCCGTCGGCAAGGGCTCCCACCAACCCATCGCCTCCAACAGCACGGACGAAGGCCGCGCCAAGAACCGCAGAGTAGAATTCATCAAGAAATAACATACCATGAAAAAGATAATCATTACCCTTTTTGCCCTGGCGATGATGCTTCCCGTCTGGGCCCAGATGACCCCTGAAGCCGTGATGGGCATGACACCTGATCTGCCAACTACGGCCGCCCTTCTCAATTACTGGAAAGAGCGCAATGATCCGTTTCGGACAGAAGCCCCCGATTCCTACATCCTGGATGAATTCAGGGAAGCCTGGAATGCCGCCAATGACCAGATCCAGGACATGCAGGCCAAGACCCCCGCACCCGGCATGCAACGCAATGCGATGGCCGGAAAAGTGGCAGGAACAAACAAAACGGCAGGCGAGGTTGCCAATATGAGTGAGGCGGAGGCAAAGGCTTTGGCCATGTCCTCCATGCAAGGACGCCTTTCCAGCATGGGACTCAGTCAGGCCGATTTTGCAAAACTTCAGAGCAGCAATCTCTCTGATGAGGAAGCCAAGGCGATGGCCAGCAAGGTAATGGCCAAACAAACCGGCGGGCTCACTGCCAAGGACATTGAAGCTATGTCTCATATGACCGATGAAGAGCGTGCCGCCTTCATGCAGGAATCCGGCCTGGGAGAATCCATAACCGCCAAGATGAATGCCGACAAAGGCAAGCGCGCCTCCTCCCAGAAGCAGTATCAGCTGGTTACGGAATTGACTTCTCTTGGTCAAAAGGAGCATAGCCTCCAGCAGAAGGCCATCGGGATGATTGAATCGGCCCGGAAGGAAGGTGTGGCCCTGTTTGACCGAAAGTACCGGAAGGCGGATGAGCAGCACCGCGAAGAAATTGACCGGGCTGCGTTCGTACTGGAAGATGCAATTGGCGAAGCGGCGTATAAAGCCGCCCTGGCGCGCCTGAATGCAGCCCAGTCCGCTTGGTTCAGTAACATGAGCCGTTTCTACACAGAATACATCCCCCTGTACCGCGATGCCGTGGCCGGTGCCATGGACTGCTGCCGCGCCCAGCTACTCCCCGTCAAAAGGCAGCATAAGGAGGTGATGGAAAAGCTCTACGCACTCACACGGAGTGCCGAATACGCCCTCTCCGACTCCCGACTCCGTCCCCTTTGAAGCTTCATACATGTACTTTGAGCTCTCCGAAAAAATCACGGAATTCGAGCTGGAAATAGATGAACTGTATAAAGAATAACAGCATGAAAAAAGTATTTACCCTCTTCGCCGTAGTTGCCATGGTGTTCTCCTGCGGCGGCAATGGCCAGAATGGTACTAATAAAAAGGACGTTAATGGCGGCAGCGGCGCAAAAATCACCATCGGCGACAAATTCGCTTTTGCCGGATTGGAAAGCGACCAGTTGGTTCCGGATTTCGCCACCGAACTGAGCGAACTTGAGACGGATCCCCGCTCAGAGAGCAAGCCCATGAAAGATGAGGCCTTCTTCTATACCGGCCCGAACATCACGGCTATCCCTGCCG
>CAJOMB010000160.1 GCA_905235615.1 uncultured Bacteroidales bacterium | reverse complement strand
CCAAGGAAAGCCCGCTCAAGGTGGTTTATTTCCCCAGCTGCCTCAATCAGACCATGGCGCAGGCTCCGGCCGATACGGTCAAGCCCCTCATGGAAGAGACGGTGGAACTGCTGAACAAAGCCGGCTTCGAGGTCATCTTCCCGCCCAGGATGGAGAAGCTCTGCTGCGGCACCATCTGGGAAAGCAAGGGGATGCCCGATATGGCCGACAAGAAGCTCCACGAGCTGGTGGAGTCCCTCTGGGAAGCATCGGCCCAGGGGAAATATCCGGTGCTCTGTGACCAAAGTCCTTGTTTACATAGGATGCGCAAGGGAATCAGAGCCATGCACTTGTATGAGCCGGCAGAGTTCCTGCTCCGCTTTGTGGCGCCCCGGCTGGAATTCCATCCCACGGACACGCCTGTGGCCGTGCATGTGACTTGTTCCACCCGCCTGATGGGGCTTAAAGACAGTCTTGTGGAACTGGCCCGGAAATGCTCCAACCATGTGTATGTGCCGGAGGAGATTGGCTGCTGCGCCTATGCCGGAGACAAGGGGATGACCCATCCGGAGGTGAACGCCTATGCGCTCAGAAAACTGCGGCCTGCCCTTGAGGCCCGGGGCATCAAGGAAGGCTACTCCAACAGCCGCACCTGCGAGATAGGCCTTTCCACCAACGGGGGGATTACCTACCGCTCCATCGTATATCTGGTAAACGCCTGTACTACTGCTTCTTCTTAATCTTTCGGATAGGGTCGCAAGTGAGGCCGATGCCTAACTTCTGGAAGGTCTTGCGGTCCACTTCACTCAGCATGACCGTGGAATGCACCTGGGCGCCCAGCAGATGGGGGAGCTGATCCAGGGCATGGAGGCAGTTCTCGTCGATGAGGCTCATCATGGAAATGGCCACCAGCACCTCGTCCGTATGCAGGCGGGGGTTGTGGCCGTGCAGATAGGTCACCTTGGTTTTCTGGATAGGGGTAATCATCTGCTGGGGAATGAGCTTCACGTTGTGGGCAATGCCGGCCAGATGCTTGAGGGCATTCAGAAGCAGGGCGGCACTGGGACCCAGCAGGGGACTGGTCTCGGCCGTCAGGATGGTGCCGTCTTCCAGTTCGATGGCGGCGGTGGCCACACCGCACTTTTCCAAGCGCTCCTTGGCCGCCACCGTGGTCTTGCGGTCTTCCGTAGAGATTTTGGCCTTCTTCATCACTAAGGCTATCTTGTTCACCTCGTTCTCCGTAGCCTTGCCATCGGCAAAATTGCAGAGGGAGTGATAGTAGCGGCGGATAATCTCCTGACGGGAGGCTTCGCGGCACAGCTCGTCGTCGCTGATGCAGTAGCCTATCATGTTCACACCCATGTCGGTGGGGGATTTGTAGGGCGAATCTCCGTAAATGTCCTCGAAAAGGGCGTTCATGACGGGGAAGATTTCGATATCCCGGTTATAGTTGACGGCCGTGGCGCCATGGGCGTCCAGATGGAAGGGGTCTATCATGTTCACGTCTTCCAGATCGGCCGTGGCGGCCTCGTAGGCCATGTTCACCGGATGGGAGAGGGGAAGGTTCCAGACGGGGAAGGTCTCGAATTTGGCATAGCCGGCCTTCACCCCGCGCTTGTTTTCCTGATACAGCTGGCTCAGGCATACCGCCATCTTTCCGCTGCCGGGACCGGGGGCCGTCACCACCACCAAGGGCTTGGACGTAATCACATAGTCGTTCTTGCCGAAACCTTCGTCCGAATCGATCAGGGCCACATTGTGGGGATAACCTTCAATGGTATGGTGATAGTAAACGGTAATTCCCATGTTCTCCAGGCGCTTGCGGTAGGCCTCTGCACTGGCCTGTCCGTTGAAGTGGGTGATGACCACGGAGTTGACGCTGAGCTCCCGAGCCATGAATTCATCCCGCAGACGGAGAACGTCCATGTCGTAGGTGATGCCCAGGTCGCTCCTGATTTTGTTTTTCTCTATGTCAACGGCGCTGATGACAATGATAATCTCCAGGTCTTCCTTGAGTTGGAGGAGCATCTGCATCTTGCTGTCCGGATGGAATCCCGGAAGGACACGGCTGGCGTGATAGTCGTCAAACAGTTTTCCGCCAAATTCCATGTAAAGTTTATCGCCGAATTGGGCGATGCGCTCCTTAATGTGCTCAGATTGAATCTTAAGATACTTTTCGTTGTCGAACCCGTATTTCATAAAAGTGCAGTTTGGTAAATACGGGTTACAAAATTAAGCCGATTTTCGGAATCTTCAAAATAAATTCGTACCTTCGAAAAAGAATTTTTAAGATTCATTCCGAATATGAAAAAGACCTTCCTTCTGGCAGCATTGCTGCTTTCCGTCGGAGCCTTCGCCCAGAATCCCAAGGGCCGCCGAGATGCTCTCCGATCTGGCCGCTTCCTATCAGGGCAACGGAACGGACAAAGCCCTTCGCAACGCGCTCAACTCCGCTTCCATCAACGTTCTGGCTGCATCGGCCGATAAAATGGCCATGATGGACACCCATTTCAGCGACGAGGTGAAGACGAAGGGAAGGACCAACCAGCTTTCGTCGGGCCGATGCTGGCTTTTCACGGGCCTGAACGTCCTTCGCGCCCGCATGATTGAAAAGCACGACCTGGGCGCTTTCACCTTCTCCCAGAACTACCTGTTTTTCTACGACCAGCTGGAAAAGGCCAATCTCTTCCTGCAGGGCATCATAGACACGGCCGACAAGCCCCTGGAAGACAGGACGGTGGACTGGCTCTTCTCCAATCCCATCGGGGACGGGGGACAATTTACCGGCGTTTCCAACCTGGTGATGAAATACGGCGTGGTGCCCTCGGAGGTAATGCCGGAAAGCTTATCGGCCAACAATACCTCGCAGATGAGCACCCGGCTCTCGCTCAAGCTCCGGGAAGACGGTCTGCGCCTCAGGGCCGCCAAGGCCAAGGACAGGCCCGCCATGAAGGTGGAGATGCTCAAGGAGGTTTACCGCATCCTGGCCCTTTGCTTAGGCGTGCCTCCCACGGAATTCACCTGGGCCCGCTACAACGCCAAAGGGGAGTTTGTGAGCGAAAAAAGCTATACTCCCAAGTCTTTCTATCAGGAGTTTGTCGGCGAAGACCTGGAGAACAACTACATCATGGTGATGAACAACCCGGCCGTGGAGTATGGCAAGGTGTATGAAATTGAATACGACAGGCATGTCTATGACGGGCAGAACTGGGTTTACCTGAATCTTCCCATCGAGCAGATCAAGGAGATGGCCATCGCGTCCATCAAAGACAATACGGCCCTGTATTTCTCCTGCGACGTGGGCAAATTCCTGGACCGCAAGCGCGGCATCGCAGACCTGGATAATTTTGACTACGACTCCCTGCTGGGCGTCACCTTCGGCATGAACAAGAAGGAGCGCATCCAGACGCATGCCAGCGGCTCCACCCACGCCATGACGCTCATTGCCGTGGACATCAAGAACGGCCGGCCCGTCAAATGGATGGTGGAGAACAGCTGGGGCGCAGACAGCGGCTACAAGGGCAATATCATCATGACGGACGCGTGGTTCAACGAATACATGTTCCGCTTAGTGGTGGAGAAAAAGTATGTCCCGGCCGATGTCATGGCCCTGATGAGCCAGAACCCCATCCTGCTTCCCGCCTGGGATCCGATGTTCCTCCCGGAAGAATAATAGGCTTTTCCTATCTTGCGGCAGAGCGTATCGCATCTACAACAGCCTCTTCCACCAAGGTGGCCGACAGGGCGCCCACGGCGTCCAGGTTGGCTGTTACCTTGCCTGCGTTTTCCCCCACGGAAAGGGCATAGACGGTGTCTCCGTCCGCCGTGGTAAAGGCGGGCTTGATGCTTCTTGCCAAGCCGGCCGATGCCATCTGGGCCAGGTGTTTCAGCTGGGCAGGGGAGAAGTCACCGTTGGTGAATACGGCCACCAGAGTGGTGTTGGTGGTGCCGGAGGGGTTGGCGATGAACAGGTTTTCTTCTTCCGTCTGCAGCAGGGTGGTGTAGGAATCGGCATCTTCAGATTGCATTCCGGCCACCTTCTTGCCTTCGTAATATATGTCTCCGTAGCTGTTCAGCACAACGGCTGCACCTATCTGGAGCGGCCCCATCTGCATGGCGGCATAGCCTATTCCCGCTTTCTGGGCCTTTTTCATGCCGGCCGCCTTGCCCACCGTGGCACCGGTCCCGGCGCCTACGCTGCCGCTGAGGGGGTTGTTTCCGGAAAAGGATGCCTCGCAGGCGGCATAGCCCATCTTTTCGTCCGGCCTTATTGTAGCGCTGCGGTACCCCAGGTCGTAGATACAGCTCTGGCACACAAGGGGTATCAGGGCGATTCCGGTCTCAAATCCCACGCCATGCCTTTCCAGGCAAAGGGAGACACCGCTTGAAGCAGCCAGGCCGAAGGCCGACCCGCCCGAGAAGACCAGGGCATTGATGGGGTGGTTCCGCTCTACGGCAATGACTTCCGTCTCCCTTGAGGCGGGGCCGCCGCCGAAGACTTCCACGGCTGCAAGGCTCTGTACGGTTAGCCGGAACACCGTTACTCCTGTTCCTGCGGCGTCATTCTGCGCATTTCCTACACTGATTCCCCGGATGTCCGAAAAAGGGATGCTCCTGAGCCCCGGAACCTGTTCCAAGGCCGATGAAAGCAATGTGGCTCCCTGAGGGATGTAGGGCTCCGGTTTGGGAGGGCAGGCTGTACAAAGCAGCAGGGTTCCCAGCAGGGCCGTTATGTAAAAATAAGGTTTCAGCATATCCTAAATTCCGCAGAATTTTTTCGTAAAAATTAGCAAGCCCTTGATAAAGAAACCCTTATAAGGGCTTGC
>CAJOMB010000159.1 GCA_905235615.1 uncultured Bacteroidales bacterium | reverse complement strand
TAGGTGATGGTGGGCCGGATCCATATCTCCACCATCATGTAAGTGGAGGTCTCATCGGCCGGTTCCAGGAGAATGTCAATGTTGTAAAGCGCGGCGATGATGATGTCGATGATGCAGATCATCCACAGGTCGCGCTTGGAGTAGCTCTTCCATTCCTTGCGGGAGTAGAAGTAGGTGAGCAGGATGAGCATCGCCACCGAAAGGGTCAGGCACGCCAGGCGGATGGAGTAGTACGGCAACGGCGGTGCGAAGAGAATGTCCCTCAGCAGCACCGTCACGCCCACGCACACGGAGCACCAGTAGTTGAACTGCTGCGTAGTGATGGGGCCGTTGAAGAAGTACATCCACAACATCACCAGGCAGGCAATGTAGAACAAGTTGAGCACCAGTTCCGGCCAGGTTTGCTGAAGGCCAAAATGCCATACGCCGAAGAGCATGGTCCCGACGGAGACCACAGCGGCCAAAACGGTGACGACAATGTTGAAACGGGTTCCTTTGTCTTTGAATCGTAATTCCATGGTGTTTAATCTTTATCGTCTTTAATCATATGTACATCGCACTGCGGGAACGGGATGGTGATGCCGCTCTCATTCAGGGCCTTGTAAACTACCTCCTTGCACTTTTCCACGTAGCGGATGCGTTCCGGCTGCAGGACATACTGTTTCACCATGACGTCCACGCCGCTGTCTCCAAAGTCCCCGAAACGCACCTGAATTCCGTAAGTGGGCTCTACCACGTCACGTCCATAGGAATCCTTGGTCTTCATCACTTCCAGTCCTTTCACCAGAGCCTCACGCACCTCTTCGAAATCGGTACCGTAGGCTACTCCAACGTGGATAGTGGTAAGCTCATAACCGTTGTTACGGGTAAGGTTGGTAAAGTTCTTGCCGAACAGGGACGAGTTCAGGAAAGCCACATTGGTGCCGTCAATTGTTTCCACCATGGTGGTCTGGTAATTGATGTCCGTCACCTTGCCGCGCACGCCGTCGCATACAATCCAGTCCCCTACCCTTAATCGGCCTCCCATGAGCTGGATACCGTAAACGAAGTTATTGATGATATCCTTCAGAGCCAAACCGATACCGGCCGACAGACCGCCGGCGATGAGCCCCAGCGAACCGGTGGGGATGTTCAGCGTGACGATGAAAAGGTCCAGATACACAAACCAGACGAACACGGAAATGAGGCTGTTCCCCAAGGAGAGGTTAATCTCATTGCTCCGGACGGTCTTCCGCTTGTGCTTGCGCATGAAGCGGCGGTATTCAAAGCTCTGCCAGATGGTGTGGATAGCCTTGTTCCCGTAACGGAAGATGACGAATATGCCCGTGAGGAAGAGCAGGCTATACAGGGATACGCGCATTTCTCCCTGACGGAAGAAGGGCTCTTCGAAAAGGGTGCGGTACAAGTCGTTGAATTCGAAGATATTCAGCGCCCAGTTGATGCAGGCGGGAATGGAGATGAGCGCCAGCAGCGGAACCACCACCTCCTTGAGCAAGTCATAGAACCAGGTGGCGGTGAACAGCAGAGACTCCTTGGCCGCCCCGCTCACATAGGTGATCTTGGCCCTCTGGTCTGACAGTATCTTGTCCAAGCGCTTCTCCTTGTACAGGAGCATCAGGTCCCAGACGGAAGCGATGGCCAGGGTGACGGCCAGCTGGAAATACCACCACACCAGGATAATGAGGGCCAGGAAAATGTAACCGGCCCAGCCGCAAAGGGTAGCGATGGCCGTAATGGCAAAGGAAATCCAGCCGATGACAACATCCGTCCGACCCACGCTCCTGCTCCGCCGCACATTGGCAATAAGCTGCCACAGCACCATGACCAGCAGCAGCGGCGGAAGGAAGAAATTCAGGAAGGCATTGGGCACGAACAGCATCCGGCAGCTTATCACAAACAGGGCCGTGAAGTTGGCAGATAAATCCGGAGACTGGCTTTGATTTTGTCGGGCTTCACGCGGATCAGAAGCGCCGCGGTAATGGCCATGAGCAGCCACATGAAGGTGTGCAGGATGCTCAAGGTCTTGCGCACCATGTCGTCGTCCGAGCTTTCGTAGCTGAGCGCCACAAACAGGACACAGGCCAGCAGCAGGGCCAGATAACGCCGCTGCTCCCTGGCCACCCGCTTCCCCGCCGACGGAACGAAACGATAGACCGGCAACAGCAGCAGGGCGGAGAGCACCCATAGCAGGAAAAAGACCAGGACATAGACTCCCAGCCAGAAAACCTTGGTGGAGTTGACCAGTTGGTTGTCATTGGCAATCTCTTCCCGGCTTACGTTCAGTTCGTTTTCCGTAAAAGCCTTCCGGATGAAGGACAGGCTGAATTTCTCTCCCACGGCCCTCCGCATCTCATTCCAATAGGTGCCGGGATGGGACAGGATGGTTCCCCAGGGCGTCTGGCCCTCCACAAACACGTTTTTCTCCAGCATGCCATAATACTCCCGGGCATAGGCATAAGACTCGTCCATCCGCAGCCGGGCCTCCCGGTAATGCGTGCTGTCGGCCATCACCTGCTCCCGCGTCTCAGCATACAACTTGAGCAGTTCGGAGGCGTAGAAAAGGCAGGAGTCGCGGTCGGCCTGGCCGGACTCGCTCAGGATGAAGGCCGATGCTCCCGTACTGTCCCTTGCCTCATTCATGGCCACTACGGCCTCCACCTTTTCCTGCAACTCCTGCTGCAGCAGACTCTCGTTATGCAGCAGATGGGCATCCAGCGTATCGTTGTGGTAGGCCAGGCTGTCCGGCACCACCTCCACGTCCCGGAGCTCCGGAGGAAGGCGGCGCAGGGACTCGATCAGGCGTGCATAACGGTCTATCTCAATGTCCAGGTTGGCCACGATACGGTCATAGGGCGTACGGTTCTTGTTGAAGTCCCTGAATTCCTGGCTCACCTTTTCCAGGGCATAGGAGATGTCGAAGGTATAGTCCTGCTTCTGGGAATACAGCATCAGGGACAAGTCGTTGCACTTCTTGACAATATCCACCATGCGCCGGTGCTGAACCGCGTTCCTTTCCTGCAACCGCTCCCGGGTAGTGCTTATCTGCCGATAATCATGGAACAACTCCCGCCTCAAATTATACAGCGTAGCATCCAAATCCATGCCCGTGAACACGGCCATGGCCGGAACGGAAAGGACAATCAGGGCGATGAGCAGGGTTAATCGTTTACGATTTTTCATCCTTAGGTCTCACTTATTTTGTCAAAGATAGCAAAAAAAAACATATCTTTGCAAGGATATGGAGAAACAGAGCAATATCAATAAGCTGGCCGGCTATCTCATCAATCTGGGGATTGCCGCCGCCATCATCCTGTTTTGCCGGTATTTCCGGAACATGCTCATCTATGTGGTCCTTTCCTTTGTGGTATCTCTCATCTGCCGTCCCCTCATGAAGGGGATGCGCCGCCTCACCATCAAGGGAAAATGCGCCCCGGAGTGGCTTCTTGCCATCATTTCCATCTTCCTTGTCCTGGGCGGCCTCATCCTGGTGATAACCCGGATTATCCCCGTGGTGGCGGGCATTATCCGGGACGCCTCGCTGTTCAGCAACATGCACCTGCCGGAAGGCAACCTCATAGACAACATCAACGGCTGGGTGGCGGGTCTCATCCCCGGCCTGGCCCCGGACTTTGATGCCGTGGGCGTTATCTTCAGCCACCTCAAAGGCATCGCAACCCATTTCTCCTTTACCGGAATGTTGGGCTCCGTGGTTTCGGTAGTGGCCGATGTGGGAATAGGCCTGTTCGCCGTCATCTTCATCTCCTTCTTCTTCGTCAAAGACGAACGCCTGTTCAGAAGGATTGTGACCACCCTTACGCCGAACCGGATAGAAGCCTCCGTGGCCGGTGCCATCGAAGACATCGAATACCTGCTCAGCCGCTATTTCGTGGGCCTCATCATTGAGATGGTCGCCGTGGCGCTGGTAGATTTCATCGGCCTCTGGGGGATTGCCCGCATCGGCTTCGGCTATGCGCTGGGTATCGGCTTCATCGCCGGCATACTCAACATCATCCCCTACATAGGTCCGCTCATCGGAGAGCTGCTGGGCGTTCTGCTCTGCGTCGTGCTCAAATACGGCGCCGGCGTGGGCTTGGACGTGAATATCTGGATGTTCGCCCTCATTGTGCTGGCCATCATGCTCACCGCCCAGTTCATTGACAACTTCGTACTGCAGCCGCTCATCTACTCTTCCAGCATCCTGGCCACGCCGCTGGAAATCTTCATCGTCATGCTCATGGCCGGCCATATGGGCGGCGCCGTGGGTATGCTGGCCGCCATCCCCACCTATACGGTGATCCGCGTGATTGCCGGCCGCTTCTTCTATGACAAGAAAATTGTCCGCCGCCTGATGCCGGACATGGAAAAGGAAATCAACTCTTAAAAACANNNCTCACCATGAAAGCCAATTCATTTTTTGCCTTACTGACCGGCCTGGCCGCCGGTGCCGTCCTGGGACTCCTGTTTGCCCCCGAATCGGGCGAGAAAAGCCGTGAAAAAATCAAAAAAGCGGCCGATGACTGCCTGTCCAAGGTAAGAGCCAAGTGGGAAGCGGAAGAAGAAGAAGAAGAGGAAGAGGAGGAAGAAACAGAAACCCAAGAACCTGAAAATGAGTAAGTTCACAGAGCCGGCCCGGCGCGTTGTCCAGGAATCCGGCGGCTACTTGGACGCCCAGTTGGACAATATCAAGCTGCGGACGGTCAAGGGCCTTTCCAAAGGGACAGGGGCCCTTGCCGGCCTGCTGCTCCTATCGGCCCTTGTGAGCGTGTTCCTGCTGGCCCTTTCCTTCGCCTTTGTGATGTGGATAGGAGAGGTGCTGGGAAGCTATGCCCTGGCCGGGGCCATCGTCGCGGGCGGCCTTTTTGTCATCCTCCTGGTCTTTATCCTGCTCCGCAAGCGGCTGTTCAAAAACAGCTTTATCGGCATGTATGAAGAGGTTCTCTTCGAGCAGCCGGACAGGAGCGTCAATACGCAGGAAAAGCTGGACGCCGCCATCCTCCG
>CAJOMB010000158.1 GCA_905235615.1 uncultured Bacteroidales bacterium | reverse complement strand
ACATCCAAATTATAGCCTCTGGGGCCCCGGAGGGTGTTTCCGTCCGCGTCCAAGAGGAAGTAGTTGGGCTGGGAATTCACGCCGAAGCGCTTCAGTACCAGGTTGGAATTCACCCGTCCCACATCCTTCAGAACTTTGCCGGATTCGGTGGTAACCCAGCGGTCTTCCGGGAGGCGGGTTTTGTCGTCCACGTAGAGGGACACAATCACATAGTCATTCTGCAGGCGCCGGAGCACCTTGGGGTCGCTCCAGACACGGGCTTCCATCTCCCGGCAGTTCACACAGCCGTGACCGGTGATGTCCACGAACACTTTCTTGCCGGACGCCTTGGCTGCGGCCAGGCCGTCTTCCAGCTTGCTGTAGCCGGTGAGGCCGTGCGGCAGGGAGACTTCCGAGCCGGTGAGATTCTTCGCTTCGCTCAGAATGACAGGAGCAGAGGCTGGGCCGGCAATGACGTACGTCCCGTCACTCCCGGCTTGACCGGGAGTCTTTGCGCCTATCACGAAGTCCTGCGTCTCCAAGGGCGGCAGATAGCCGCTGAGGGCCTTCAGCGGGGCGCCCCACATGCCGGGGATGAGGTACATCACGAAGGCGAAATCGGCAATGATGAGCGCCAGGCGGCCCACAGAGATATACTCCAGCGGGCTGTCATGCTTGAAGCGCAGCTTGCCCATGAGGTACAGGCCCAGGAGGGTGAAGCAGACAATCCAGATGGCTAAGTACACCTCGCGGTCCAGCAGGTGCCAGTGGTAGGTCTGGTCGGCCGTAGAGAGGAATTTGAGGCCCAGGGCAATCTCGATGAAGCCCAGCACCACCTTCACGCTGTTGAGCCAGCCGCCGCTCTTGGGCAGCTTCTTGAGGACGGAGGGGAAGAAGGCCAGCAGGGCGAAGGGCAGGGCAAAGGCCACGCTGAAGGCCAGCATGGTGACCATGGGGGTCCAGAACTCTCCCTGGGTGCTCTTGATGAGCACGGTGCCCACGATGGGGCCGGTGCAGCTGAAGCTCACCAGCACCAGGGTAAGGGCCAGGAAGAACACGCCGATAAGGCCTCCTTTGCTGCTTCCGGAATCGGCCTTGGTGGTCCAGGAAGCCGGAAGGGTGATTTCGAAGGCTCCGAAGAAGGAGGCGGCGAACACCATGAAAATCACGAAGAAGAGGATGTTCGGGAGCCAGTGGGTAGAGAGCCAGTTGAAGATATCGGCCGTGACCGTTTCTCCGCCCAAGAGCCAGGTGAGGCCGATGATGACGCTGATGGGGATGGTGTATAGCAGGACGATGAAAACCCCGTACATGAGGGCCTTGAAGCGTCCGCCGTTTTCCTGCTTGATGAAGAAGGACACCGTCATGGGCACCATGGGGAACACGCAGGGCGTGAGGAGCATCAGAAAGCCCCAGAGGATGGCTTCCAGGATGAGGCTCCAGAGATTGCCGGTCGTAGCTTGCGAAGCGCCGTCATGCCCGGCCTGACCGGGCATCTCCACCGGCACGGAGAACGCATAGTCCTCCGGCATGCCGCAGAAATCGCCGCTGCAGGCGCTCCAGGTAACGCTTCCCTCCACGTTCAGCTTGTCGCTGCCGTTGATCTGCAGCTTCTGCCGAAGCACATAGGTGCCCGTCACCACCTCTTCTCCCTTGTAGTCGGAGGGGGTATATTCTTCCGTGGGGGCTCCGTCCAAAAACAGCCGGTCCGTGGTCTCCACTTCCAAGGAAGTGCCCACATATTTGTCTTTCATGGGGTGGACATAGTAGTCTTTGTCCACCTGCCCGGTGACCACCAGCTCGTAGCGGTCGCCCTCCGTGTGGTTGACGACGGCTTTCCACACCACGCTGGTGTTCAGCTGCAGGATCAGCGTGAGGAGCGCCGTCAGAAGATGGCTGAACATAGATTAAATGAAGCTTGCAAATTCTTCGATACCCTGGCGCTTTTCGTGGTTGGCGCTGGTCTGGGCGTCGGGCTGGCCCACAGGGAACAGGGCCACCACCTCGTAACCGTCGGTCTCGGGGAAATCGGCCTTGATCCTGGCGGGGTCGAAGGAACCCACCCAGACGTTGCCCAAACCTAAGGCCGATGCTTCCAGCATGATGTGGGTGCCCACGATGGCGGCATCCACCTCCGCGCCGTTCTTGCCGTCATATTTGCGAACCCAGGCGGCTTCGGGCTTGGCGCCCACCATGAACACCACCGGTGCGCCGTAGGTATAGTCCGTGGCCCCCTTGAGCTTTTCCAATGCTTCGGAGCTCTTGACCACCCATACATGGACAGGCTGCTTGTTGGCGGCGGTAGGGGCCACGCGGGCCGCTTCCAGGATATGGTTGATCTGGACGTCCGTCAGGGGCGTATCCTTGAACTTCCGGCAGGAATAACGCTCTTTGGCCAGGGTCTGGAACACGCTTTCCTTGGACGGGAGACGGTCCGGCAGGTCGGAGAAAGCGGCTCTCTTGTGGATGCCGGAGATATCGCTGATTTTTTTGAGGAATGAACTTTTCATGTTGTTTCC
>CAJOMB010000157.1 GCA_905235615.1 uncultured Bacteroidales bacterium | reverse complement strand
AAATTTTTAAGGGAAATTTACCAAAAAGAAACATAAAGAATTTATTGAATGATTTCAAAACAGACTCTACTGCTTGGGGGCGCGGATGGTCATGCCATGCTCCTGGGCCACGGTCTCTTTCCAGATGTCCGTGTAACCGGGCCACTCCACCTTCTCCGGTACGCCCTTGCTGTATTGGGAGTGCGTGAAGGAACCGTCCTTCTCCTGGGGAAGTACGTTGCCGTCCATGAATTTTACCAGCAGTTCCACTTCCAGTTTCCTCCAGGCATCAAACTGCCGGTCAGCCGTGTCCATACAATAGTCGGTGATGTATTTGGTAATCTTGGCAAAGGGTTTGGCCGACACCATGTTGTCGTGCTTGGATTCCAGCTTCTTCTGCAGTTTCACCGCCACCTGGTTGTACATGACCACGGCCATGCTGTCAACCGAGTGGGTGCGATGCTCCATTTGCTCCACCTCAAAACGGTCTATGCGCGCCCGCACATAGGGGGCCATCTGATTGTACATTTTGTAGCAGGCGTTGGAGATGCGGTTGTTTATCCAGAAGGAGGAGGTGGGAGAATAGTGAAGGCGGTCTCCGTTGCCTTCGCGGAAGTGTTCCGGCACTTGGGTTACGCTGGTGTAGATGGGCGTGAGGTAGGAAGTGGCGGCGTCGTCCGTTCCGAACCATAGGATGCCTCCCACCACGTCGGGCACGTAGTTGCGGGCCTGGCCCACCATCCAGAAGCCGGTCTGCTGGGTGGCGATGGCACGCTCGTTCACATAGGTGTTGCCGTCCACGGTGAACGCCATGGGGCGCCAGCGGTATGGGAGGGCGTTTCCGCCGGCTCCGATATCCTGGGTCATGTCCATGGGGGTGCCCTCATAGTGGTCTCTCATGACATCGGCCACATCCTTGACGCCAATCTTCCTGCGAGGGAAGACGAAGAGGGGAAGGTCTCCCTCCAGGTCACGGCCCATCACATAGTCCAGATAGGTATAGGCATCCCGGGTGACGGCGTTGCCCTGCTCGTCATAGAAGGAGAACCAGCCGTCGGTGAGGATGTTGTAGGCGCTCCAGGCACGGGCGTCGCAGCCGCGGACGGTGCCGAAGTCAGCAGGGCAATAGGCCTTTTTGAAACTGAAATCTTTGTCCTGGCCTTCAAAATAGCCCTTGCGGCGGGCCAGCGTAATCACGTCCGGGGCATAGAGGCAGTTCTCGGGGTCGTTCAGGGGGAACTTGCCGATACGGGCCTGGTTGGCATGGGCGCAGATGGCCCCGTCCGGAACCCGCATGGCCACCCACACGATCCCCTTCTGCATGTTGATGCCGTTGCGGATGTTGGTACCCTTTCCTATCAACTCCATGATCCAGGCTTCGTTCTTGTCCGCGATGGAGAACGTTTCCCCCTCCGAGGCGTAGCCGTATTCGTTGGCCAGGTCCACAATGATCCGGATGGCCTCACGGGCCGTTTTGGCACGCTGAAGGGTAATATAGATAAGGGAACCGTAGTCAATGCCTCCGGTTTTGTCCTCCAGCTCCGGACGGCCGCCCCAGGTGGTTTCCGTGATGATGAGCTGGTACTCGTTCATGTTGCCCACGGTCTGGAAAGTATGGGGAACCTGCTCTATCTCACCCAGGGGTTTGTTGGAATCCCAGTCGTAAATCTGGAGGATGCTGCCGGCCTTCCAGTCCTTGGCGGGATGGTAGTACAGCTCTCCGAAGAGGGTATGGGAATCGGCCGCATAGGAAACCAGCACGGAGCCGTCTGCAGAGGCCCCGCGGGAGATGATGACGTTGGTGCAGGGACGGGCGACGGCGGCTCCCAGAAGGAGGGCGGCAGCGGCCAGGGTGAATTTCAGGAGCGATTTTTTCATCGTATTTTGGGCTTTTTCGATTTATTGCGTAATTTTGTCATCTGACATTATCTTGCAAAGATATGAAAATTTATCATTTATTGAGCGTTTTCGCCGCCATCTGCCTGGGTGTTTTTGCTGCATCGGCCCAAAATCAGGAGGCGCAAACGCCTGAGCAAAGGGAAAAACAGCTCCAGGAAGCCATTGACAAGGAGGTGCAGCGCCTGACTACCATGCTGGACCTGGAGTACTGGCAGGAGTTCTATGTGGACTCCACTCTCCGCCACGACATCCCGGAAATGAACAAGGAGCTGGAGAAGATGCAGGCGGCCAAGGTGGAAAACCGGGACCTGTACCTGGTGGTGCAGGAAGTGGCTGCAGAAAATAGACGATTCCTACAAGCGTTTTTTCACGGAAGAACAGTGGAACAAATACTGGAAGGCCGGCGGAAAGAAGGCCCAGGAAGGCCGTGACAAGAGAAACAAGAAAAGTAAAAAATAGTGAAATGAAGGAAGCGATTGAACAGATTTTCAAGGAGCTGGCCGACTTGAAGGCCACCAGCGCCAAAGAGGCCGAAGAAGCCCGCATCCGTTTTTTGGGCAAAAAAGGTGAAATCACCGCCCTCATGGAGCAGTTCCGCACGGTAGCGCCGGAGCTCAAGCGGGAATATGGCCAGAAGCTCAACGAGCTCAAGAAGGCCGCCAACGCCCGCATCGAAGAGCTTAAGTTTGCCGTAGAGGAGAGCGCGGTGGCATCGGCCCCCAAGGAAGACCTTTCCATGCCCGGAGACGCCTTCCCGCTGGGCAGCCGGCATCCTGTCTCCATCGTGCGCCAGCAGATTGTGGACATTTTCCGCAAATTCGGCTATGACGTGGCCGAGGGTCCGGAAATCGAGGACGACTACCACGTGTTCGAGGCCCTCAACTTCCCGCCCAACCATCCGGCCCGCGAAATGCAGGACACCTTCTTCGTGAGCACCGGTCACCTGAACCCCCTGCTCCTGCGTACGCACACCTCATCCGTGCAGGTTCGCACCATGGAAAAACAGTCGCTCCCCATCCGTGTGGTATGCCCTGGCCGCGTTTTCAGGAACGAAGCCATATCGGCCCGCGCCCACTGCATCTTCCACCAGGTGGAAGGCCTTTATGTTGACAAGGACGTCACTTTTGCCGATTTGAAACAGGCCATCCTGCTCTTCGCCCGCGAAATGTTCGGCCCGGAGACGGAAATCCGCATGCGCCCCTCTTACTTCCCCTTCACGGAGCCTTCCGCCGAGGTGGACGTAAGCTGCAACATCTGCCACGGAAAGGGCTGCAACATCTGCAAGGGCACCGGCTGGCTGGAAATCATGGGCTGCGGCATGGTGGATCCCAACGTTCTCAAAGCCAGCGGCATAGACCCGGAGCAGTACAGCGGATTCGCCTTCGGTATGGGCGTAGAGCGCATCGCCATGCTCAAGTGGCAGGTCAATGACCTCCGTCACTACTTCGAGAACGACATGCGCTTCCTCTCCGAGTTCGCCACCGCCACGGAAGTCTAATTAGCGTACTTGGCAAGGATGTCGCTCCAGCGGTAGAAGCTGCCGGGGGCGGCCATCTGCAGCGGAAGGGTGGCCTCCCGGCCGTTCAGCAGTACCTGTACCAGGATTTCCGGATTCTTTGTGCTCCTGAAGAAAATAAGCTGGAAGTTGCAGGCCATGGGAATGTCGAAGCTGCGCCAGTAGTTCTCCAACTCGAAAGGGTTCTCCAGACGGACGCCCATGCCGTTCACGTCCATGAGCGAGAGAAGCGGCATCAGGGTGGAGTCATGGGCAAAACGCAGGCGCAGCTGCACCTTGCCGTCGGCCATGTCTTCCTGCGCCTTCACAATGAAGTCGTTCAGAAGGGCCTTCATGGCCCTTACCCGCAGATTGTCCGTGTCCGGAGAATTGCCTACAATCTGATAATCGCGGTAGTTGCTCACCCGCCACAAAGCATAACGCTCGGCCGGCGTATAGAGGTCATAGAGTACCGACGGAACGGGGAAGTCCAGATTGTCCAAGGTGGAGACCACCACATGGAGGTCGTCGATGAACTTGTACTTGTCCGTTACCAGCGAGTCCGGCCTGGTGAACCACCTGCCCAGGATGCCGTCCACGTCCAGCACCTCGTCCCGGAATGCATTGAACTTGTCCACACCTCCCCTGTCGCTTGAGCTGTCAATCACATCCGGAAGGAGGTAGGCCTGATAGGGATAGCCATAATCGGCATCAAAGGAGAAATCCTTGTCCAGCCCGCCCAGTTCGCTCAGGAAGGAAAACATGCTCACGATGACGCGATGGGAAACAGTGGAAACGGCCGATGCATGCGTAGCTCCTTTGAATACCTCCGGATAGTTCCTGTAAATCTGGGCGGCAATATAGCGGTGCTGCTCCTGCCCCCTGTGGGTAAGGTTGCCCTCACGGCGGGAAAGTTCCGGATACAGCTCCGCGTAGGCCTGATAATACGTCTCCCCTTCCGGCGTAAGCCAGCCCTTCTGATGGGCCTTGGTCCAGACGGAAAGCATGTCTTCATAGACCGTACCGCCCAGCGCAAAACGGGCACCGTGACGCCCTACATGGCTCACATAGAAGGGCTTATACCCCTTGGGGGCTGCCGTAGGGGCCGGCTGGTCCATGGGATAGAGGTAATGAACGCCGCCGGCGCGTTCGATATCGGCATAAATCTCTTCACGGGTATTGTGCTGGGCATATGCCAACACCGGGACAAGAAGAAAAAGGCAAAGCGAAGAAACTTTTTTCATAAGGGTTCTTTTTTTTACAAAGATAGAAAAAAGATTCTTCGCTTCGCTCAGAATGACAAGAAAGAGATCAGAATGACAAGAAAGAGCTCAG
>CAJOMB010000156.1 GCA_905235615.1 uncultured Bacteroidales bacterium | reverse complement strand
CCCTGGCGGCCCGCATGAACGGGGTGACGCTCCGCTTTTCCTCGGCCGATGACGACAGCCGGAAGCAGATGGCACAAATCCGCCGCTTTGTGGCGGACGGCGTAGACCTGCTCATCGTCTCGCCCAACCAGTCGCACACCATTACGCCTGCCGTGGAGGAAGCTTTCGATGCCGGGATTCCGGTAATTCTGTTCGACCGGAAAATCGACTCAGACAAATACACGGCCTTCATTGGTGCGGACAACGTGGAGATAGGCCGTATCATGGGCCATTATATTGCCGATTTTCTGGGCGAGAAGGGCCAGGTGGCAGAGATTCCCGGCCTGGAGGGCTCCTCCCCCGCCGATGACCGTCACAAGGGATTTGCGGAGGCCCTGCAGCAATATCCCAGCATCTCGCTGGTGACAGCCCCCTACGGCGGTTGGCTGCAGGAAGGCGGATATAACGCCATGGAAGAAGTTCTTGCGCGCGGTGCCAGGCCCGATGCCGTCTTTGGCCAAAACGACCGTATGGCACTGGGCGCCCGGGCAGCGATGGGCTACCCGGCAGATGTTGCGTTTTTTGGCGTGGATGCCTTGCCGGAAGCCGGTTTGCAGGATGTAATAGACGGCGTACTCACTGCCTCCTACCTATACCCCACCCGGGGAGATCTGGTGATGGAACTGGCCCTGAACATCCTGAACGGGGCACCTTTCCTGCGGGAAAATCGCTTGGAAAGCGCCCTGGTAGACAGCCGCAATGCCCGTATCCTCCAACTGCAGGAAGCGGAGGTGGCAACCCAGCGCGCCAATGTGGAAAACGTAAATGCCCGCCTGGACACCTTCCTGATGCAATACAACACCCAGCGCATCATTATGTGGCTGGTCATTGCCTTTGCCGTTCTGGTGGTCCTCATTGCCGCCCAGTCCTACTGGAGCTACAGAAGAACCCGGGAACTCAAGCAGCAACTGGAACAAAGCACGGCTGCCAAACTGCGCTTTTTCACCCAGGTGAGCCACGACCTCCGTACGCCCCTTACCTTGGTTACCGGGCCGCTGGAGCACGTGATGGACGGACCGCTCTCCCCCGAGCAGCAACAAAACCTGTCGCTGGCTCGCCGGAACGTTAAGGTGCTGCAGCAATTGGTCAATAATATTCTGGATTTCAGGCGAATAGAGAGTGAAAACCGTCCGCTGAACGCATCCCGATTTGACCTTCCCTCCGCCGTTCAGGAATGGATGTGCGGGTTCTCCGGCACTTCCCAAAGTCTCACGTACGAAGGCCTTCCGGCCCTCACCGTCGAGGCTGATATGCGCCTGCTGGAACGTGCGCTGTTCAACCTGCTGGGCAACGCCATCAAGCATACCGCTCCGGACGGTCACATCACCGTATCCGTCAAGCAGGAAGGCACTTCGGCCCTCCTTTCCGTTGCCGATGACGGCGAAGGGATTCTGCCGGAAAAACTGCCCTTCATTTTTGATGAATTCTACAAGGCCTCCGAGTCCAGTAATGGCACGGGGATAGGCCTGGCGCTGATAAAAGCCGTGGCAGAGCTGCACAAAGGCAGCGTTGACGTGGAAAGCACATGGGGCAAAGGCAGCACCTTCTCCCTGTGCCTGCCGCTGGTACAAAAAGGCGTAGAGGTGAAGGAAGGGAAAGAGGCATCGGCCTATACGGAAGCCTACGAAGAAACCTACGTACGGGAAGACAAGTCCAAGGAGGAAGCCGCCAGCCGCGTGAGCGAAAGCGACCGCCCCACCATTCTGGTGGTGGACGACAATGCGGACCTGCGCAGTTTCATTGGCTCAATCCTGGAGGGTGAGTACCGCATACTGAGCGCCTGCGACGGACGTGAGGGCCTGGACAAAGCTACACGTGAATTGCCGGACCTGGTGGTATCGGATGTCATGATGCCCGTCATGGACGGATTGGGAATTCTGCCAAGCGCTTAAAGGCAAGCTGGCCACCAGTCACATTCCCGTGATTCTTCTTACCGCCAAATCGCTGGAAGACCATCGCGCAGAGGGCTACGACTCCGGGGCCGACGCCTACATCTCCAAACCCTTCAGCGAGAAGGTGCTGCTCTCCCGGATCGGCAACCTCCTGAAAAGCCGCATCCTCCTGAAAGAGCATTATCTGGAAACCGGGGAAAGCGCGGCCTCCAAACCCCAGGAAAATGACTTCCTGTCCCGTTTCCGGGCCCGTGTGCAGGCTCATTTGGCTGATGAAGAGCTGAATGTGGAACAGCTGGGCTCCGAGCTGGGCCTGAGCCGCGTCCAACTGTACCGGAAAGTGAAAGCCCTCACGGGCTATTCCCCGGTGGAGCTCATCCGCATCACCCGCCTCAAAGCGGCCGACAGCCTTCTCAAGACCACAGACAAAACCGTGGCGGAAATAGCTTACGCCGTAGGTTTTGCCACGCCTTCCTATTTCTCCAAGTGCTACAAGGAACTCTTCGGACGGCAGCCCGGCGAGAGGCGGTAGTTTTTGGGCAGAAAAATTTGTGATTCTGAGTTTTATTCGTATCTTTGCAGTCCCAAATTTTGAGATGACCGCTAAGCTCAGTCAAGACCTGCCACAAGGGGCAGGCGCTTACGGCCCGAAACTTTTAATAAGTTTTCACCAATGTACGCAATCGTAGACATTGCAAGCCAGCAGTTTAAAGTAGAAGCTGGAATGGACATCTTCGTGAATCGCCTCAGTGCGAAGAACGGAGAGGCTGTAGAGTTCGACAAGGTGCTCCTCATAGACAATGAGGGCAAGGTAAAGGTCGGTACTCCGTATGTAAAGGGAGCCAAGGTGCAGGCCACCGTCGTGGACGATGACGCCAAAGCCAAGAAGGTGCTCGTATTCAAGAAAATCCGTCGCAAGGGATTCCAGACGCTCAATGGCCACCGCCAGAAGCTCACCAAGATCCACATCGACGCTATCGCTTAACTTTTAAAAAGAATCAGGTTATGGCACACAAGAAAGGTCAATCCAGTTCCAAGAACGGCCGTGAGTCGCATTCCAAGAGACTTGGTATCAAGAAGTTCGGCGAGGAAGTCGTAAAGGCCGGCAACATCATCGTGCGTCAGCGCGGTACGGTTCACAACCCGGGCCTCAACGTGGGCATGGGTAAGGATCACACCCTCTACGCCCTTATCGACGGCACCGTCAAATTCACCCGCAAGCGTGAAGACAAATCCTATGTTTCCGTTCTTCCTTTTGAGAACTAAGACATGCTGACATTAAAACTTTTACGTGAGTCTCCGGATTTTGTAATCCGGAGACTTGCCGTTAAAAACTTCGATGCCCGGGACATCGTGAACAAAATCATCGTCCTGGACGACCACCGTAAAGCCCTCCAGACCCGCAGCGACGCCATGCTCGCAGAGCAGAAGAAGGCGGCGGCCGCCATCGGCCAGCTGATGAAGGAAGGCAAGAAGCAGGAGGCTGAAGATGCCAAGGCCGAAGTGGCCAAGCTCAAGGCCCGCTCCAACGAACTGCTGGAAATGGCCAATGACAACAACGCCAAGCTGAACGATTTGCTGGCCCTGCTTCCCAACATCCCCTGCGCCCAGGTTCCGGAAGGAAAAGGTGCGGAGGACAACGTCGTGGTCAGGATGGGCGGTCCGGAGCCCCAGCTCCCCGCTGGTGCCCTCCCCCACTGGGACCTGGCCAGGAAGTACGACATCATTGATTTCGAACTCGGCGTAAAGATTACCGGCGCCGGCTTCCCCGTGTACAAAGGCAAGGGTGCCCGCCTGCAGCGCGCCCTCATCAATTTCTTCCTGGACCGCAACACCGCCGCCGGCTACAAGGAAGTGGAGCCGCCCGTGATGGTGAATGCCGATTCCGGCTTCGGCACCGGCCAGCTGCCCGACAAGGAAGGGCAGATGTACTTCGCCAACGAAGACGGCTTCTACATGGTTCCCACTGCAGAAGTGCCTGTAACCAACATCTTCCGGGATGTCATCCTCTCCGAGGACCAGTTCCCCCAGAAGTTGACGGCCTACACCCCCTGCTTCCGCCGCGAAGCCGGTTCCTACGGCAAGGACGTGCGCGGCCTCAACCGCCTGCACCAGTTTGACAAGGTGGAGATTGTGCGCATCGAGAAGCCGGAGAACAGCTACGCCGCCTTAGACGAGATGATCGCCCATGTGGAGAGCTTAGTGAACGCCCTGGGCCTGAAGTACCGCATCCTTCGCCTCTGCGGCGGAGACATGAGCTTCACATCGGCCATTACCTATGACTTCGAGCTGTGGAGCGCCGCACAGGGCCGCTGGTTGGAGATTTCCTCCGTGTCCAACTTCGAGAGTTTCCAGGCCAACCGCCTCAAATGCCGTTACAAGGATGCCGATGGCAAAACCCAGCTGGTCCATACCCTCAACGGCAGTTCGCTGGCCCTGCCCCGCGTAGTGGCCGCCCTGCTGGAGGACAACCAGAAAGACGGATACATTGAAATTCCCGAGGTCCTGAGGCCTTACACCGGTTTTGACCGGATAGACTGACTGCTTCGGGGG
>CAJOMB010000155.1:3016-5590 GCA_905235615.1 uncultured Bacteroidales bacterium | reverse complement strand
GCTTGTGCAAACAGCACAAGCAGAAGTGTTGATACGAATAATTTTTTCATGGTCAAATCTTTATCGTGTACAAAGATAGAAATTTTTGTAAATTTGCCCCTAATAAATCTTATAGACATGAAAAAACTCGTAAATTTTGTATGCTTTTTGCTGATGACGGTGGTCGCTCCGGCCCAGACGCCGGAGGAGATTCTGACCCGCATGGAAGAAGAAATGAGCAAGCACGAAAAAGAGGGCTTGATCATGACCGTGGACACCAAAATGCCCATTGTGGGAACAATGAGCATCAAAAGCTATATGCTGGGAGACAAGTCCCGGACAGAAACATCCGTGAAACAATACAAAATAATCGTTTGGTCTGACGGAAAGACAGACTGGACTTACGACTCCAAGAACAATGTGGTGGAGATTCAACACGCAAAACCCAATGCCGATGACAGCAACGACGCCGAGATGTTCAGCGGCATTACCGACGGATATGACGTCTCCCTGAAGAAGGAAACGGCCGATGCCTGGTATATTTTCTGCAAAAAATCCAAAAACAACAAAGACAAGGACGATCCCGGAAAGATGGACGTGGTGGTGGCCAAGGGCACCTATTTCCCCATCAGCCTGAGCGCCAAGGCCTACGGCGTTTCCATGACCCTCAGAGACATCTCTTTCGGCGTAACGGAGGAGCAGGTTAGCTTCCGGCCCGAGTCGGTGCCCGGCGCCCAGATTGTGGACAAACGCAAATAAGACATAAAAACATGAAGAAAACGCTGATTTTTGCTGCGCTGGCAGCACTGGCCGTGTCCTGCGGCTCTCCCGAACAGAAAGTGTATGTAACCGACGTGCAGGCGCACCGGGGCGGCATGGGCCTGTATCCGGAAGAAAGCCTTGAGGCCATGCTCAACGCCGTGGAGCTGGGCGTGAACACCTTGGAAATGGACCTCTGCATCACGGCGGACCGGCAGGTGGTCCTCTCGCATGACAAATACTTCCATCCGCGTTACGCCACGCGTCCCGACGGCACTTCTGTTGAAGCCGGAGACCCCAAGGAATACCTTTTCCACATGCCCTATGATTCCGTGGCCAAATACGACGTGGGCCTCAAATACAACCCCGACTGGCCGGAGAAAAAGTGCATCCCCGTGTGCAAGCCCCTTGCGGCCGATGTCATCGACGCCGTCGAGGCCTACACCAAAAAGAAGGGTCTGGCGCCCATGAAATACAATATTGAAATCAAGAGCGATCCGGATTACGACGGAGGCATCGAGGGCGTGGACTGGCCCGAATACCACGAATTCACGGACCTCTGCATGGAAATGCTGGACGCCCGGGGCCTGGGAGGCCGTCTCATCGTCCAGTGCTTTGACGAGCGCGCCCTCAATTACATCAACGAAAAATACCCCGGCCACATCCTGTCCTATCTGCTGGAAGATTACGAGACGGATGTGCCGGAGGCCATGGCCAAGCTGAACTTCACCCCGCAGTGGCTGAGCCCGGAGCATGACAATGTGAACGAGGCGCTTATGGAATATGCGCACAAGAACGGCATGAAGGTGGTCACCTGGACGGTGGACGACAAACAGGAGATGCGCCGGCTCATCGGCCTGGGCTGCGAAGCCATCATCTCCAACTACCCCGACCGCCTGATGGAGGTTGTGAAGGAGTAAACTTTCCTCTTCCCATGATAAAAAAGACGCTTCCGGCCCTTGCGGCCCTTGTAATGCTGGCCGGCGCCTGCCATGAGCGGGAGGATGCCCTCCAGCCCTTCGGCGCCCAGGATGTGACGCATTTTCAGGACCCGCCCCGGGAATATCGGCCGGAAACCTGGTTCCACTTCATTGGCGACAACGTGTCCCGGGAAGGTGTGGAGGCAGACCTTTCCGCCATTGCCGAAGCCGGGATAAGCGGCGTACAGTGGTTCCACGGTGCATTCGGAGGCCGATGGCCGGGTGTGGAGCATCCGGTGGTTCCCCTCTCGGAAGAGTGGGAGCAGATGGTGGGACACATGGCCCGCACGGCCCATGAAAAAGGCCTTCGTCTCACGCTCCAGACCTGTCCCGGCTGGGCCATGGCCGGCGGTCCGTGGATAGAGCCGGAAGAAGCCATGCGAGACCTTGTCTGGAGCCGGACCGATGTGCCCGCCGGACAGAAGCTGATGCTGCAACTCCCCAAAGGTCAGCCTTCCGAGGAGGCCTGGCGGGATTACCGGGACGTCTGCGTGCTGGCTTTCCCCACACCGGAAGGCGATACGGGAGCGCCGCTCACCACCCGGGGACTGGACATTGCCGGGGAGGACTGGTCCCGTACCGGAAGCCATGTCTTCCGCTTTACCGTATTAGAGAACGCCCCCATCCGCACCCTGGAACTGCCCAGCGTGGAAAGCCTGGGCCGCGCCTGGTGCAATGAACCCGGCGTGCAGGTG
Organism: uncultured Bacteroidales bacterium; assembly: GCA_905235615.1. Lineage (GTDB taxonomy): Bacteria > Bacteroidota > Bacteroidia > Bacteroidales > UBA932 > Cryptobacteroides. The sequence goes on along the minus strand of CAJOMB010000155.1, from coordinate 3,177 downwards.
GTCCTGAAGGCCATCCGGGCCGACGGAACCGAAATCCCGATAGTGGACGCGCAGCTGCCCATGGCCAGCTGGCAGGACATCGAAGCCTTTGTGCTGGCCGTGGAAGAAGTGGAACCCGCACAGGAATATGAACTGTGCATCCGCAATGAGCATCCCATCAA
>CAJOMB010000155.1:0-2988 GCA_905235615.1 uncultured Bacteroidales bacterium | reverse complement strand
CATTCCGCCTCCCGGCAGAACGACTGGCATGCGGCGGCGGGCCGTACCCTTCGTGCAAAGGAACTGTACCAGGGGCACGCCCGGCGAAGTGCCGCTTCCTATGTCCGCAGCGAAGAAATCGTGGACCTTACGGGGCTTCTGAGCCCGGAGGGAAAACTGAACTGGCAGGCTCCCGACAAGCAGCCCTGGACCGTGCTGCGTTACGGGCACGTGAACATAGGCTACAAAAACGGCCCTGCGCCGGCCGAAGCCACGGGCTGGGAATGCAACAAACTGGACCGCAGGGGCGCCCAAAAGCAATTCTCCCACTATGTGGGCCGGCTGCAAAGCGGCCCTGTGGCGGGGCTGGCCGACGGTATGCTCATGGACAGCTGGGAGTGCCACAACCAAAACTGGACGGACGGCATGGAAGAGCGCTTTGCTGCAGAAAACCATTACGCCCTCCGCCGGTGGATGCCCGCCCTGAGCGGCTACGTGCTGGACGGTCCCGATACCACCGCCCGCTTCCTCACAGACTGGCGCCGCACCCGCAGCAACCTGTATATCAAGGAGTTCTTCCAGCCCATGGTGGAGCAGGCCCACGCGGCCGGGATGCAGGTGCAGTATGAGACGGCCGCTGCCGACGTGGTGGCCATGGATCCGTTGGAGTATTACAAGTGGGCCGATGTGCCCATGTGCGAATTCTGGCAGCCTCTGTCGGATAACTTTGTGGGAAGCCTCAACTTCAAACCCGTCAAGCCAAGCGCATCGGCCGCCCATCTTTACGGAAAGCCGCGGGTGGCGGCCGAGAGTTTCACCAGTTTCGAGCTCACCTGGGACGAGCACTGGGAAATGCTCAAGGAAGTGGCCAACCTGAATGTGAGCGAAGGGGTTACACATTTTGTCTTCCATACCTATACCCACAATCCGCAGGTGGACTTCCTGCCGCCGGGAACCAGTTTTGGCAACCGTATCGGCACACCCTTCCTCCGCGGGCAGACCTGGTGGCCCTACATGCCTTATTTCACCACTTACCTGGCCCGTTTAAGCTATCTGTTGGAGCGGGGAAGACCCGTGGTGGACGTCCTCTGGTACCTGGGAGACGAAGTGGGCAACAAGCCCGACCAGCTGGCCCCCTTCCCGGAAGGATTCAAATACGACTACTGCAATCCCGACGTGCTCCTGAACCGCATAGAAGTAACGGATGGTCAGTTAATTACGCCGGAAGGGCAGCGCTACCGCGTGCTGTGGATTCCGGAAAACGAACGGATGCTCCCGCAGACGGTGGAAAAACTGTACCGGCTCATCCGCGCCGGAGCGCTGGTGGTGGCCGGTCCGCCGCAGTCCCTCGCCACCTTGCAGGCCGATGCCGGGACCGAAAGTCAGTTCCGGGAGACCATCGGCCGCATCTGGACCCGCCGCGGGGAAATCTCCCGGATAGGCAAGGGAGCCATTGCCTGGGATGTTCCCCTGGAGGAGGCGCTGAGCGCCTGGGGCCTGCAGCCGCAGCTCAAGGCCCACGGCGGGAAGGTCCTCTGGTATGAGCGGGAAACCGCCGGCGCCCGGTGGTTCTTTGTCAGTGCGCCCGCAGGCGGAGAATTCCACGGGACGCTGGATTTGCTGGCCGATGGGGAGGCCGAGTGCTGGGACCCCGTGAGCGGCACGGTGAAAGGGCTGGCTTCCCGGGCCGAAGGCCCCTGCCGCCGCGTGCACATAGACCTGGAGCGGGCACAGAATGCCTTTATCGTCTTCCGCCGGAGCGGAGTCCTGCCTCCGGAGGAAGAAAGCCCGAGCGGAACCGCCATGGAACTGACAGACTGGACGCTCTCCTGGAACTGACAGACTGGACGCTCTCCTTCCCGGAAGGATGGGGCGCCCCCGAACAAATGAAACTGGATGGCCTGAAGGCCTGGAAAGACCTTCCCATGACCGCGGAAGGCCGGGCCTTCTCAGGAACCGCCGTCTATGAGACGAGCCTCGACTGGAATGAAGCGTGCGGGCCGGCGGTTCTGGATCTGGGCCGCGTGGACATGATTGCCGATGTGCGCGTAAACGGAGAAAAGGCCGGCGTTCTGTGGGCCACGCCCTATCGGATAGATATCAGCGAATGGGTGAAACCCGGCAGGACTTGAAGTGTACGTCACGGGCACCTGGTACAACCGCCTGGTTTACGATGCCGCTCTTCCGGAGGCGGAACGCAAGACCTGGACCATCGCCGGCCCGGATGCCGGCAGCCCCTTGCACGAGTCCGGCCTTATAGGGCCTGTGAAACTGCTCTCCCGCAAATAGTTTTGGTATAACTAATGGATTTAATTAACCCCTGCCGAGCCCTCTACTTCTTAAAAAATCCGTCAAGCAGTTTGATGGCTTCTTCTTTCCTCTTGTCTACAATTTGAGCATATATCTGTGTGGTGGACAGATTCTTATGCCCCAGAAGTTTGCTGGTTGTATAAATATCGGCCCCTTGGGTGAGCAGGAGGGTGGCAAAACTGTGCCTGGCGCAGTGGAAACTTATTTTTTTGACAATTCCTGCATCCTTCGCCCATTGACGGATAACGCTATTGGCCGTAGCCGCTGAGGGTAAGTTGAAAACGCTTCCGCCCTCTCTTTCCACGGGAAGGAACTGACGGGCCGATTCCCCTAAGGGGATAAAAATCCACCCCTGGGTTTAAGCGAAGCGTCCAGCTTCCTGCAAGGGTTTGAATTCAAATAACTGGCTTTCACTGCTTTGTTAAGCAAAGTTTCAAACTGGCCGAAAATCTTTTTCTGCGTTGAGGCCGATAGTGGCCTGTTGACGATGAGAGCGTTTTTCTGGTCTGTCGGATCCAATCCCGTAATTGCATCCGGCTCCTTAGATGCATGCTGAAGTTTATCATTATTTTTATATAGTATTGCAATGAAATGAATAATAGTGTTAATTTTGTCAAAAAACAAAGTTTCTTTAGCAAAATAGCAAGAGCATTTGATGGAGTTTTCTATAAATTTGCATCCGAAAGACCGCATAACACA
>CAJOMB010000154.1 GCA_905235615.1 uncultured Bacteroidales bacterium | reverse complement strand
TTTGAGATTTCCTATATCATCACCGGGAAAGGGACCCGCATCCTTGGGACAGTGACGGAGCCTTTTGAGGAAGGCGAGGTTATCCTGGTCCCTCCCGGGCTGCCCCACCAATGGCAGTTCAGTCCTGAATCCGTAGACGCCGGCGGATGCATTGAGAATATCACCTTCCATTTTTCACAGACCTTCCTGGACCGGGTGCTGAACGCATTCCCGGAATTGTCATCTGACATCATGCGCAGGACAGATTACGTCGTGGCCGACCGTATCGGCGTGTGCCTCCACCGCGACAAAACCCTTGCGACCGGCGATCCTTGCTGCGACTACCTCTACACCCGTCCCGGCTCCGAAGTGGAAAAACAGTGGCAGCAGGAGCATCCGGCGGGGACTTTCCACTGAAAATAGGCTGTAGTGACATGTTGAAGATTCCTACCAAGCACCTGATTCTTGTCAATGGCCTCCTATGGAGCGCCATCGGCATCAAGATACTTCTTACCGGCATCCAGTATTACCGGATGCTTCCTCATGTACACTGGTGGTATTTTCTGGCCTCGGCCCTGGTGTTTGCCGCTTTCTGGTTCATGTTCACCGGCGTTGTCCGCAAATACACGGAGCGCATCCTCGCCTTGCCGGAGCCCAGGACTTCCATTTTCAAGACCTTCAGCGTCAAGGGCTATCTGGTCATTGCTTTCATGATTACCCTAGGTGTCACACTTCGCCGCATTCCGCAGGTTCCGGATTCTTTCATCGCCTGGTTCTATTGCGGGCTGGGCCCGGGACTGTTTTCCGCCGGTATCCGTTTCATTCTCCGCTGGTGGAAAGCCATTCATTAGTTTAGGGGAGGCATCTGAGATTCTTTCCCGGGAAATGCGCGTGATCCATTATATCGCAACATTTTGGGATTGACACTCAGGCGGATACTCACGAACTTTGTGCACGGAAATAAATAACTGCACACAAATGGAAAAGAATTCATTGAAATGGTACTCGGCACTCGGAATGGGGCTGCTTTACTTTGTTTTTGTCCTTGCAGGAAGCTGTACCGGTTTCTTGCATCCGGTTTGCTGGGCTTTCTTCTCAGTCACCACGGCGCTTCTGGCCGTTGGCCCCTACTATTGGCTCGCTGCCCGCTGGCAGAAGTTTGGGATGGGAACCTTCCTGGGACTTGTCGTATGCCTTATCTGTCTGGTTATGGAAGAGGCCCCGGGATTTTGGTCCAAGGCGATGTTTGTCATCGGCGGTCTTGTCGCTGATATCGTGCGTCAGCTCCTTGGCAACAACAGCAAGAAGGCGTTATACTGCGCCTATCCCTTCCTTGCCCTTGGCAATCTGGGGATGATGATCAGACTCTGGACCATGCCGCAGTGGTATTACGACGGCGCAATCGATGAAATGGGCCAGACCTATGCCGATGGCATCGCTGCTCTGCAGCACACTTGGGTTCTCGTCCTCTGCATAGTTCTCACCGTAGCGGTCGCCGCCCTGAGCGTATGGCTCGCAGGAAAGGTTGACAAGAAATCCGCTGAACTTCTGAAGTGATATGGGCCTGCTAAGAACGGTATTCTCCAATACCAGAAAACCTCAGGGTTTTTGGGGGAAACTGATGGTAGCGGGGATGAACGGTGGCTCTCATGCGAAGATGGCCTTTTGGGGGCTTGACCTGGGGAGTGTTCCCGCCGATGGCGAAATACTTGACATTGGCTGCGGCGGAGGTGCCAACCTCGCCCGTCTTATGAAACGGAGTTCTGAAGCACGGGTCACAGGCGTCGATTACTCTGAAGTGTCAGCAGCAAAATCCATGAGGGTGAATGCTGCCGCCATTGATTCAGGAAGGTGCAGGGTACTTCAGGCAAGCGTCGCTTCTCTGCCATTTGATGACGGAATGTTCAATATGGCCACTGCTTTCGAAACCATCTACTTCTGGCCGGACATCGAAAATTCTTTCGCCGAGGTGCGGCGTGTGATGGTACCTGGCGGTAAGTTCCTCATTGTCAATGAGGATGACGGCCTATCCGGTAACAACGGAAAGTGGGAGAAGATTATTGACGGAATGCATACTTACACACCGGACGAGGTCAAAGGCCATCTGGAAGCCGCTGGGTTCAAGGATATCCGAATTCATCGTAACGAACCCAAACATTGGCTTGCCGTAACCGCTATAAAATAACCTTATATGAAAGCAAACTACAAGAATTGGATGCCGAAGGGTATGATTGCAGGCTTCACAGCAGCCTTTGCCGTATGCCTTGTGCTGACACTGCTTGTCCGGCTGGACTGGCTACGGATCCTATTCCTCATCGCTACCGTAGTCCTGGCCATTGTAACCCTTTGGACTATGCTGATGTATAGAGCATTCTCTTATGACGGCAAGCGACAGATGTCCCGCCAGATCATCGACGGCGTAGCCGAGTATGTCAAGTTACCGGAGGGAGGCCGCTGCCTGGATGTGGGCTGCGGCAGCGGTGCGTTGGCCATAGCCGTTGCCAAGCGGAACACAGTGATAGGCATTGACCGCTGGGGTGCGGAATATGCCTCCTTCAGCAAACGCCTCTGCGAGGACAATGCCAGTGCCGAAGGCGTTGAAAACATCACCTCGTTCGCCCAGGGGGATGCCATGAAGCTGGATTTCCCGGACGGGACCTTCGATGCTGTCACTTCCAACTATGTCTATCACAACATCCCGAGCAGTAACCGTCAAGCCATTCTTCTGGAAACACTCCGCGTCCTGAAAAAAGGCGGCACATTCGCCCTGCACGATATCTTCTCAAAAGCAAAATATGGCGATATGCTCTCCTTTGTGAAGAAACTCAAAGAGATGGGCTACGAGAAGGTGGAACTTGTCCCCACGGATAACGGCCGCTTCATGACCAAGTGGGAAGCCACCTGGATGGCCCTTTCCGGATCGGCGATACTCGTCGGGAAGAAGTAATCAGATTGATTCAGACCTTTCCCAGACCTCATCCTTGCGGCGCCTGATGAAGCAGAAGTCGCACATTTGCCCACCCTGGCAAAGGGTCTGTGTGCGTTGAAATCAGTTCAAACGCTTCATCGGCCGATTTTCCATGCTTCTGCAGCGCCTCGTCAATGGCAATGGTGGGAAGAATGTTGCACCTGGTTTGCAGACTCGAACGAGTTCAGTGAGCGCTTTCAGCGGCTCATCCAGCAGGTGAATGACATTGGCTGCTATCACTTTGTCAAAACGGGCATCT
>CAJOMB010000153.1 GCA_905235615.1 uncultured Bacteroidales bacterium | reverse complement strand
AATGCCAGCGAAGTCATCCGTGCCGGTCTCCGCAAACTGGAAGAAGATGAACGTAAGATAGCTGCGCTACGCTCCGCCATTGAGGAGGGTGAGGCAAGCGGATATGTGGAGGACTTTGATTTTGAGGCTCATTTGCAGGAGTTGAGCAGCAGGGGGAGGAACAATGGCTAAGTATCATATTTCCAGGAAAGCGATTGCAGACTTGGACAGTATTTGGGAGTATACTGCCAAAGAGTGGTCGGAGCAGCAGGCTTCGGAATACTATCGTCAGTTATATTTCTCTATACAAACCCTTTCCAGTCTTCCCGATTTTCTCGCAAAAAGTTACGGCGAGATTAAAGAGGGACTTTGGGGTTATAGAGTCGGCCACCATGTCATCTTTTTCAAAAAACATGACGATGGTTCAGTCTGGATTGACCGCGTTCTGCACGAAAAGATGGATTATCAGAGGCATCTTTAGAATGAAAGGGTTGGATAGGGTTCCAATCCTTTTTTCTTGAGAAAGAAACATCATCTCATTTGAGAGCCTTCCGCATAAAAATTGTTATATTTGCCCTGTCAACGGGAGAAATCCGTTGATAAGGTCTATGTCGGAGAGATAGATTATTGCTGCTTGTCTCAGCCGCAGTCATATCCTTCACCAAGACTGGGCCGGACACCCCGAAGCAGTACTTCACCCTGTGGAATTCATGCGAGGCCCTGACGGTCCTGCAGGAGTATGTTCAGGATGTGACGGACCCTTCTTCCAGAAATTACATCAAGCCGGAGGATCGGATTGCCACCTTCGACATGGACGTGAAACTGAAATCTTCCGGGCAGGGCGACGAAGAAGGTGTCAACTATACCTTCGGCAAAGGCGAAGACCTTATCCGGACCGACCAGCTGATTATCAAGAACTTCAAGACCATTTACGGAGACAATGTAAAAACCGTTCCGTTCTCGTTCGAAGATTAGGGCAGCTATCGGCCCAGGGACTGCTTGAGGGCCAGCACACGGCGCACACTCTCGTCAATCCTCTCCTCGGAGAGGGTTCCGTCCTGAACGGCTTTCAGCACCGACTCGAAGGCAAGGGGCAGGTCTTCCGGCATGAGGACGATATCGGCCCCGGCCTTCAGGCACATGACGGCCGAACGGCCTGTGTCATAATGCTGGCTGATGGCGCCCATACCCATGGCATCCGTGATGATGACACCCTTGTAGCCCAGCTCTTTCCGAAGCTTGTCCGTCAGGATGAGGGAAGAGAGTGTTCCGGGGGTCTTGTCCCCGATGACGTTGGGCAGGGAGACGTGCGCCGTCATGATGAGCGGGGCTCCGGCCTTGATGGCAGCTTTAAAGGTAACCATCTCGCAATCAAGCAGTTCTTCCCAAGTCTTGAAAGTTTCCACATAGCCCTCATGGGAGTCTCCGACGGTATCTCCGTGACCGGGGAAATGCTTGATGCAGGCGGCGATGCCCTCCTCATGAAGGCCTTTCATAAAATTCACCACCATAGGGGCGGCTATTTTGGGATTGGAGGAAAAGGCGCGGTCTCCGATGACGATGTTCCCGGGATTGGTGTTGACATCGGCCACCGGGGCGAAATCGATGTCAAATCCGTATTCTTTCAGATAATGGCCGATGACCTTGCCCGCTTCATAGGCCTGTGCGGGATCTCCGGCGGCACCCAGCTTGCCCATGGCCGGGATGCGCGGCACATCGAAATTCAGGTTGCCTCCCACGCGGGCCACGCGGCCGCCTTCCTCGTCCACGCCCAGCAGTGGGGCGCCGGGAAGGACATGGAGGGCCTGCGTGAAGGCCTTGATCTGCTCGGGATTGTCTATGTTATGGGAGAAAAGCGCCACTCCGCCCACAGGATACTGCGCGGCGAAAGCCTTCGTTTCCTCATTGACGGCCTGCATCCGATAGGATGTCATTCCCTCCGAAGAACGCTGGAAAACGGGATCCAGCGCCTCCGGCCTCACACAGAAGAGCTGGCCCACCTTTTCCCGGAGGGTCATGGAAGAGAGCTGTGCCCGGACGACATCTTCATCGGCTTTGGGAAGGGCTGTCTTATGGCCGCTTACCTTGCAGCCGGGAAGGGCGCAGAAGACAAGCAGCGCAACGAAAAGGGAAAAATGGCGTTTCATAAGAACAATCGGTTTTACAAGGGNNNNGGAAATAATGCTTATCTTTGTCAAGAATCACACAGTGACTAACGATTTCTATATGTCAGAACAAAAATTCAGGGTCGAGAGCGACCTCATCGGTGAACTTCAGGTTCCCATCGACGCCTACTACGGCGTACAGACCCAAAGGGCCATCAACAATTACAAGATTTCCAACACCAGGATGTGCGACTATCCGGAGTACATCATCGCCATGGCTTACGTGAAGATGGCCGCCGCGGCCGCCAATACGGAACTGGGAGTGCTGGACAAGAAGATTGGAGACGCCATCGTGGCAGCCTGCAAGGAGATTGTGGATGGCAAACTGTGGGACCAGTTCCCGGTGGATATGATGCAGGGCGGTGCCGGCACTTCCGTGAACATGAATGCCAACGAAGTCATTGCCAACCGGGCCCTGGAACTCATGGGGCACCAGAAGGGAGAATACCAGTTCTGCTCGCCCAACGACCATGTGAACTGCGCCCAGAGCACCAACGACGCCTATCCCACCGCCTTCCGTTACACCTTCGTGCGCATGAACAAGCATTTGGAGAAGGCCCTGAGAGACCTCATTGCCGCCTTCCGCGCCAAGGGTGAGGAGTTCAAGGACATTATCAAGATGGGCCGCACCCAGCTGCAGGACGCCGTTCCCATGACCTCCGGCCAGGAGTTCAACGCCTTCGCCAACAACCTGGAGGAAGAGCTGGCCAACCTGAACCGCAACGCCGTTCTCCTGAAGGAAATCAATATGGGCGGTACCGCCATCGGCACCGGCCTCAACGCCGTTCCCGGCTTTGCCGAGCTGTGCACCAAGCACATGAGCGAATTCACCGGAGACAGCTTTGAGAAGGCTCCCGACCTGGTGGAAGCCACGCCCGACACCGGCGCCTACGTGAGCTATTCGGCCGCCCTCAAGCGCCTGGCCGTGAAGCTGTCCAAGACCTGCAACGACCTTCGCCTGATGGCCTCCGGTCCCCGCTGCGGCCTGCATGAAATCAATCTCCCGGCCATGGCCCCCGGCTCTTCCATCATGCCCGGCAAGGTGAACCCCGTGATTCCCGAAGTCACCAACCAGGTCTGCTTCAAGGTGATTGGCAACGACACTGCCGTGTGCTTCGCCGCCGAGGCCGGCCAGCTCCAGCTCAACGTGATGGAACCCGTGATTGCAGAGTGCATCCTGGAAAGCCAGACCTGGCTCATCAACGCCATGAACACCCTCCGCACCAAGTGCGTGGACGGCATCACCGTGAATGCGGAGCACTGCTACGACATGGTGAAGAACTCGATTGGCATCGTAACGGCCCTGAACCCGTACATCGGCTACAAAAACTCCACCAAGGTGGCCAAGGAAGCCCTCCAGACCGGCCGCAGCGTGTATGATCTGGTGCTGGAGCACGGTCTCATGACCAAGGAAAAACTGGACGAAGCCCTGGACCCCAAGGCCATGACAGCCTCCCACGAGCTGTTGAAGTAGATGAAAAAAAATACTCCCCTCAAACGCCATCAGGTATGTATAGGCTGGGCTCCCGCATCCTTTCCCTTAAGTACCAAAACGGAAAGATGGAAATTACGAGCGAAAACGTTTATCCCGACGAATAGTCTTATCTTTGCAAAAAAACAACAAACAACAAAACTATATGGCAGATTTCAAATACGCACCCATGTTTCAGCTTGGTAAGGATACCACTGAATACTACAAGATTCCCGGCTCCGAGAAACTGGTAAAGACCTCCCAGTTCGGAGACAAAACCATCCTGGAAGTGTCTCCGGAGGCCCTTACGCTGGTGGCCCGGCAGTCTTTCCACGACTGTCAGTTCATGCTTCGCCGCGCCCACAACCAGCAGGTGGCGGCCATCCTGAAAGACCCGGAGGCCTCCGACAATGACAAGTATGTGGCCCTGCAGTTCCTGCGCAACGCGGAAACTTCCGTCAAGGGCGTACTCCCCTTCTGCCAGGACACCGGCACCGCCATCATTCACGGAGAGAAGGGACAGCGCGTATGGACGGATTTTGAGGACGAAGAAGCCCTGAGCCGCGGCGTTTTTGACTGTTACACCGAGGAGAATCTCCGCTACAGCCAGAACGCTCCGTTAGACATGTACAATGAGGTCAATACCAAGTGCAACCTGCCCGCCCAGATTGACATCGAGGTCACGCAGGGCAGCGAGTACCGCTTTGTCATGGTAGCCAAGGGCGGCGGCAGCGCCAACAAGACCTATTTCTATCCCATGACCAAGGCCACCATCCAGAACGAAGGCACCCTCATCCCCTTCCTGGTGGAGAAGATGCGCTCTCTGGGTACGGCAGCTTGCCCTCCTTACCATATCGCCTTCGTAATCGGCGGTACATCTGCTGAGAAGAACCTTCTCACAGTGAAGCTTGCCAGCATCAAGTTCTATGACAGCCTGCCCACTACCGGCGATGAGACCGGACGTGCTTTCCGTGACATCGACCTCGAGGAGAAGCTCCTCAAGGAAGCCCAGAAGATCGGCCTCGGCGCACAGTTCGGCGGCAAATACATGGCCCACGACATCCGCGTTATCCGTCTCCCTCGTCATGGAGCAAGCTGCCCTATCGGAATGGGCGTAAGCTGCAGCGCGGACCGCAACATAAAGAGCAAGATCAATGCTGACGGAGTCTGGATTGAAAAGATGGATACCAATCC
>CAJOMB010000152.1 GCA_905235615.1 uncultured Bacteroidales bacterium | reverse complement strand
TTTTCTTGAAGTTGCGGGCCAGGGCCGGAACGGACAGCATCACGTGCGGACGCACCTCGGAGATGGCCACGGGGACGTTCCTGAGGGTGGCCAGCGCATTCTTGCCGATGGGCACGAAGGCGATGGACCCGCCGTAGAACATCATGGTGTACATGCCGGCCACATGGGCGAAGCAGTGGTCCAGCGGAAGGATAATCAGCATGACGTCCTTCTCGCCGATGGAGATGACGGAGTTGCCCTGCGCCACGTTGGCGGTGTAGTTGCGCTGGGTAAGGAGGATGCCCTTGGGGTCTGCCGTGGTGCCGGAAGTGTAGGAAATGTTGGCATAGTCGTCCGGGCCGATGGACTTGTAGCGGGCCACGAACTCCTCCCTGTGGGCGTTCAGGAACTCGTCCCCCATCTTCTGGACCTCGCTCATGCGGATTTCCTTGGGCTCCAGGGAGTCGTAGTCGAAGGCGGTGTCGTCAAAGACGATGACCTTCTCAACGGCCGGGCACTCCGGCAGGATGGCCCGGATTTTGGGCAGGTGGTTGCCGGAAACCAGGATCCATTTGGAGTCCGAATGATTGATGCGGAAGATGAGGTCTTTTCCTTCTCCCAGGTTCACGGAGAGGGGAACATCCGTTGCTCCGGCGTACATGGCACCCAGTTCGGCCAGGATCCACATGGCGCGGCTTTCGGACAGAAGGGCTATCTTGTCTCCCTTCCTGACGCCCAGTGACATGAGGCCGGCGCCAATCCGGTAGGCTTCCTCACGGGTCTGGCCTTGGGTTATCTCTTTCCATGTTCCGTCCACCTTCTCACGAAGGTACACGTGATTTTCAAACTGATGGGAGTACTTCTCAACGAATTCGATGATGGTTGTTCTTTCTGCCATAATTTGGGTTATTCTGTAGGGAACAGGCCATAGAGTTCCGCGTCTATCTTGTCCGTGATAGTCTGGAAATCTTCGGGCTTGTTCTCAAATTTGATATTATCTACGTCAATAATCAGAAGGCGGGACTTGTAGTCCTTGATCCAGTCTTCGTACCGCTGGTTGAGTCCGGTGATATAGTCTATGCGGATGGAGCGCTCGTACTCACGGCCGCGCTTCTGAATCTGGGCGATGAGGTTGGGGATGCTGGAGCGCAGGTAAATGAGCAGGTCCGGCGGATTCACTAAGGACATCATGAGGTCGAAGAGGTCCGAATAGTTCTCGAAATCCCGGGTGGACATGAGCCCCATGGCATGCAGGTTGGGGGCGAAGATGCGGGCATCCTCGTATATGGTCCGGTCCTGGATAATCACCTCCTTGTGTCTGGAGATTTCCACCACGTCCTGGAAACGCTTGTTCAGGAAATAAATCTGGAGGTTGAAGCTCCAGCGCTCCATGTCTTCGTAGAAATCGGCCAGGTAGGGGTTGAAGTCTACGGACTCGAATTTGGGCGTCCAGCCGTAGTGGGCGGCCAGCATCTTGGTGAGGGTGGTCTTGCCACTTCCTATGTTTCCGGCAATAGCGATATGCATGGTTGCGTCTGTTAAAATAATCCGTATAGTTCCGCATCAATGCGGTCTGTGATGGCGGAGAAGTCTTCTTCCCGGTTCAGGAAGTCCAGCCGGTCCGCATCTATGGTGATGAGCCGCCCCTTGTAGGAGGCAATCCACTCTTCGTAGCGTTCATTGAGGCCGCTCAGGTAGTCGATGGAGATGCTCTGCTCATACTCCCGGCCCCGTTTCTGAATCTGGGCCACCAGATGGGGGATGCCGCTCTTGAGATAAATCATCAGGTCCGGCTCCTTCACCACTTCCATCATCACGTTGAAGGTGTCCATGTAGGTGTTGTAATCCCGCTGTGACAGATTTCCCTGGGCATAGTTGTTGGCCACGAAGATATGTACGCCTTCAAAAAGCGTGCGGTCCTGGATGATGACGTCCTTGGACCGGGAAATTTCCAGCACGTCGTGCAGGCGCTGCTGCAGGAAATACATCTCCAGGGCGAAGGACCAGCGCTTGATGTCTGCATAATAGTCTTCCAGATAGGGATTGTAGGTGACGGATTCGAATTTTGGGGTCCAGCCGTAGTGGCGGGCCAAAAGCGTGGTGAGCGTGGTTTTTCCGCTCCCGATATTTCCTGCAATTCCTATGTGCATATTATATTCTACAAAGTTGGCAAAAAGTTCGTAAATTTGCAAAGCTATGATACATTCCCGTATTTTTACGTTCAATCCCTTGGGGACCAATTGCGTGGTCATTTGGGCCGATGGGCAGCGCACCTGCACCCTGGTGGACCCCGGCATGTCCTCCGACGAAGGGGTGAAGGACCTCACGGATTACATGGACCGGGAGGGCCTGAAGCCCGACGCCATCCTCCTCACCCACGGCCATTTCGACCATGTGTGGGGCGTGGAGAAACTCCTCTCCCGCTACGATGTTCCCGTTTACATGCATCCGGCCGACAAGGAGATTCTGGCCGATTGCGGCGCCGTCTTCTCCGGCCTGCCCAAGAGCTTCAAGGTGTTCCAGCACCACTTTGCCACGGTGGACATTGCCGACGGCGAAGTCATCACCACCGCCGGCACCCCCTGGACGGTGATCCACACCCCCGGCCACACGCCCGGCGGCGTGTGCTATTATTCGGCCGAAAACAGCCTCCTGATAAGCGGGGACACCCTTTTCGCCGGCAGTATCGGCCGCACGGA
>CAJOMB010000151.1 GCA_905235615.1 uncultured Bacteroidales bacterium | reverse complement strand
GGAGAGGAGTTTTTCCGCATCATCCGGGATGCCCATCCGGACGTGCCGGTGGTGTTTGTGGAAGATCCCGTTTTCCCGCACAGCGTGGTGGACAAATCCATCCTGAAGGAGGTCACTCAAAAGAACCGGGCGCAGGAGCAGCTGTACCTGAAACTGAAGGGCGCCGGAGAGCCTGATATCTACTATGTGCCGGCCGAGGGCATGCTGGGGGCCGACGGAGAGGCCACCGTGGACGGCGTCCACCTCACGGATCTGGGCATGATGCGCTATGTGGACCACATTCTGCCCACCCTCAAAAAAGCGCTCCTAAGCGATTATTGACGGAAGCTGGCCGAAGTCATCCAGAACATGATTTGCGCCGGCTTCTTTCAGCGCCTCCCGGTTGGAGTTGCCGTACGTGACTCCGCAGGTGAAGGCGCCGGCGCGGGCTCCCATGAGGATATCCACGGGCATGTCTCCCACCACCAAGGCTTCATCGGCCCGGAAATGCAGGTCCCGGAGCGTTTTGAGGACGGGTTCGGGGTCCGGCTTGGCCGCGGACACGTTGTCGGCCCCCAGAACGTAGGAGAAGTAGGGAGCGATACCCATGTTCCGCAGGAAATCGTTGAGGGAGAGAGAAAGGCGCGAGGAGGCCACGGTGAGCACATATCCCTGGGCGTGAAGGGTTTCCAGCGTCTCTTTCACGTGCGGGAAGAGGTCGGGGATGATCTGAGTCTTGAGCTGGTCGAAGATGCGCCTGTAGGTCTTTACCCAGGCAGGAAGGTCTTCCTGCGTGAGTTCGGGGAACATGGTTTTGAGGCCTTCCACTAAAGGCAGGCCGATGGTACGGGATATAACCCGGTCTTCCAGGACGGGAAAGCCCATCTGGCGCATGGCTTCCTGGTTGGTCTGGATGATGAGCTCGTGGGTATCGGCCAGGGTGCCGTCAAAGTCGAAGATGAGAAGGTGAGTTTTCATCTTGCCAGGATGCTGTCTATTCTGGAGAGTTCCTCCTGCGAAAAATACGTATTGTCGAGGGCTTTGAGGTTGTCTTCAAGTTGGGAGACGCGGCTGGCGCCCACAATCACGCTGGTCACGCGCTCGTCTTTCAGGCACCAGGAGAGGGCCATCTGGGCCAGGGATTGTTCGCGCTCTGCGGCCAGCCCGTTGAGCTGCACCAGAGCCTGAAGCATGGCCGGGGTAAGGGCCGATGATTTGAGGAAGCGTTCCTGGGCCATGCGGGAATCGGCCGGGATGCCGTCCAAGTAGCGGTTGGTCAAAAGCCCCTGCGCCAGCGGCGAGAAGGCGATGAAGCCGGAACCGTTTTCCCTTGTCTGTTCCAGGATGCCTTTCTGCTCCGGTTCCCGGTTCAGAAGGTTGTATCGGCCCTGATACAGGAGGCAGGGAACGTCCCTCTCCCTCAGGTAGTTGTAGGAGAAGGCGGCGGCCTCCGGCGGGTAATTGGACAGGCCCACATAGAGCGCCTTTCCGCTGCGGACAATGTCCACCAGGGCCTGGAGGGTTTCCTCCAACGGCGTTTCGGGGTCGAAGCGATGGGAATAGAAGAGGTCCACGTAATCCAGGTTCATACGCCGGAGGCTCTGGTCCAGGCTGGCCATCAGGTACTTGCGGGACCCCCACTCCCCATAGGGCCCCGGCCACATGTCGTAGCCGGCCTTGGTGGAGATGAAAAGCTCGTCCCGGAAGGGTGCGAAGGACTTTTTCATGATGACGCCGAAGGTTTCTTCGGCCGATCCGTAGGAAGGCCCGTAGTTGTTGGCCAGGTCAAAGTGGACGATACCGTGGTCGAGGGCATAGTAGGCCATCTGGAGGGAGTTTTCAAGGGGCATCTTGTCTCCGAAATTGTGCCACAGGCCCAGGGAGATTTCCGGAAGGCGGATGCCGCTGCGTCCGCATCGGCGGTAACGGATGCCGTTCTCATAACGGCTGGGGGAAGGGGAGTATACTGGATTAATCATAATGAGTTATTTGTTTTGCTTATTTGACATCTTTGCAGGTTTCTTGCGCATATTCCATTTCGCTTATACATTCAGCCTCCTCGTCGCCTACTGTCGGAACTGTGTGCCCCGGAAGTTATGAATCTTATTTGTCAGCTTTCTTTCGATGCTTGTCCCCCTCAACATAATCGCTTGTTTTGATATCCGGATCAAGAGTTTGTCCGGCAGAATCACTTAGGTATTGGGGGCGGTAGGTTGCAGTTGCGCCATAGCCACTAACGTATGTAAGGGACGATTTGACCAGGTCTATTCTCAAGGCATTTTCCAGACGGGCAATGGTCTCAAGCGTCATATTGGAACTGCCTTTCAGTAAGTTGGAAACATACTGCTGCGTACAGCCCATACGCTTGGCCAGCTCTATTTGCGTAACGGACTGATCTTCCATTGCACGCAATACTTGAAGCGTAATGTAGCGAGCGTACTTGAGCCAATACTCATTGTCTCTGCGCCACTGCGCATCTTCGCGCCAGCGTGATGGTGTTGGAGACTGATGTGCCTCCAGAAATTCAATTACCCTGCTCATTGTCTATGTAATTGTTAAAACCGTCTAAATCATATACGCCACTATCCAGCAAATAGTTTCTCCTAAATTCCGCAGAATTTTTTTGTAAAAATTAGCAAGCCCTTGATAAAGAAACCCTTATAAGGGCTTGCAATTGTCAGTAATTTCACCTAAATTAGT
>CAJOMB010000150.1 GCA_905235615.1 uncultured Bacteroidales bacterium | reverse complement strand
GTTGGCGCTGCCGGCGTACTTGTCGGCATACTTGAGCTGTACGGAAGGGTCTGCGCACATGGCCTCCCACATGAGGTCCTGACGCACGGTGCGGGCGTCTATCCGGATGCGGTTGGTGGCAATCATCTCCTTGAGCTGGGCGGCCGTCTGGTAACGCTGGGTGCGTCCGGGGTAGCCCATGATCATGGCATAGTCGTTCTCCTGGACGCCCTTCACGGACACCTTCAGGCTGCGGGCGGGCTGGTAGGGAACGTTCTCCGGGCTGTAATCGGCCGGCATGTTGTCCTTGCCGGCATACACGCGGAACATGGAGAAGTCGCAGGTGTGACGGGGCCACATCCAGTTGTCCGTCTCTCCGCCGAACTTGCCCATGGAAGCGGCGGGAGCGGCCACGAAGCGCACGTCCGTATAGGTGCGGTACACAATCAGGTAATAGACATTGTTGTTATAGAAGGAGGACACCTGGGCGCGGCAGCCGGGATGGGTCCTCTGCGGCCTTGCGAAGCTCCTCCTGTTTTTCTCTCAGGTTATCGGCCTTTTCCACCACGGAGGTCACGTCCTCCATGGAAACCAGGAAGGTAACCGTAAGGCCGGGGCAGGGGATTTCCTCCGCGTAGTTCTTGGCCCAGTAGCCGTCCATCAGGTAGTTGTGCTCGTCCGTGGAGAGGCCCTGGATGCTACTGTAGCCGCAGTGGTGATTGGTCACCAGCAGGCCCTGGGCCGATATCATCTCTCCGGTGCAGCCGCCGCCGAAGTGTACGATGGCGTCTTTCAGGGAGCTCTTGTTGATGGAGTAAATCTCTTCCGGGGAAAGCTTGCAGCCGGCGGCTTTGAGGTCTTTTCCGTTCAGTTGTTTCAGGAGCGGCAGCAACCACATTCCTTCATCGGCCATGGCGCTTACGGCAAGGGTAAGGCCGGCCAGAAAAGCTAAGATTTTTTTCATTATGAAAGTATTTTGTACAAAGATAATCAAAATAGGCTGGGTTCCAATTCCTTCACATGGAAAGATTTCCGGTGCCAGGGGGTGTAACCGTGGCGCCGGATAGCTTCGATGTGCTCGGCGGTAGGGTAGCCCATGTTCCGGTCCCAGCCGTACTGGGGGTACTCCAGGGCCAGCTCCCGCATGAAATCGTCCCGGTAGGTCTTGGCCAGCACGGACGCGGCGGCAATGGACGCGAAGGTGGCATCCCCGTGCACCACCGTCCGGTAATCCTTGAACCCATACGGGCCGAAGGGCCGGAACTTGTTCCCGTCAATCAGCAGGAACGCCGGAGCGGGGTTCAGCCGCAGCACCGCCCGCTGCATTCCCGTCACGGAGGCCCAAAGGATATTCAGCGTGTCAATTTCATCGGCCGATACCGCCTCCACCGCCCAGGCAATGGCCTCCTGCTCGATGATGGGCCTCAGCTCTTCGCGGGCCTTCTGGCTCATCTGCTTGGAGTCGTTGAGGAGGGGATGGTGGAAATCCGGCGGCAGAATCACCGCGGCGGCATACACCGGCCCCGCCAACGGGCCCCGGCCCGCCTCGTCACAGCCGGCCTCTAACCTTCCGGCCTCGCAATATGCCTTCAGATTCGGTTTCACGATTCTTTCCCCTTCACAAAGATGAGCGCCATCAGCGGCAGGGCAAGGATGGCCATGGTGGCGCTGACGGGCAGGTAGATGCCAAAATTGACGTACTGCACCACAAGGTAGGTGACAAGCAGAAGCCCCACACCCATTGCACTGCTGATGAGATAATGTTTGCGGATATCCGTGCTCTTGCAGACGAGGCGGCTCAGGTTGGGAACGCCAAGGGAAATGAAGCCGATGGGGCCGCAGATGCTCACTGCGCTGGTAACCAGGCACATGATGGCAAGAAGGAGGAGGGCTTTTCCCGAGTTGGGAATTTCGGTTTCTTCCTTGAAGTGACGGGTTAATCGGCCCGCCTGGGAGAGTGCTGCCGCAAGGCCGATTCCAAACAGCGCCAGCGAGAAGAGGATGTCTCCCGCAGTGACGCCCTCCAGTCTGAAATTGGCCGCGCCCCAGAGATAATACTGCTTCAGAAGGTCTCCGGTGGGGGCGTTGGTGACCACAATGGTTCCAAGGGAGCCAATGAAAGTGCCGAACAGAATGCCAAACGTGATAAGCTGCTGCGTATTCACTTTCAGCGTGACAAAAAAGCAGATGAGCGTACAGATAAGCGTGCAGATGAAACTCCCCACCGTGAGCGAGCACCACCCGGACATTGTGGCCGCGGCGGCGCCCAAGCAGGCGGCAGAGCCTAATCCTAACGAATACACGTCACCAAGCTGGTTGCGCCACAGATACTGCATCTGGATTCCGCCTATCGGCAGGGCGAGCACGTATAGTAAACTTAGTAGCATACCGCAAAGATACGCGTTTTTCCCAATCCGGTCACATAATTTTTTGTAACTTTGTGGCCAGATTCGGGTGCCCTCCAAGGGCCTAACAGGGAAGCCGGTGAGAGACCGGAACTGTGCCCGCAGCTGTGTTATCCGTTATCGGCTTCGAAAAATGCCATTGGGGAACCCCCGAGAAGGCCGAAGCCGGGAGAAGTCAGAAGACCTGCCTGAATCAAGTTATGCACACGTGCTCGGGGACAAGCCGCTGCGCTGACGCAAATACCTTATTTTTATGAAAAAAGCGCTGATGCTTTTATCTCTTGGCGTGCTTGCCGTGGCGGCATGCCAGAAAACGGCCGTGCCGGAAACGCCGGCCAAAGACGTCTCCCTGCAAGGCACGGAGGTGGATGTGAAACGCTTCCCGCTGGATGTCAAAAAAGTGTTCGTCCTCAACGAAGGCGGCATGGGCGCCAACAACGCCACGCTGGATTTCCTGCGCCGGAGCGACGGCCGATACATTACCGGCGCCTTCAGGAAAATGAATCCCGGTGCCAAGGCCGGCCTGGGCGATGTGGGCAACGACATCGCCGTCCATGGAAACGAAGTCTGGATGGTCATCAGCAATTCCGGCCTGGTGGAAGTGGTCTCTGCGGCCGATGAAACGGAGATGGCCGTCATCGAAGTGCCCACGCCGCGCAACATCGCCTTTGACGGCCAATACGCCTACGTAAGCTCCTGGGCGGGCGCTTTTGCCACCTATGGGGCCGATTACACCATTACCGATTCGGCCAACCCGAAAGGCTGCGTCTATCGCATCGACCTGAATACCTACAAGACGGCCGGCACCGTGGAAGTGGGTTATCAGCCGGAAGGCATCGCCTACTATGACGGCAAGCTGTACGTGGCCAATTCCGGCGGCATTTCCAGCCAGCTTCCGCCCGCTTATTCGTACGACAATACGGTGAGCATCATCGACACCGAAAGTTTTGCCGTAAGCCGGACCGTAGCGGTGGAAGTGAACCTCAAAAACGTGTACTCCGACGGCCAGGGCGTCATTTACGTGACATCGATGGGCAATTATTACGACATCCCTTCCGGTCTGTACTGCTTCCCGGCGGACGCGCCCGACAAGGTGGAGCATGTGTGGTCGGAGCTTTTCAAGCACACGCATGTGAGCAGCTCCTGTATCTTGGGGGACGAGGTGTATTGTGTTGGCACGGAGAACGAATTTGCCTTTGGCGAGGCGCACGAATATACGGTTTGGAGCTATAGCGCACAGCAGGGAAAGATTGCCTTTTACCCCATAAGCCTGACCGGAGTGCCCTATGGCATCATGGCCCTGGGGCAGGACCTGTTGCTGGTGGGCGATGCCGGCGACTATTTCAATCCCGGCACCCTCAATCTCTATGACCTGTCCGGGCAAGACAGGCTCTGGAGCGTGACGGCGGGCGTATGCCCGGGCCACTTCGCCGTCTGGAAGTGATTCTTGCGGCCGTCATAGCCCTGTTCCTGCAGGCCCCCGATACCCTGGCCCCCGCCACCGTGTATTCCGTCAAGGAACTGCCGGTGGTGCGGGCCACGGAGGAGGTCCGTATGGATGCCCTGGTACAGGCTCCGCCCCTGGTGGCCGATGTCCTGCGCCGCTTCACCGGCGTCCAGGTGAAAGATTATGGCGGCGTAGGCGGCCTCAAGACCGTGAACGTGAGGAGCCTGGGCAGTGAGCATGTGGGTGTTTTCTTAGACGGGATTCAGGTGGACAACGCACAGAACATGCAGGTGGACCTGGGGCGGTTTTCCACGGAAGGGATAGGCGCCGTTACGCTCTATAACGGACAGAAAACCAGCCGCTTGCAAACGGCGAAAGAGTATGCCGCCGGAGCCTCCGTACACCTGGAATCGGCAGTGCCTGCGGTTTCCGGCGGCCATGTGCGCCTTCTGGGCGGCACCCTGGGCACAGTGAACCCCTCCGTGCTGTGGGACCGGCGGCTTTCCCGGCGGCTCATGCTGCGGACATCGGCCGACTTCCTTTACAGCGCAGGCCGATACCCTTATCCCTGCTTTGACACGACGCTGGTGCGGGAGAACGGAGACATACGCAGCCTCAGGCTGGAGGCCCAGCTTTTTGGCCGGATACGGGAAGGACAGTGGCAGCTGCGCGTTTACAGTTACGGCTCCGAGCGGGGCTTCCCCGGTCCGGTGATCCGCCGCGGGGCTTCCTTCCCCTTCAGCGCGGAGCGCCAGGCCGACCAGGACCTCTTCATCCAGGGCGGCTGGACCCAGGAGTGGACGCCCCGGTACAGCACGGCCCTTCGCGTGAAATACGCCAACAATTACACGCACTACAACACCCATCCGGAGAAGAACCCCATGGCCTTGCCGTACAACTTGCATTATCGGCAGCAGTCCGGATATCTGTCTTGGGCACAGTCGTTTGTGATCGCCGGTCCCTGGTCTGCAGACCTGAGTACGGATGTGCAGCACAACGCCTTGGCCTCTGACGTGGGGCAGTTCGTGACGCCCCGCCGCACCACTTTTACGGGGGCTCTCGCCACGCGTGTAGTGTGGGAAAAATTTCGGGCCGCCGCGCACCTGGTTTATCAAGGCGCCTGGGATAATCTTGACACGTACCGGGGAAGCTGGATGCCCTCCGTAAGCCTTTTCTGGGCACCTCTGAGGTGGTTGGAGGCCGATGCCTTCGTGAAAAAATCCTGTCGGCTTCCCTCCTTCAACGACCTCTACTACAGCGTTG
>CAJOMB010000149.1 GCA_905235615.1 uncultured Bacteroidales bacterium | reverse complement strand
ATCGGCCCAAGGGGTGTAGAATTTCTCCATCACTTCCCTTACGCGGGCCTGCGTCTTCCAGGGCTGACGGCTCCAGTCATACAGGTACAGCATGTGCTGGATGGGCTGATTGCCGTGGGCGTAATTGCCCATGCCCATCACCGTCATTTCGATAATCTCGTGAATGGGGAAGCCGTAGTAGCTGTCGTCATACTTGGGCGGCATGGCAAAGACGGTGTCCATCCGGGCGTTGAACTGCTCTTCTCCACCCATCAGGCCTATCAGGCCCTCCACGTCATGGAACACGCTCCAGGTATAGTGCAGGGAATTGCCTTCGGTGAAGTCTCCGCCCCATTTGAGCGGGCTGAAAGGCCGACGGAAACTGCCGTCAGAGAGGCGGCCGTTCATGAGGCCCACCTCCGCGTCATAGACGTTGCGGTAATTGAGGGCGGCCTTCTTGTAGGGCGCAAGGTCTTCCTCCGGCATCTTCAGGGCCTTTCCCAACTGGTAGATGCACCAGTCGTCATAGGCATATTCCAGGGTGCGGGCCGCATTCTCGGAGATATTAACGTCGCAGGGTACGTAGCCCAGTTCATCGTAATACTGCCAGCCCAGGCGGCCGGTAGAACTCACCGTGGGATGCACGGCATGGGCGTCGTGCGTGACGGCTTCCCAGAGTTTGCCGATATCGTAGTTACGGACGCCGGAGAGGTAGGCATCGGCCACCACGGAGGCGCTGTTGTTGCCCACCATGCAGCCCCGGTGACCCGGAGAAGCCCATTCGGGCAGGAAACCGCTTTCCAGGTAGTCGTTCACAAGCCCCTGCTGCACCAGGGAAGAAACTTCCGGATACAGGAGGTTCAGCAGCGGGAACAGGCTGCGGAACGTATCCCAGAAACCGGTATCCGTATAAAAATGGCCCTCTTTCACCTCGCCGGTATGGGGGCTGTAGTGCTGCAGCACCCCGAACATGCCCACCTCGGAGAGGTCTCGGGGGAAGAGCAGGCTCCGGTACAGGCAGGTATAGAAGGTACGGAGGTGGTCTATGTTGTCATCCTCCACTTCAATCCTGCCCAGGGCCTGGTTCCAGGCCGTCTGGGAGAACATCTTCACTTCGTCGAAGGGGTCGTTGATCTCTCCGAGGTTCAGCTTGGCCTGTTCCATGCTGATGAAGGAAGAAGCCACCTTCACATACACTTCCTGTCCTTTGGTGGTGGGGAAAGACACCATGCCGATATTACCGGGGGTTTTCTCCGCCGTAAAGGGCGTGTCGGTCTGGATGAGGATGTAATTGCAGAAGTTGGGAGCTACGCCGCCGTGGTTGTTCACAGCCCAGGCGCGGATGGTATGGTCGTCCACAATTTCCACCCGGCCGCCTTCGTACGCATCCACCACCAAGTAGGATTTCTCGCACTCCGGGTAAGTAAAGCGGAACCAGGCCGCATGGGAGGAGGGCACCAGTTCGGCCGTGACGTCGTGGTCGGCCAGATAGACGCTGTAATAGTACGGCTTGGCCACCTCCGTCTTGTGGGAGAACCAGCTGGCACGCTTTTCCTCGTCATAGAAAGGGCCGGTGGTCACCGGCATCAGGCTGAAGGCGCCGTAGTCGTTGATCCAGGGGGACGGCTGATGCGTCTGCTTGAAGCCCCGGATGTGCGTGGCGTCGTAGCGGTACGTCCATCCGTCTCCGTTCTTGCCGGTCTGGGGAGTCCAGAAATGGGCGCCCCACGGAACGGCGATGGCCGGATAGGTGTTGCCGGTGGAAAGGTTGAAGGTGGACAGGGTACCCCCCATGGGGTTCACGTATTCTGCCCAGTCTGTCAGGGAACGGGACGTGTTCACGACCGGCTGGGAACAGGCAGACACCAGCAGAGCCAGGGCCGCCGCAACAAAGAATTTATGCTTCATTTTCATCCATTTTTTCCTTGACGTCACTGCGGAATTTCTTGTAAAAATTCTCACCGAAACCATACCAGGCAACGGCCAGGAAGCCACCTACGAAGGCCCAGACGAGCACACGCTTGGCGCGGCTGTTCATGGCCTGCTGGGGAAGGACGGCGGGCTGTACCACCGCATATACGGGTTTCTCTTCCTGAATCTTGGCACGGGCCAGTTCCCGCTGCTGGGCCATCTGGGAGTAAATCTGATTGGCCAAGGAGGCCTCCTCGCGGAGCCGCTCCTTCTGGGCGGCGGCGCTCTGCAGGATGATGCTGCGGTCATAGTCCACGGAGGCGGCATAGGCGGCCTGCGCCTTCACCAGCTCCTCGTGGGCCTCATCGGCCAGCATCACGTAGTAATTGTAGTCGTCCGTCGCCTTCTTGGTGCGGTAGTCCGACACGAAGCGCTGCAGGCGGCTGCACACCGTATCGGCCAGCTGTTTGGCCATCATGCGGTCGTCCATGATGACGGAGATGGTGGTGACGCCCGTTTTCTTGTCCACATCGGCCGATATGGCCGAGCCCAGGGCCTTTACCACGACAGCCTGTTTTCTGGTAAGTTCCGTGGGATCGGTGACCGGGGTATAGGGTTTCTCGTCTTTCTTGGGCTTGTAATCGGGCCTGTCTTCCCCGCTTATGTGCTTGTACACCGTGGTGTGGTAGGGCTGTACGCCCTCCTCGGCCTGCTTGGGACTTACATAGGAGGTGAGCGGAACATCCAGCAGAGCGGCCAGGAAGGGTGTGGAATGGCTGATTTCCGGGAACAGGGTGATATTCATGGCATCGGTTCCGCCGCTCATGGAGACACCGCCCATGCCCAGCAGGGCGGCCATGTTGGAAAGATTGCTGCTGTTGCGGCTCTGCAATTCGGGAGCCAGCGTCATGGTTACGTTGTACTTCCTTTTCATCCGATGCCACCCCTATGCAACTGAAAATAAAGCCGATGAGGATAATCTGCTTCCAATGTTTCAGAAGCCTGGTGAAAATACCCATCCAATCAATTTCAAACTCGTCGTCCTGATATACGGGAGCCTGCGGTACGGGAGCTGGATTCAAATTCTCTTCCATAAAACCACTTCTTTTTGGATCACTTCTTGAGGTTGTTCACCATGGTCACCACGGCTACGCTGAGCGTACCCAAGGATGCGGCCGCAGAGGAGATGGCCACTATGCCGGTAAAGTCCGCCTTCTCGTTCTTCTTCTCCTTATCCGGAACAAAGATTTCCGAACCGGGTTCTATCCTGTTCCAGAAGTACACCTTCTTGGCGCGGCCACCCATAGACACCAGATATTTCTTGGTTCTGCGGGCGTGCTGGGCATAACCACCGGCGGCGTCAATGTAATCGGCCACGGTCATCTTTTCGTTCCAGGTCACGGCCGTAGGATACATGACGGCACCGAACACGCGAACCACATTGGATTCCACGGGAATCTCCAGGCGGTCGTTCTCGCGGAGAATAACATCGGACGGAC
The DNA here is from genome assembly GCA_905235615.1 of uncultured Bacteroidales bacterium. Lineage (GTDB taxonomy): Bacteria > Bacteroidota > Bacteroidia > Bacteroidales > UBA932 > Cryptobacteroides. The sequence goes on along the minus strand of CAJOMB010000149.1, from coordinate 2,151 downwards.
CGCCGGGGTTGGCCAGGGCCGATTCCAGATCCAGGGAAATACTGTAGTGTCGGGTACCGGTCTTGAGGGTATTACGGTCCATATTCACAGCGGCCGTACTGTCTATCTGCTTCACCAGCAACTGTCCCAGTTCACGGGCCTGGGTGATTTCCTCCTCAGTGGCTTCGCGGACCAGACGGGCGCCCTTGATGTAGGCGAACTGGGTGAGACCGCCGGCCTTTTCAATCAGGTCTGTAATCCTTTCTTCACGGTTGGTAATGGTATACTGACCCGGGAAGTTCACTTCTCCGGACACCGTAAAATGGCGCTGCTCGTTGTAGGAAGGGCTGCGGTGTACATAGACCTCATCGTAGGGTTCCAGCACAAACTCACGGCTGCCATCGGCAATCAAGCCATCCTTGAGGGAGAAAGTATACATCTCGCCCACATCGCTGGTGGCAACCTTGCCGGCTCTGTCTTTCTTACGGCGCGTCACATCAACACGAGAAGTGGAGGCACCATCCTGCAGACCGCCGGCCAAAATGATAAAGTCTTCAATGGTGGTGTTCTCAGCAAAAGGATAAGTGCCGGGCTTTTTGACCATACCGGAGATGGTCATCGTGCCCTGGTCCTTGAGATCAAAGCTGCTGGAGATATGGAGCACATCGTTGTTCTGGAGCACGAAATCCGGCTGCTTACCGGCCATAATATCCGTCAGGTTCAAAGAGAACACTTCCAAAGTCTTGTCAGGATGCTCCCTGTGTACCACCACACGGTCTGTAAAAGCTTCCGGCAGCAATCCGCCGGCTTTCTCTACAAGCCCCTTGGCGGTACGAACCTCTCCCAACTCATAGGTGCCGGGGAGGTATACAGAACCTTGGATAGCGATACGGTTCTCGAAACGGGACTGGATTTCACCCACTTCGATTCTGTCTCCTGTCATAAGGGCGAAAGAGGCATAATCCTTATTCTCAACCGTACGAACCTCGAAGGCCTTATCACGCTGGCGGAATACGGTAACGGAGGCAGTATTGGCTCCGTTGGAGAAACCGCCGGCATACTCGAGAAGCTTGTCCAGTTTCTCTCCTTCCTTCATTTCAAAATACATAGGGCGCTTGACGGCACCCTCGATAGAGACAAGGCTCTTATAAGGGGAGACCAGGATAACATCCCCCTCTTCCAGGCGGATATCATCGTTCAGATTACCATTCATCAGGAACTGATAGACGTCCACGTGGGCCACATCTTTCCCGTTACGGACCACCTTGATGTCACGGACGGTACCGGGCTCCTCCACACCGCCTGCACGATACAGTGCGTGGAAGGCCGTGGCGAAGGCCGACAGCACATAGGTGCCGGGGTTGGGAACTTCTCCCACTATGTTAACCTGGATGGTACGGATCTGACCCAGGCTCAGGCGCATATCCGTGCCTTCCCTTCCCAGGCCGCCGTAAATCTGCCCCAGCCTCTTTTTGAGATATTTGTTGGCTTCGTCAATGGTCATTCCACTCAGATAGACCGGGCCCAGCACATCCACATTGATGCTGCCTTCCGGAGAAATGAAGTTACGAAGCGTGGTCTGGTTGCGGCCGAAAATATCAATGATAATTTCGTCGCCGGGGCCCAGCTTGTAATTGCGGGGGGTTGCCAGGTTTTCACTGGGAGCAAAATTCAGCGACTTGTTCCGGAAGATGTTACGGCCATACACCGTAGCATTCTCGGTGACGAAGGCGTTCACCTGCCCGTCATCGGCAACAGAACCGTTGACCGTGTGGGAACGGTTCACGTCCTGGGACTCCGCCTGTGCCTGATTGGAGGAGGAACGGGACTGATAGAGCACATATACGCGCTGAGCCTGGGCCTGGCTTACACCTTTCAGCGAGAGCTCTCTGGCAATATCGTCACGGGTTTTTCCCTCGGCCATAGCCTGCTGGACATATTCCAGCACCTGTTCATCCGTCATCGAGCTTTGAGCATTGGCCACCGCAGAAACCAGCATAAAGCCGGCCACCAGCGCCATCGTGCCATATACGAATTTACGCATCTTTTGATAATTTATAGTTATTCTTAAGTATATTCGTACAAAGATACAGCTTTTTACGCTAAACTAAAAATCGTAGAGGTTCAGGCCGGTTTCTTCATCGAAGCGGCGTTTGAGCTTAGTGAGGCCGA
>CAJOMB010000148.1 GCA_905235615.1 uncultured Bacteroidales bacterium | reverse complement strand
AAGATGAAGTAGGTGTAGGCCACCCGGTGCTCTTGGCGGAAATTCTCCTTCCCGCGCCGGGGACGAAGAAGCAGATATATCAGGAAGCGAAACAGCACAAACGCTGCCAGGACTGCAGCAACGGCACACAGCCGGATCTCAGACTCCAAGCTCCGGATAAGCTCCGGATCATACAGGCGGTATCTCCAGACCACCAGGATGGCCGGAATCAGAAGCGCCAGGGCCACCAGGTTGCGGTCCTGCCTTACACGGAGACTCCCTTCCAAGGCGAAGCAGCCCCTCAGGCGGGAGAGACTGTCCGCCAGATAGGGGAAGAGCCCCATGAACCGGCCCAACACCATGATGCACAGCAGGACGGAGACAACAACCAATATGTCTGAAAGCACAAAGACCATTTAGAGTCTGTTTTGAAATGATTGGTATTTTTATTTATAGTTTATTTTTGTGGAAATTTTTCTTGAAAATTTTTGGCCATAGGGGTTTAGTTTCCCCTTTTGGCCGGGTACCCGGCTTGCTGCAAAAGCGATACCACCTTGTCCCGGAAGTCTCCCTGGATGGTGATTTCTCCGTCTTTGGCGCTTCCGCCCACGCTTAGACGGGTCTTGAGCGTCCGGCCCAGTTCCTTCAAGTCTTCCTCACTTCCCTGGAAACCGCTCACCAGAGTCACCTGCTTGCCGCCCCGGTTGCGGCGGTCTATGCGCACGATCAGGCGCTGCTTTTCCGGGGGAAGCGTCTGGACCGGGGCATCACCGGCCGTGGTATAATGGAAGTCCGGGTTGGTGGAATAGACCACGCCCAAACGGCTTTTCCAGTCGTTCTCCATGGCTTAACGGTTGCGTCCGGCGCTCTCTACCAGTGTGCGGATATGGGCGTTGAACTTGTCGTTTTCAATGAGGCTCTCCAAGGTGCAATGCATGCGGTAACGCCAGTAGTGCCGGGGAATGGCCGGGATGTTGATGCGCTCGTCGGCCGGATTTCCCTGATAACGGATGTCTCCGTCGGTGGCCAGGTAATCCTGGAGGGGCAGGATGGCCAGCATGGCCGGGGAGTGCATGTGCTGGGCCAGGATAAGGTCTGCCACCCAGGGCTCGCAGAAGTAGGGGGCGTCCCCTTCGCAGCCCAGAATCTCGTTGTAGTAACGCTGGGTGAGGGCACGGTCCTCCTCCCACCAGGCCCGCAGCGGCGAGGTGTCGTGGGTTCCGGTGGCGCAGACGCACCAGTAAGGGTAGTTCCGGGGATGGCCGAAGGCATCGGCCGGATTCTTGGGCATGCGCTGGATTTCCAGGCTCAGGATGTTGAGCTCTTCCATCACGGAGGGGACACAGCCGGGAATCATGCCCAGGTCTTCCCCGCAGGAGAGCATGCCGGTGGAACGGAGCAGGGCCGGGAGCTTGCGCATGGCGCTCTCCCGCCAGAAATCGTTGTGGCGGAACCAGAAGAAGTCTGTATGGAGCTGCTCGTACTGGTATTTCAGATGATCCGGCAGGGCGGCGAAGCGGGCCGTCTTGTTCCCGGAAATGCGCGGGTGCCAATATCCCTTCTGACGGGGATCCTCCACGAAGAGGACGTCCGTGCCCTCTCCCTCGGAGGGATTGAAACCGCGCTGGCGAAGCTCATCCTCCGAATACGGCAGGGCCGGGCTGAAGTGGCCCATGAGGCCGCTCTTGTACTGGGAAGGAATTTCCCAGATGCGGAAGAAGCCCAGGATATGGTCTATGCGGAAAGCGTCGAAATACTGCGCCATCTTGCCCATGCGGGCCTTCCACCAGGCATAGCCGTCCTTGGCCATTTCCTCCCAGTTGTAGGTGGGGAAGCCCCAGTTCTGGCCGTCCTCCGCAAAGGCATCCGGCGGGGCGCCGGCCTGGCTGTCCATGTGGAAGAGTTCCGGGTGCTGCCAGGCATCGGCACTCTGGCGGCTTACGCCGATGGGAAGGTCTCCCTTGATGGCCACCCCGTGCTCATGGGCATAGTCCACGGCGTCCCGGAGCTGGACATCCAACAGATACTGCACGAAGCAGTAGAAATCAACGGCCTCCGCCCGCTTGGGATGGCCCGTCACAAAGCGGGACACGGTTTTGTCCGTATAGCGGCTCCACTCTCCCCAGGAAGAGAATTCAGGGGTGCCGAATTCGTCCCGGAGGGCACAGAAAACGGCATAAGGGCCCAGCCAGGACTCGTTGGCGTCCATAAAGGCCTTATAAGGGGCCGATGCCGCCATCGCCTGCCCCTTGGCACTCTTGAAGAGCTTGCGGAGCAGTTCCAGCTTGGCCGCGTTCACCTTCTCATAATCCTGGGCAGGAAGGGCCTCCAGCTCCTGCTGCTTGGCCTTGTAGGCGGCGTCCTTGCGCACGCCGGCGTCCGGCAGATGGATGAACTGCGGATGCAGGGCGAAGGAACTCACGGCGTTGTACGGATAGGAATCCTGCCAGCCGCCCGTCATGGTGGTGTCGTTCACCGGAAGCAGCTGAATCACGCTCTGGCCGGCTTTCACGGCCCAGTCCACCAGCTTTTTGAGGTCGTGGAATTCTCCCACGCCGAAGCTGTCCTGCGTGCGGAGGGAGAACACCGGAACGGCCACGCCGGCGCCGCGCCAGGGCTCCGTGGGGAACTTGGGCTCCAGGTTGGCGATGACAATCTGCGTATCTTTGGGCGGCACTTCCGCAAAGAAGTGGTTGGGACCTTCTTCCCACAGGCGGATTTCCCTGGTTTTGGTGTCCACAATCACAAACTTGTACTCCATGGGTTCAGCAATGTCCAGGGTGATGAACCACCAGGGGAAGGCGTCATCGCTGAGGAGAATCACCTTGTCCCACTTGCCCAGCACGGCACCGCAGCCCACGATGGCCAGGGACTCGCCGCTGCGCACTTCCGGAGCGGCCACGCGGATGCACACGTTGCCCAGATCCGGATTCAGGCTCTGTGGCTTGCGGAACGACATGCCGGACGGGCGGCGGAACACCACCTCGCTGAAGGCCGTGCTGTAAAAGGCCGAATTGGACGGGCGGGCCATCCAGCGGGAGCGCACCACAATGTTTTTCTGCGCCTGCGGGGCCTTGAAATGGTGGGTGCGCCACTCGCGCTTGACCACCTTGCCGTCACGGACCACCTCGTAGGTGAATTCGTCGCCGTGATGGAGATCGCGTCCGGTAAGCACAATTTGCCACAGGCCGCCAAAAGAATATTCCATGGGGATGCGCCGCTTGCCAATGCGCAGCTTCTCCCCATTTGGTATGATACTGAAGCTGGATGTTAATGGTCATAAGTTCGTGCGTTGTCGTTTACAAGGCAAATATACAATATTTTTGCGGAATTATCACAAGGATGACCAGGGCTGCTCCACATCGCGGCTCAGGCGGACACTTCATCTCCGCTCAACGTCAGGGAGGAAGCGATAACACACATGCACAAAAACGGCTTTTTTTGTGTATGCGCGGTGAATTTGCAAAGTTGGCGAAGTTGCGCTATTTTTGTGGAGATTGCGAAGAAGGAACGTATGAAAACAGGTGAAGCAACAGTTGTGAAGAATGCCGGCAG
>CAJOMB010000147.1:4637-7503 GCA_905235615.1 uncultured Bacteroidales bacterium | reverse complement strand
GGCGCATCATAAGAAGTGGTCCGTGTCGTATATCGGGCTGTCGATGAAGGAGATGCTGTCTTAACTGCTTCGGGAAATCAAAAAGATTCCGTAACTTTGCACGCTTGAGAGATAAACTATGGCCGAAAGTAACTTCATAGACTACGTACGCATCTTCTGCGCCAGCGGAAAGGGTGGTGCGGGCAGTGCCCACCTGCACCGGGCCAAGTATGTGCCCAAGGGAGGGCCTGACGGAGGAGACGGCGGCCGCGGCGGCCACATCATCCTGCGGGTGAATCCCCAGCTGTGGACGCTCATCCACCTGCGCTACCGCAAGGTGGTGAAGGCCGATAACGGCGGCAATGGCGCGGAGGCTCTCAAGAAGGGAAAGAACGGCGAAGATATTGTCCTGGAAGTGCCTCAGGGCGTGGTTGTCAAGGACGCGGAAACCGAGGAAGTGATTACCGAGCTGGTGGAACCCGGCCAGGAATACATCCTTTGCCGCGGCGGAAAAGGCGGCTGGGGCAATGACCACTTCAAAAGCGCCACCAACCAGACGCCCCGCTATGCCCAGCCCGGAGAGGAAGGGCAGGAGGGCTGGTTCATTCTGGAGCTCAAAGTCCTGGCCGACGTGGGCCTGGTGGGCTTTCCCAACGCAGGAAAGAGCACCCTGCTGGCCGCCGTCACATCGGCCAAACCCAAGATTGCCAATTACGCCTTCACCACCCTGGAGCCCAACCTGGGCATCGTCCGTTATTACGATGACCGTTCCTTCGTGATGGCCGATATCCCCGGCATCATCGAGGGCGCCCACGAGGGGCGGGGGATAGGCATGCGCTTCCTCCGGCACATCGAGCGCAACTCCGTGCTCCTCTTCATGGTGGCGGCCGATGAACCCGATGTGGCAAAGGGCTACCAGATTCTCCTGAAAGAACTGGAGGAATATAACCCCGAACTGCTGGTGAAAGACCGTGTGCTGGCCGTGACCAAGACAGATTTGATTGACGAAAAGCAGAAGGCCAAAATAGAGAAAAAATTACCCGCAGACATCCCCCATGTCTTTATTTCCTCGGTAGCGCAGACGGGCCTTAACGAACTCAAGGAAATGCTATGGAAAGCCTTGTCCAATTAGACCGGACGGTCACCCTTTGGCTGAACCAGGCCAACCCGCCCGCGCTGAACGGCTTCTGGCATTTCATGTCGGGGGTGCGCGAGTGGATTCCCCTTTACGTGCTCATCCTGGTCTTCCTCTTTGTGCGCTTAGGCTGGAAAAAGGCCCTGGCCGTTACCCTGACGCTGGTTATAGGGCTTGTGCTCACAGACCAGGTGGCCAATCTTTTCAAGGACGGATTCATGCGCTTGCGGCCTTGCCGCGACAGCTGGATGATTACCCACGGAGTGGTGTGCCCGGACGGCATGATAGGGGGGCTGTACGGCTTTTTCTCCGGCCATTCGGCCAATACCTTCGCCTTTGCCGCCGGTTCCTGGGCCGGTCTCCAACTCAATGACCGCCGACATCGCTATGGCTGGTACGGCCTGGTCCTGATGACCTGGGCCGCGTTGGTGGCCGTGAGCCGCGTCATGCTGGCAGCCCATTATGTGGGGGATATTCTGGTTGGCTGTACAGTGGGCCTGGCACTGGGCTATGGTCTGGCCTGTGCCATGCGTTGGCTCATTGTCAAAGCACGTCTATAACTTTCTCCATCTGGATGCTGTGGGAGCCCTTGAGCAGCACCGTGCATCCTTCCAAGGGGTTTTCAGTCAAATACTTGGCCAAGTCCTGAGACGAGGCGAAAGTCTTGTGCGGCGTGCCCTGTGCGGCGCGGGCGAATTCTTCTCCCACCAGATAGGCTTCCGTGTCCTGAAGCCGCTCCACAATGCGTTTGTGCTCCGCGGCGGCATCTTCCCCGAGTTCCCGCATATCTCCCAGTAGGGCCACTTTGCGGCCTTTCATGAGTGCCAGGTTGTCCAAGGCCACGGCCATGGAGGAAGGGTTGGCGTTATAGGCATCTACAATGAGGGTATTCTTCTCTGTCTTAACCAGTTGAGAACGGTTATTGGAAGGAACGTAGGAAGCTATTGCCTGCAGGGCATCCTCCCGGGGAACGTCGAAGTACCAGGCTAAACGCAGGGCCGCCAGCACGTTGGCGGCATTGTAGGCTCCCACCAACTGCGTCTTCAGGGTGGCGTCCTCGAAGCGGAGTTCCAGGAAAGGATCGGCCTTTATCTTTACGCCTTCGCGGGAGTAGGGAATGGCCTGAAGGCCCCGCTCCGAGAGCATTTCCTGCAGCACCGGGTCATCGGCATTGGCGAATACCACGCCGTCGTGCTCCTTCAGGTAGTCGTAGAGGAGGCCCTTGGCATGTTTCACGCCCTCATAGCTGCCGAAGCCCAGCAGATGCGCCTTGCCCACATTGGTGATGAGTCCCAGGTTGGGCCGGGCCACGGCCAGAAGAGGCTTCAAGTCTTCCGGATGGCTGGCGCCCATTTCCACGATGGCCAGCTGGGCCCGCGGGTGGATGCGCAGCACCGTGAGCGGTACGCCAATCTCGTTGTTGAGGTTGCCCTCCGTGGCACTTACGCGGTAGGCGGCACCCAGGGCGGTCTTGATAAGCTCCTTGGTGGTGGTTTTCCCGTTGGTGCCGGTGAGGCCGATGACAGGAATCCTGAGCTGCCGGCGGTGGTAGGCGGCCAGCTCTTTCAAGCTTTCCAGGCCGTTGTCTCCGGCCACCACATAGGAGGCCCCTTTCTCCCGGGCCTGCTCCACGAAGGCGTTGCCGTCAAAATTCTCCCCCTTGAGGGCGAAGAAAAGCTGGTTCTTCTTAAGGGTGCGCGTGTCGGTGGAGACGCCTGCGGAATGCAGGTAGATATCGTATAATTCTTGAAT
>CAJOMB010000147.1:0-4614 GCA_905235615.1 uncultured Bacteroidales bacterium | reverse complement strand
AATCCGCCGGCGCCGCGTTCGGTGGCGTCCAGCTCGTTCACTTCTTCCCATTCCACCTGCTCGTGGCGGGCAATCACCATCTGGGCTATCCTTTCCCCGGGCACAATCTCGAAAGCCTCGTCGGACAGGTTCACCAGGATCACCTTGATTTCTCCCCGGTAATCGGCATCTATGGTGCCGGGGGTATTGAGGACGGTGATTCCATGCTTGGCAGCCAGTCCGCTTCGGGGGCGCACCTGGGCCTCATAACCGGCCGGAAGGGCCATGAAGAGGCCGGTGGGAACCAGGGCCCGCTGAAGCGGCTTCAAAATCAGGGACTCTTCCAGATGGGCTTTCAAATCCATGCCGGCGCTTTGCTCCGTGGCATAGGTCGGGCAGGGATAAGGAGAGTTGTTAACTATCTGAACTTTCATTATTTAGGAGCTTTTATATACAGGAAAACGGCGATGGCCGTGTATAGGTAATTGGGCAGCCAGATGGCAATGGAAGCCGGCAGGGTGTCCGTAATCACAAACATCTCGCTGAACTGCATGAACAGGATGTAGGAGAAGCCCAGGGCCGTTCCCGCAGCCAGGTTCCAACCCATGCCGCCCCGCTTTTTCTTGGTAGAAAGCGACAGGCCGATAATCGTCAGGATAATGGTGGAGAAGGGCAGCGAATAGCGGTTGTTCTTCTCGATAAGGGCGTTGTTCACGGAAGCGTCTCCCCGCATTTTCTGTGTCTCGATGAGCTGGTTCAGCTCCCGTTTGTTCAGCCGCTGGATGGTGAACTTGTTCAGGAAAAAGTCGTCCCGGGTAAGGCTCAGGGTGGTGTCCATCTGCCGGCCGCTGGTAATCCTGTCCCTCATTCCTTCATCGTAGTCCCTCCGGGTCCAGTTCCTCAGGTGCCAAACCCCGCTCACGGTGTCGTACTGGGCGCTTTCGGCCGATATCTTGGAGTGCATGCGCCCGCCGGAAAGGTCTTCCAGGGTAAAGTTGTAGGCGGTATTGTTGTAGGCGCTGAAGCTCTCTAAATAGACAAAATGGTCGTCTTCCAGCTTGTAGTGCATGTCGTGCCCCATCTTGACCTTGCGCCAGGAATTGTACTTCTGCTCAAAGTCCACCTTGGCTCCGTTGGAATGCGGGATAACCCATTGCCCCAGTTCCAGCGACAGCAGCGCAATGAAACAGGCCGATACCAGGTAGGGCAGGACGAAACGGTGGTAACTGATGCCGCCCGAGAGGATGGCGATCACCTCCGAATCCTGCGTCATCTTGGACGTGAAGAAAATAACCGTAAGGAACACGAACATAGGGGAATACATGTTCATGAAATACGGGATGAAGTTCATGTAATAGTCAAAGATGATTTCGTGCAGGGGGGCTTCCTTCCGGATAAAGTCGTCTATCTTCTCGCTTATGTCGAAGATGACCACCACCACGGCCAGCACCGCGATGGAAACGAAGAACGTGGTAAGGAACTTGCGGATGATGTACCAGTCCAGTTTCTGTAATCCCTGGAATCTCATAGTCTCTGGCTCAGTTTGGGAATGACGGCGTTTTTCCAGGAGGTGAAGTCTCCGGCTACGATATGCTCCCGGGCGGTGCGCACCAGGTCTAAGTAAAAGGCCAGGTTGTGCTCCGATGCCACCATGGCGGCGAACATTTCACCGGCGATGAAAAGATGGTGGATATAGGCCCGGGTGTAATAAGAATCGACGAAAGAGGTACCCTTGGGGTCCAAGGGGGTGAAATCGTCCGTCCATTTGGCATTTCTCATGTTCATGATGCCATCCCATGTGAAAAGCATGCCATTGCGGCCGTTGCGGGTGGGCATCACGCAGTCGAACATGTCTATTCCGCGGGAAATGCCTTCCAGAATGTTGACGGGGGTGCCTACGCCCATCAGGTAGCGGGGTTTGTCCTCCGGCAGCAGGGGACAGGTGAGTTCCAGCATTTCATACATCTTCTCCGTGGACTCGCCCACGGCCAGACCGCCCACGGCATAACCGCCGCGGTTGGGATTGTCTAAGCTGAGGGCATGTTCCACGGCCTGTTTCCGAAGGTCCGGATACACGCAGCCCTGGATGATGGGGAACATCACCTGCTGGTAGCCGTACAGCGGCTCCGTTTGGTCAAAATGGCGGGCGAAGCGCTCCAGCCAGCCCTGGGTAAGTTTGAGGGACTTGGTGGCGTAGCGCAGGTCTGCGTCTCCGGGGCAGCACTCGTCCAGGGCCATCACGATATCGGCCCCGATGATGCGCTGGGTGTCCACGTTGTTCTCCGGGGTGAAGATGTGCTTGCTGCCGTCTATGTGTGAAGAGAACTTGCAGCCCTCTTCCGTGAGCTTGCGGATAGGAGCGAGCGAGAAAATCTGGAAACCGCCGCTGTCCGTGAGGATGGGACGGTCCCAGTGTTCGAACTTGTGCAGGCCGCCGGCTTTCCGGAGGGTGTCCAGACCGGGACGGAGGTACAGGTGGTAGGTGTTTCCCAGGATAATCTGGGCACGGATATCTTCCTTCAAGTCCCTGTGATAGACTCCCTTGACAGAGCCCACGGTGCCCACCGGCATGAAGATGGGGGTCTGGATGCTTCCGTGGTTTGTGGAGATGACGCCGGCGCGGGCTGCGCCGGAGGGGTCCTGGGCTATCTTTTCAAATTTGAACATCCGCTTTCTTTTAACCTGCAAAAATACGGAAATTCTTTCTATGTTTCCATAATCGGGGAAAAAGTATTATCTTTGAAAGATGAATAGCCTGGTGTTTTCATTCAGCGAGGCCTACGAGAAAGAAGGCTTTCTCCAGTGGCTGCAAAAGGAGGCCGATGAGGTCCTTTATCGGGACTTCCGCGCCTTGGAAGGCTGCTGCTGTTACTGCGATGAAAGTGCACAGGAGGCTATTGAAATGGCCTTGGAAGGCCCTTTGCCCCGGCTTCGGTGGTTGGACAGTGGAGACTACCACTACCTCAGCTACCTGCTGGCAAAAAGGCAACAGGCCCCCTTTCACCTGGTTCTCATGGACAACCATCCGGACAACCAGGCGCCGGCCTTCGGAGGGGTGCTCTCCTGCGGCGGCTGGGTGAAGGAGGCCCGCGAAAGGCTGGATAAGCTGCGGGATATCCTGACGGTGGGGCCCGAAGGGGGTGAGAAGGAGGTATCGGCCCGATGGGTGGAGGCCAGGAGGGGAGAGAAGGTGTATGTGTCTTTGGACAAGGACATCATGCGCCGGGAATATGCCAGGACGGACTGGTCGCAGGGGGCGTACGGGCTTGAGGAGGTGAAGCGGATGCTGGCCCTTCTGACGGAAAACATGGAGGTGGTGGCGGTGGATATTTGCGGGGAAACGGCTCCGTCCAAAGGGGCCACGGGAGAAGACCTCCGGATTAACTTGGAAACGAACAAAGAATTATACAGTTTTATCGATAGTCACTTTTAGCGTATGTCAGAGATTGAAATTCCTTTGGAGGAACTGCAGCGCACCTGCCTGTACGATGCCCACGTGGCCTTGGGAGCCAAGATGAGCCCCTTTGCCGGTTTCATGATGCCCATCCGTATGAGGGCATCGTGGCGGAGCACAATGCCGTGAGGAAGAAGGCGGGCATGTTCGATGTGTCCCACATGGGAGAAATTTTTGTGGAAGGCCCCGACGCGGAGGCCTTCGTGAATCATATCTTCACCAATGAGGTAAGGGGAATGGCCCCCGGGAAGGTCCTCTACGGCATGATGTGCTACCCCGACGGCGGCACCGTGGACGACCTTCTGGTATATAAGGAGTTCCAGACCGACTGTTTCCTCTTGGTGGTGAATGCCGCCAACATCGCCAAGGACTTCGCCTGGATCCAGGAGCAGGTGAAAGGCTTTGGCTGCGAGGTTCGCAATGAATCGGCCGATTGGGGCCAGATTGCCCTGCAGGGCCCTGAGGCGGAGAAATGCCTCATCACCGTGCTGGGGTACAAGGAGGCATCGGCCCTGGGATTCTACGAATTCTGCGACGTGGAGTACAAGGGGAAACGCCTGATCCTGAGCCGCACCGGCTATACCGGAGAAGACGGATTCGAGATTTACACCACCCCGGAGAATATCGTGGAAATCTGGAACCGCTTTATGAAGGCGGGCGTGGCTCCCTGCGGCCTGGGCTGCCGGGACACCCTCCGTTTCGAGGCCGGCCTGCCCTTGTACGGAGACGAACTGAGCCCGGAGATAAGCCCCGTGATGGCCGGTCTGGGCATGTTCTGCAAATTTGACATGTTCTGCAAATTTGACAAGGACTTTGTGGGCAAGGATGCCCTCCTGGACCAGAAGGCCGGAAACCTCAAGCGTAAGCTGGTGGGCATCGAAATCGAAGACAAGGCCATCCCGCGGGCCGGTTATCCGGTGGAGACGGCCGATGAGCGGGAAGTGGGCGTGGTCACCACCGGGTATCACTCCATCTCCCTGGACAAGAGCATCTGCTTTGCCCTGGTGGACAAGGACTACGCCGCCCTGGATACGCCCCTGTGCATACGCATCCGCAAGAAAGTATTCCCCGGCAAGGTGGTTAAAAAGAGATTTTATCAAACCAATTATAAAAAATAACACAGTTATGTCTAAGATTTTGGAAGGACTCAAGTATTCCGAGTCTCACGAGTGGGTTAAAGT
>CAJOMB010000146.1 GCA_905235615.1 uncultured Bacteroidales bacterium | reverse complement strand
TCTGCTTTGGCGGCCTTCCTCCGAGCAAGAGTCTGTTCCATGCTGCGCCGGGCTGCGGTCTGCCCATCGGGAACCTGACTTCACAGCTGTTCAGCAATATCTATCTGAACAGCCTGGACCAGTTTGTGAAGCGGGAACTTCACTGCCGCCATTACGGGCGCTACGTGGACGATTTCTATCTGGTGGACTCTTCCCGGGAGTTCCTGCTGGCCTGCGTGGAGCCTATTCGTCGGTTCTTGCTGGAGGACCTGCAGCTGACGCTGCATCCGCGGAAGCTGTGGCTGCAGGAGGTATTGACGTATGACCCCAATCCTTTTCAAATCCGTTCTGTCGTCAATTCCTACCGCGGCCACTGCTGCCATTTCGTGACCGGCGGCGCAAATCGCCTTGGCGCTTAAGTTGCCGATTTTCATCATTTTCCACAGTGTCAATCGTTTAGGCGCCACGCGAATCTGCGGAAAAATGTTTATCTTTGTGCGAACAATGAACAGGAAATCTATGAACATTCGTATTGCTTTGCTTTCAGCCGTGGCGATGATGACGCTGGGCTGCAACCATCCTGCCGAGGTCGCATGGGCCCCTGCGGGAGACCATATCCGTACCCCCTGGGCCGAACAGGTGGACCCTTCCAACCCGCTTCCGGAATATCCCCGTCCCCAGTTGGAACGGGCGGCCTGGCAGTCGCTCAACGGCCTGTGGGACTATGCCATCGGCCCCAAAGAGGGGGAAAAGCCGGATTCGGAGGGAAAGATTCTGGTGCCGTTTGCGGTGGAATCGGCCCTTTCGGGCGTGGGCAGGCACATAACGGCCGATGATGCCCTCTGGTACAGCACCACCTTCTCCGTCCCCAAAAAGTGGAAGGGCCGGGAGATATGGCTCAACTTCCAGGCGGTGGACTGGAGTGCGGAGGTGTGGCTCAACGGCCGGCGGGTGGGCTCTCATACCGGCGGTTACACGGCTTTCTCCTTCGATATTACTCCTTATATTGTAAAAGGCAAGCAGGAGCTGGTGGTGAAAGTGCTGGACGCCACGGACAACGATGAGCAGCCCCGCGGCAAGCAGGTTTCCCAGCCAGAAGGTATCTGGTATACGGCTGTGAGCGGCATCTGGCAGAGCGTCTGGATAGAGCCTACGCCCACGCAGGCCCGTATCGTCAATTACTCCGCCGTTTCCTCCGAAGGGGCATCGGCCCTTACCGTAACGCCGGTGGTGGATAATGCCAAGGAGGGAGACCAGGTGGACGTGCGCCTGATGGCCGATGGTAAAATCCTCCTGGAAGAGGTGGTGCCGGTGGGTACTCCCGCCGTGTTCCGCCCGGAAAATCCTCGCCGCTGGAGCCCGGAAGACCCCTATCTATACGACTTGGTGTTCCGCCTGGTGAATGCCGAGGGCAAAGCCTTGGACGGCGTGAAGGGCTATGCCGCCCTCCGCGAAGTGACGGAGGTCCTGGATGAGGCCGGGCATAAGCGCCTGGGACTCAATGGGAAGCCGTGCTTCCAGTTTGGCCCGTTGGACCAGGGCTGGTGGCCGGACGGCCTATACACCGCTCCCACCGACGAGGCCCTTCGTTACGACATTGAGCAGACCAAGGCCTTCGGCTTCAACATGATTCGCAAGCACATCAAGGTGGAACCGGCCCGCTGGTACTACTGGTGCGACAAATTGGGCATTCTGGTATGGCAGGACATGCCCTGCCCCACGGACAGCCGTCATGGCCGCTGGGAGCAGCGCGGCTGGGCTTCCGACGAACACAATTCCCGTCTTACGGAAAGCGCCAAAGCCAATTATTATAAGGAATGGGCGGAAATGATTGCCCAGCAGCAGGTGTTCCCCTGCATTGTGGTGTGGGTACCTTTCAACGAGGCCTGGGCCCAGTTTGACACGCAGAAGGTGGTGGATTTCACCCGGGCGCAGGATTCTTCCCGCCTTGTCAATGCCGCTTCCGGAGGTAATTTCTACAAGGGTGCCGGAGACATCCTGGACAGCCATCATTATCCGGACCCGCACATGATGTTCACTTCCGGCGGCGCCCAGATTGATGTCCTGGGAGAGTACGGTGGCATCGGCTGGCCCGTGGAAGGCCATCTGTGGCAGCCGGACCGCAACTGGGGCTATGTGCAGTACAAGTCCGGGGAGGAGGTCCTGGCCCAGTACCGGGAGTATGCCCTGCAACTCAAGAAAACCGTTGCCGAGGGTGTTTCCGCGGCGGTTTATACCCAGACCACCGACGTGGAAGGGGAGGTGAACGGCCTCATGACCTACGACCGTGCCATTACCAAGATGCCGGCCGATGAGCTGTATAAGATTAACAGAGAAGTGATAGAAGCCTTATGAAAAAGTTGTTTCTAACCTTGGTGCTTCTGATGGGGACATGGGTGGCTTATGCCCAGGACATCAATATAGGGAAGGAGATTCCCGCCGAAGCCGCCGCCATCCTGAGGCCCCGCATAGAGCAGATGCTCAAAGATGGAGGTGTGGCCGATGTTTCCCTGAACGTGACGGCCATCGTGAAGGAGAAGACGCAGGTGGCTTCCGGCGTGGTGCTTGTGCTGGACTTGATCCTGTGCTCCGGAGAGGTGGAGGAAGCCTTCCCGCTCAAGGGCGTGGGAGACAATGAGGCCGATGCTTTCCAGCGGGCGGTGAAGCAGTTTCTGCCCCGTTCCAAGGCGGTACAAAGTTTTATGGAAAAGCTGAAAAACTGCAAATGATTGATAATGAAGGGAATCTTAAAATTCTTTAAAAATTCCTGAAAATTTTTCCAGAAAAAGTTTGCAGAATTCAAAAAAGGTAGTACCTTTGCAGTCCCGTTCGGAAACGAGCGGGATTTTTACACCAAAAAAGCTCATTGAAAAGACTGAAAGGAAGTACAAGCAAGTACCGGAAATTGTA
>CAJOMB010000145.1 GCA_905235615.1 uncultured Bacteroidales bacterium | reverse complement strand
AGCCTTGAAGCGGGCAAAGGGATGACTGTGAGAAAGGGCCGATATGAGTTTATTCCGGAGAGAGGATTCGCTCTCGGGCAGTTCGTCAACAAAGCCCTCCATGTACCTGAAAGACTCGAAAGATTCCGGCGGGGTCAGCGTGATGTGCCTCTCCCACGAATCCACTTTCTCCAGATTCTCGGTGTCCACATCCGATTCTTCATAGTACTGCCAGGAGCCAGGATTCAGGATAAAGACGGTTTCTTTAGTGTCCGGGTTCAAGTAGCA
The DNA here is from genome assembly GCA_905235615.1 of uncultured Bacteroidales bacterium. GTDB lineage: Bacteria > Bacteroidota > Bacteroidia > Bacteroidales > UBA932 > Cryptobacteroides. Next base: position 2,677 of record CAJOMB010000145.1, on the reverse strand, counting down.
GATGTGTCCACAATCCAGCATTTCAGCTATCTCACGAACCGTTTCTTCCGAGATGACGGGCTCGCTTTCCTCCAGATAGCGTACTCCCTTCCCTTTTTTCTTAGCGTATTCGATTTCCGAGCGGGTGCTGGAGCCAATGTAGCCGCCCACATTGATGACGTAGATGCTGTCGGCCATGTCGATCTTGCGCTTGTGCATGTCGTCCAGCATCTCCTTGGTCCCTTCCGTCCAGACTTCGTCGTCTCCGGAATGTCCAAAGAGGCCAACACTGATGACGATGTTGCCTTCGAGGGTGAGTCGCTTCTGCGCTTCAAGGAACTGCTCCTTGAAACGGGTGCTGCCGCAGAGGGTTATTACAGGGTATTTTCCTATCATAATGTAAAGGTACGATTTTTTACGGAGACTTCACAATTTAATTACATAACGATATGATTTACGGATATATTCGCGTCAGTAGTGATAAACAGACTGTTGAAAATCAAAGGTTTGAAATCAATAATTTTTGCAGCAGAGAATCCAGATCCAGCGCCTTCGTACATCCACCTGCTGGCCCAGGATGAGGGTATCATCTCTCGAAAGCATCGGCATATCAGAATATCTCACCGTTCCAAAGCATCTTCAGGAAATCCAAAACGCAGATGAGTTCTATGTCTCCAGATTTCCTTGTGATGGGGTCTAACGATACAAGAATCAGCCGGCAGTCCGGATGCTCTTCGTGGAAGGCCTTCAATCCATTCTTATGACGGGTTTTGACCTCCTCGGCGGATTTTATTTCAATGGCGACGAGGGTGTTGGATCCGGATTTCTTGAGCTTCCGGGCACTTGAGCCGCTGAGGATGAAATGCAGGCCACGGTTCACCATCAGCCAATGTCCCCCGTTCAGCAACTCCGGCACTTTCTGGATGGCATCCGGGAACCGCTCCCGCAGGAGGGTGGATTTTCCTATGAAATTCAGGAATCCGGGTACAAATTTACGGCTGCACGAGCGAGAAGGAGGAAAAGGATGTAGTCCTTAAATGCCCACGCTGTGGGAATTTAATAAAGTTTATCTGAGTACCAAATGCACCTTCAGGCTACGGAAGTTTCGGCAGCCGCAGCGGCAGTGCCCCGGGCAGGAGCTTCAGGTGGAAGCGCGAGCCGGGAAGTTGTTCGCCGTCGATATAAATGTCGATAAGGTCTTTGCTGCTGATTTCAACCTCGCGGGCCTGCCGGTAGAGGACTTTGTTTTCGCCCGCACGACTGCCGATGTGCGTTCCTTTCCGGTAATGGGGGAACAGCATCAGGAGCCGCAACAGGCTCATGGCGCGGAAATAGCACACGTCCATCAGGCCGTCGTCCACCTTGGCGCCCGGTGCACAGTTGAATTCACCGCCCACGCGCCTTCCGTTGGCAACCGTGCACATCACCATCCGGCCACGGGCAATGCGTTCACCGTCCACCTTCACCTTAATCTTGTTGTAGCGACTGGTGAGAAAGGCGTTGATTACACCCCGCGTATAGGCCTTATGGGCCGATTTTCCCTTGGCCACCAGCTCGTTGGCACGGGATGCGACGGTGGAATTGAAGCCCAGGTTCACCACGTTAAGGCAATAGCTGTCGTTCACCTGGATAATGTCCGTGGGGGTTACGCTGCCATCCAGCATGTCCTTGACACTGCGGAAGTTGCGTCCGGGAAAGTTAAAGATGATGTCCTCCGTGGAACCGGCGAAATACAGGATGGCCATGGTTTTGTTGGGCGTGGGGCCGAAACCCACCAGGCCGGAGGCGACACCGTTGATGATGCCGTTGCCGCCGCAGGCCACGAAGCAGACCTCCTCTTGAGGATGCAAGTCACAGTAGAGGCGCACGTATCGCGTTGCATCTCCCTCGCCCAAAGTAGTATAAACCTCATGGACGTGGGGTATTTCCTTTAACTGCTCGTAAAACTCCTGATACTGCGGCACCTTGTCTATCCGGCCGTTGACAATATAGATGTATTTCATACTTTCAAACTCATAATGGTAATGTCATCGCTCTGGGGATGACCGGCCGTGAAGCCCCTCACAGAGCGGTATATATGTTGTACGACCTCTTTTTCTTCCATATCGGCCGAAAGCTGTCCGATATCCTCCATCAACCTGTCTTCCCCGTACAGTTCCAACTTGTCATTTTCCGCTTCCGTAACCCCATCCGTGTAGCACACGATGCGTGTGCCGGGGAGCAGGTCGATATGCTCGTCCTCGTAGGGGAAGTGTTCCATCAGGCCCGCCGCCAGATTGCTCTTGACGGGGAGAAAACGGGGCTCCCCGTCCGGAGGGATGACAATGGGCGGGTTGTGTCCCGCATTACAATAGTCCAACCGATGGGTATTCAAGTCGATGCGCCCAATAAAGAGGGTGACAAACATGTCGTTGCTGTTGGAGTCGGCCACGCTGTTGTTGATGCGGCTCAAGGACTCGGCGAGCGGCAGGCCCAGGGTGGCCACGAAATGGAGCATCGCCCGGGTGATCGACATCACCAGCGAGGCCGGGACACCCTTGCCACTCACGTCGCCGACGGCGAAATGGAGCACGCCGTCTTTGATGATAAAATCGTAGAGGTCTCCGCCCACCTCCTTTGCCGGTGTCAACAGGGCATGGATCTGTGGCGGGAAATTGGTGTTCAGCATCCCCATCTGGATGGTGCGCGCCACGTTGAG
>CAJOMB010000144.1 GCA_905235615.1 uncultured Bacteroidales bacterium | reverse complement strand
CCTTTCCAGCCGGGTTATGATTATATCCTGAAGATTCCCCACAGGGGGTTCCGGGATGTGAACGGGTATTACAATGACTCCACACAGCTTAAGGTAACCCTTCCTAACGACGAGAAACTTAGCTCCATAACACTGGAACTCAGTGGCGTCCATAACCGCTATATCGTGGACTTGCTGGGAGAAAAGCGGGATAAAGTGATCCGCAGTTTCATCGTGGATTCCGACGGTCCGCTTGTTTTCCCCTATCTCAAGCAGGGTTCCTATTGCATCCGTATTACGGAAGACAAAAACCGGAACGCCCTGGTAGATACCGGAGACCTCCTGCAACATCGGCAGCCGGAGAAGGTCCGTTTCTTCAAGCCGGACGACCAAGTGCTTATCAAGGTGCTGGAACGTGCGGAAATGGTGTGGAAACTTAATCTGGAGGAGATGTTCCGATGAAAAAACTGTTCACATTCATAGGCTCCTTGCTCCTCGCGGCTCCGTTCACTTTTGCCCAGGTAGATCTTCAGAAGGAGTTTTTCTCCCTTCCGGATTCGGTGACCAATGCCTATTTGGACAGTGTAAAGGTGAACGTGAAGGCCCCCAACGACTATTGGATGGCGGGTGTCTATGGCGGCGTCTCGCTCCAGTACGGTTATTACAATCCAAGCCGTCTGGTAGAATGGCAGCTGAAATATCCTGTCTTTGGTTTTTCCTTTATCCGCCAATATACCATGTTCGGGCTTTTCCCCAATATGGGATTTGAATTCGGCGCCCAGCTAAATTATGAGGGCTACAAGTACAAGGCCAACAAAGAAACTGGCGCAAGGGCCACGGAATCAGGCGCTTATGCAGCCCTTATGACGGTGCCGGAAGCCTTTATGCTCTCGCATTTCCACATAGACTTTGGAGAGCATTTCAAGCTCCTGGCCAAAGTGGGCCTTTACGGCGGTTACAGGCTCAAAATCGCCCGCCAGTTGGACGAAGCCTTCGTGGGAAGCACCTACGAGCAGTACGTCAATGAATTCCGGGATTATGACCGCCGTATCACCTATGGCCTGATGGGCGGCGTAGGAATGGGCGTCATGCTGGGCCGTTTCGAGATTCACCTCATGGCCAATGTGAAATGGGGTTGGAGCTCCTTCTGGAAACCGGACTACGCCAGTCCGTACTACTACCGTTATGCTTATCCTCTGGATGGCACCGTAAGCCTGGGGGCCTATTATCAGTTGACTCCCCGCCATGGCCATACCGACGCGCAGCTCCGCAAGCTGGCCCGCAAACTGGTGGCCGAAGAGCAGAATAAATAAAATGAAAGAAGCATTATCTACCCGCGAGGTCCGCGTAGGGGCCTCTGTCGTCATCGGAAGCGGTCATCCCATTGTGGTGCAGACCATGTGCAACACCCGCACCTCCGATGTGCGGGCCACCGTGGCCCAGTGCAGGCGTCTGGCTGCCGCCGGCGCCCAGCTCATCCGCATCACCGTCCCCTCCATGGCCGATGTGGCCCATCTTCAGGAGATTCACACGCAGCTCCGTTCGGAGGGCATAGAGACTCCCCTCGTGGCCGATATCCACTTCTCCTCCGAAATTGCCATGGCGGTGGTCCCCGTGGTGGAGAAAATCCGCATCAACCCCGGCAACTTCCATCCGGACCATGAAAAGGCGCGGGCCCTCTTCGGAGAGTTCCTGGAGCTCTGCAAGAAATACGACAGGGCCATCCGAATCGGCCTCAATCACGGTTCCTTGGGCAAGTACATCGTGGAGAGATACGGCAATACGCCCGAGGCCATGGCCCTGGCGGCCATGGAATGGGTGGACATGTGCATAGATGCCCATTTTTATAATGTGATGGTGTCCCTGAAGGCTTCCAATACCGTCGTGATGGTGAATGCCTACCGGGAACTGGCCCGCCGGATGCAGGAGCGCGGCGTGGTGTTCCCCCTGCACGTGGGCGTGACGGAGGCCGGCAACGGGGACAGTGGCCGCATCAAGAGCTGCGTCGCCATTTCTACCCTCCTGTCCGAGGGTATCGGCAACACCATCCGCGTGTCCCTTACGGAAGATCCTGCCAACGAGCTTCCTGTGGCCCGGTATCTGGCAGACCGGTATGGGATGGCCGGTCAAGCCGGCCATGACGAGGGGTGTCATGCCCGACCTGATCGGGCATCTCTCTCCCCCCGCGAAGCATCCATCCTCAAGGTGGCCTGCGACTGGGGCGCTCCCCTGCTGAACCATGAAGTGGACGACATCCCCATCGAAGACGAATACCTCAAAGACGAGATTATGCAGGCCTGCCGCCGCAAGTTCTACAAGCCCGAATACATTGCCTGCCCCGGCTGTGGCCGTACGCTCTACAACCTGGAAGAAACCTTCAACAGGGTAAAGGAAGCCACCTCCGGCTTCAAGGATGTGGTGATTGCCGTGATGGGCTGCATCGTAAACGGCCCCGGAGAGATGGCCGATGCAGACTACGGCTACGTGGGAGAAGGCTTCGGCAAGGTTACCCTCTACCGAAAAAAAGACCCCGTCCTCCGGCACATACCCGAAGACGAAGCAGTTGATAAGCTCGTTGAGTTAATCTGGCAGGACCGCCAGGATTGATTCTACGGCGCGGACTTTATCCCCCACCTTTACTTTTACTTCGGATTCTGTCGGGATGAACAAGTCTATGCGGGAGCCGAATTTGATGACTCCGCATTGCTCTCCCCTGTATTCCATGTGACCGGGTTCCGAGTAGCATACGATGCGGCGGGCAAAAGTGCCGGCAATCTGCTTGAAGAACACTTCTCCGTGCGGGTTCTTGAGGCAGGTGGAAGAATGTTCGTTCAGTTCCGATGACTTGGGATGGAAGGCCAGGAGGTATTTCCCGGGGTGATACTCGTAGTAGTTCACCTCTCCGCTCACCGGCCAGAAATTGCAGTGGACGTCGAAGAAATTCATGTACACGGAAATCTGGATGCAGTCCCGCTTGAGGAATTCCTTTTCATAGAC
>CAJOMB010000143.1 GCA_905235615.1 uncultured Bacteroidales bacterium | reverse complement strand
GAAACCAAGACGGTGGGCCAGGACAAGCAGGGGAACCATTCCTTCGAGATAGACATGGAGGAATTTGCGGCCGCCATCCCGTACAGGATGGATTATATCCTCTTCGACGCCTGCTTCATGGCTTGCGTGGAGGTGGCCTGGGAACTCCGGGAAAAGGCCGATATCGTGGGCTTCTCTCCGGCCGAAGTGCTGGCGGAAGGTTTTGTGTACAAGACGCTTACGCAGCGTCTTCTGCAAAAGACGCCGGACCCTGTGGCCGTGTGCCGGGACTATTTTGAACAGTATGACGCGGTGAGCGGATCGGCTACCATTACCGTGGTGGACACCCGGAAGATGGACCGCCTGGCCAGCGTTTGCAAGCAGTTTTTCAATAAGTACCGGACCGACATTTTTGGTCTGGATGGGAACGATGTGCAGTATTACTTCCGGCCCGGCTATCCATATGCGTCTGATGTGAAGCATTTGTTTGACCTCCAGGATATCCTGGTGCAGGCCGGCGTTTCCGCGGAGGACATGACCGATTTCGACGCCGCCCTGAAGGAGTGCATCCTCTACGAGGCCCATACGCCGCAGTTCCTGAGCATCCCGCTTACGCGAGCCTGCGGCCTGTCCATGTACCTTCCCACCTCTGGATCGTATGAGATTACCTCCTATTATGCCCAGCATGTGGCCTGGAATAAAGCAACGGAATTAGTAGTAATGAAATAGAAAAAATGAAAGACTTTGTTAAAATGATCGTGGCCGTGATTTGTGCCTTCGTTATCTGGGGCATCCTTCAGGGCATCTTCTTCCTCATCATGCTGGGCTCCATGGCGATGAGCGTCAGTTCCAAGCCCTCCATCCCCAAGACGGGCGGTGTGCTGGATGTGAATCTTTCCACCTTCATGCCGGGAGAGCAGACACAGAGCAATCCGGCTCCTTCGTTCAACTCCATGTCTTTTGAAACCAGCCCTATGGTGGGCATCCGCGACGCCGTGCTTGCCCTGCAGGAAGCCGCTACGGACCCGGCCATCAAATTTGTATTTTTGCGGCCCGACGGTGCGGCTGGCAGCCTCTCCCAGATAGAGGAGCTCCGTGGGGCGCTATCGGCCTTCCGTGAGTCTGGAAAGCCCATTTTGGCTTATACGGAGACGCCTGACAACATCTCTTATTACCTGGCTTCCGTGGCCGATAAAATCCTGATGGGCAGCGCCCACGGCGGCACCTACATGCTGCTGGGTCTGGCCTCGCAGTCCATCTTCCTCAAAGACCTTTTGGACAAGGTGGGTGTGAATGTGCAGCTCATCCGTCATGGCAAATACAAGAGTGCCGGAGAGATGTTCATCCGGAGTTCCTCTTCCCCTGAGAACCGCGAGCAGAATCAGGTTTTGATTAACTCCCTGTGGAAGGCCATGTCTTCCGTGACGGCCGCCTCCCGCGACATGAGCGAGGAGCAGTTCAATGCCATTATCGACAAGCTGGTGCTGGTGACCCCGGAGGACTTCGTTTCCAACGGGCTGGTGGATGAGCTGGTGGATTATATCGGCCTGCAGAACAAGCTTACCACCCTGGCGCAGGTGGATGATTACAAGAAGGTGCATCTGGTGTCCCTGAGCTCCTATATTGATGCCAAGGTGTCCGAGAATGCTTCCAAGAACAAGGTGGCCGTCATTTATGCCGACGGCGAGATTGTGGACGGCGATGCCAAGTCCCAGGTGGCCGGAGACCGCTTCATGAAGCTTATTGACAAGGTGCGCAAAGATAAGAACGTGAAGGCCGTGGTGCTGCGCGTGAATTCTCCGGGCGGCAGCGTATCGGCTTCGGTGAAGATTCGCACGGCGTTGGATTCCCTGATGGCCCAGAAGCCCCTTGTGGCCTCCTTTGGCGATTATGCAGCCTCCGGCGGCTATTGGATTTCCAGCGGTTGCCAGAAGATTTATGCCGATGCCACCTGCATCACGGGCTCCATCGGCGTGTTCTCCGTGATTCCTGAATTCTCCAAGGTGACCAGGAAAGTGGGTGTGGGCGTGGAGACCATCGGCTCCAACAAGCACAGCGACATGCTGTCCCTCATGCGGCCCTTTGACACGGCCGAGCTGGCCTACATGCAGGCTTCCGTGGAGGACATTTACGAGCTTTTCGTGAACCTGGTGGCTACTTCCCGCGGGCTTCCCGTGGAGCGTGTGGACGAGATTGCGCAGGGCCGCGTCTGGGCTGCTACGGACGCCCTTGAGATTGGGCTGGTGGACGAGATTGGTTCTCTGCAGGATGCCATTTCCTACGCCGCCGCCCTGGCCGATCTTCCCGCTTCCGACGATTACGCGGTGGCCTCTTACCCCGCCGTTCCTTCCTTCTTCGAGCAGCTGATAAGCCAGCTGAGCGGTCTGGACACCGGTTCGGATGTCCGCCTGAAGCTGCTGAAGAGCTACGAGCCGGGCCGCTTCTATGCCCGCCTGCCGTACGATTACGTAATCCGGTAGGGGACGCGCTGCTTTCGATTTTAGAGGCTGACCAAAAGTAGATTCTTCGGCAGGTAAACCTGCCTCAGAATGACAGGACTCTTTCATTCTTAAGGAAGTATCCTGTCATTCTGAGCGAAGGCCCCTGTCATTCTGAACGAAGTGAAGAATCTCGGTCAGCCTTTTTTATTTCAAAAATTATGTCTACATTTGCAAAGTTATATCCATTTTACGGAAAGGGCAATCGGCGGGCTGCTGGGTCAGTAGCGCAAGGATGAAATCAGGTGATTTCGCGCCCCATCGTTCTTCCTCCTGCTTTTATGGGGCGGGTGGGGGAATTAAGGTAGTATCCCATAGTCAACGAGTTTTTTATGCAACGTACCATCCTTATCACCGGGGGTGCCGGGTTTATCGGCAGCCATGTGGTCCGGCTTTTTGTGAACAAATATCCTGAGTACAAGATCATTAACCTGGACAAGCTCACCTATGCGGGGAACCTGGCCAACCTCAGGGACATCGAGGACAAGCCCAATTACAAGTTCGT
>CAJOMB010000142.1 GCA_905235615.1 uncultured Bacteroidales bacterium | reverse complement strand
GGACTTCCGCGAAATGGGCCGACTGGCCGCCGAAATGGTCCTGAGCCACCATCTCACCAAGGAACACTGCCCCTTCCACATGAACCGAAGGAGTACGTTCTGATTTTTGGTGAATTGTTCTTGGTTTTCCATTTTATTTGCTTACGCTTTGCAAAAGCGTAATAAGATTTTGAGTCGCAATCTTAAACAGGCATCTGGCCTCTAAACAGATGCCTGTTTTTATTTCTCCCAGACCGTTTTTTAGATAATGACTGCACACCAAAAAGGGCGGCCCCGTGAGGAGTCGCCCTGTGATGAAAGGTTTGTTGGAAACTTACTTGGGATCGCTCGCAGCCTCCTTGGCCTTCATATAGAGTTTGTCTACAATCAGACCGCCATCACGGGTAAGAGCTGCAATATAAGCCGTATCTTTTACAACACGGACGCAGCAGTCAGCAAGGTTGCCTGTAGCAGACTCGGCATCCAACTTCGTTGCATCGTGAATCGGGGACTTCATCAAACCTTCCTGTGCGGAAAGTGACTGGAGAAGGTCGCCCTTGTCTTCAATAACCTCAACCCACGCTTTATTTCCGCCATCTATACGGGCATAAGCGATATATTTCTTCTCGTTGAACTCGAAGAAATTATAGCCAAAGGTGCCTTTGCCTTTTTCAGAGGAAGCTGTGAGAGAATACTCATCCCATCCATTGGACTTTCCACCAGTAGAAGCAACCTGATTGGCGATTGTGATATTCGTAAGGAAGAGTTTGGTATCACCAGGATAGACTGTGACATCCTTAATGCCTTCCGGACTGTTCTCTGCACCAGCTGCAATCTGAGTGACGGATGTGCGAGCTCCGTTGGCAATAGACAACACCACCGTCTTGTTGGCATGGTAGGACGGGAAATACAACTTCCCATCCTGGTAAGTGCCGGTAACAAAGAAGCGGTCTCCGTAACGACGCCAGTCATTCGTAGTATTGGCGGAGTCCCAGCAGAATGCAGCAATCATTTTGGGAGCAGCCTCAATTCCATTCTCGTATGCATAAACTTGGAGTTTATTAGCATCAGAATTGGTTTCTGTCAAGTTGCACACCAAAAGGATATCTTTTCCGCCATTCACCGTTTCGCTCGTATTCTTGATGACACGAGCAAAAGAGGTAACGAAGGTAGTTCCTCCGGAAATGCCGGTAACATTCCCCTTCACCTGTTTGGTTGCATCCGCAATGCTTACAGCACCGACAGCAGCGTAACCGGAAGATTTAGGCAAATAAATGTAATTGTCATCCATGGCTAACGCACGAGCCATACCATATCCGTCCGGGTGAGAAATTGATATAGCCGTCATCTTGGCTGTCCAAAGAGCATCGGCAGAGGAATACCAACCCCATTTGCGTTCAAGGGTCAAAACCTTCTCAACTGCAGCCAGCTGGACAATCTTGATGGACTGTACCTGCTTCTTGTTGTCGGCGCGGAGGATGTTGATGGTGGCCTCACGGGGCTCTCCGGTGGTGTTTTCGGCGAGGGTGAGCGTGAGTTTGTAGTCGGCCTTGGTAACGGCAACGGTTACCCAGTCAACGCTGGGTTTTTCCACTTCGATGTCAATGTTGGAAACGACATCCACCTCGAAGGTGCCGGAAGTGGCAGGGATGGCCTGATATGCTTCTTCCGTGGTGGTAACCGTTGTCTCGGCCTTAACGATAAAGTTGAGTTTGCGCATGGAGAAGAGGCCTTCATCGTTCTGGGCCCATGCCAGTACGCTTCCGTTCACGGCAGGCGTGGGAGCGGTTACAACAATCTTGGAGGCTTCAGCGTCCACCACGGCAGCATAGTTGCCGCTGGCGAAAACATCCACGGAAGTGGTGCTGTTGGCGTTCTCCACCTTATAGCTAAACTCCGCTTTTGCACCGGCCTCAACCTCGGCTTCGGGATTCTCGATCACGAGTTTGAAAGCCTTGGCGAAGGGGATGAAAATCTCGGTGTCGTCCTGCTTCACGAAGGTTACGCCGTCCTCGTCGGAAGTGACGTCCTTGAAGAAGGTGTCACCATCCTCTCCGTCAACACCATCCTCTCCGTCCACTCCGTCCTCTCCGTCCACGCCATCATAAATAACGACGGTCTTGCCTTTGTCACCGTAGAAAGTGATGGTGTGCTGGCCGGGAACGGAGTCATCAATGCTGGCCACATAACCGCCGGCTTTCCAGACATCAATCACGGCCTGCATGGCCTGCTGATTGGCCTTGAGTGTGTTTACTTCAGAAGTCAGGCTGTCCACCTTGCCCCTGAGTTCAGTGTCGTCATACTTTGCGCAGCCCGCGATGGCGAGGCCCAGCGAAAAAGCAAACAGAAGTTTAAAGAATGTCTTCATAGTGATACTGAATTAGTTATTGTTTGAAGTTGTTTTTGCTTTGGTGTGGTGTACTGTGGTATCGCATGCAAAGTTAAAAAATTTATCCGAGAAAAGCAGTAACTTTGCAAAGAAATTTTATCAAAATGAAGAATATTCACCTGCTCATCCTCTGCGCCGCCTGTCTCACCCTTTCCTGCGCCACCCCTGCGGAACGCTCGGCAAGAGACCTGGCCCGACGCATCGTCCCCCAATACGCCATCCGCTTCAAGGAAGTCCCTTCCCGGGAAGACGGCTATAAACTCTATACACAAGGGGGAAAACTGGTCATCGAAGGGAACAACGCCCTCTCCATGTCGGTGGGCCTGAACCGCTACCTCAATGATGTCTGTGGCACCACCGTCTCCTGGTATGCCGATGTCCCCGTGGAAGTACCCGACACCATGCCCTCCGTGGCAGACCCCCTGACGGGAAAGGCCCTGGTGCCCCAACGCTTCTTCCTGAACTACTGCACCTTCGGTTATACCATGCCCTGGTGGAAATGGGAGCAATGGGAGCATTTCATTGACTGGATGGCCCTGCACGGCATCAACCTGCCCCTGTCCATCACCGGACAGGAAGCCCTGTGGCAGGAAGTCTGGCGCAGCCACGGCCTTACGGATGAAGAAATCCGCGCATACTTCACCGGCCCCGCCTACCTCCCCTGGCACCGCATGAACAACATAGACGGCGTGGACGGTCCCCTGCCCCAGGGATGGATAGACGGGCAGAAGGAACTGCAAAAGAAGATTCTGAAACGCGAGAGGGCCCTGGGCATGCGCCCGGTGCTTCCCGCCTTCGGAGGGCATGTGCCCGGAAAGCTCAAAGAACAATACCCGGATGCCGCCATTACGGACGTCGTACGCTGGGGCGGCTTCCCTCAGGAGAACCACTGCTACTTCCTGTCCCCGCAAGACAGCCTGTACAGCGTCATCCAGCAGGAGTACTTGGCGCTTCAGACACGGGAATTCGGCACCGACCACATCTACGGCTTCGACCTTTTCAACGAAGTGGACCCTCCCTCCTGGGACGCGGAAACCCTGGCCGATATCGCCCGCGGCGCCTATGGCAGCCTTGCCCAGGCCGACCCTGAAGCCCAATGGCTCCAGATGGGCTGGCTCTTCTACAACGACCGCCGGCACTGGACGCCGGACATCGTGAAAGCCTATTTGGAGGCCGTTCCCAAGGGGAAAGTGACCATTCTGGACTACTACACGGAAAACATCCCCGTCTGGGAACGCACGGAAGGCTTTTACGGGCAGCCGTACATCCTCTGCTACCTGGGCAACTTCGGCGGAAACACCCGTTTCGCCGGCCCTTTCCATACGGAAAGCAAACGCCTTACCGAAGGGCTGGAAGCCGGAGCGGAGGGCATCGGCTGTACCCTGGAAGGCTTCGGCCTCAACCAATGGTTCTACGAATATGTCATGGACCGCGCCTGGGAAAGCGGGGCCGATGACAGCCGCCGGCTCCAAAGCCTGGACCGCCGCCACGGCAGCCCCGAAGGTTTCTGGCAGCAAATGGCCGACAGCATTTATATCAGGGGCTCCTTCTCCGAAGGCTCCCTCATCTGCGGCCGTCCCTGCGAAGAAGGCTACCATCACTGGACCGTCATCAACCAGCCCCCTTACGATAATGGGACGCTGGTGCGGCTCTGGCGGCAGCTGCTGGCGCATCCGGCAGCATCGGCCACATGGAAGGAGGATGCCGTGAATCTGGGCTCGCAGGTGCTGGGCAACCATTTTGCCACCCTCCGGGACGCCTTCGTGGAAGCCTGCCATGCCAGGGATGCAGCCAGGGCGGAAAGCCTGGCGGCCGACATGCGCCTGCTCCTGAAGCACTGCGCCGCCCTCACCGCCTGCGACCCGCACAGCCGTTTGGACAACTGGCTGAAGGCTGCCGAAGCCTGGGCGGCCACGCCCCAGGAGCAAGCATACTATCGGCACGATGCCTGGCAACTGATTACCATCTGGGGCAACGCACCCGTCCTCAACGACTATGCTTCCCGACTCTGGAGCGGGCTCATCACCCATTACTATGCCCCCCGCTGGGAGCTGTTCATCGAGGAAGAACTCCGCTGCCTGAAGGAAGGACGGCGCTTTGACCAGGCCGCCTTCGACCTCCTTTGCCGGGAGCTGGAAGAAAAGATGGTATCGGCCAGCCCGATGGTGGAAGACGGAGAAGCGGCCGATGTCCTGGAGCTGAGCCGGGAGCTTCTGACAAGGTGGTTTCCCCGGGAAGAAACCCTCCTGAGCTATCATGTGGGAGCCTTCGGGAAATACGGAGACAGCCTGGGCGACATGAACGCCCTCCGCGACGCCGCACGCGTGAAAGTGCTTTCCTCCGAAGTACTTACGGAGGGAACCGCCCGCCTTTCCGACCATTTCCCCCTACGGGTCAAAGTCAAGTTCTGAATTTTTTCGTATCTTTGGAGGATATGCCAGGAAAACTTTTTCTCATAGACGGGCACGCGCTGGTTTTCAAGATGTACTACGCCTTCCTGCGCAGGCCCATGATCAACTCCAAGGGGGA
>CAJOMB010000141.1 GCA_905235615.1 uncultured Bacteroidales bacterium | reverse complement strand
GTAAATAGATATACCCTGTCGGGATGGCGAAGAGGGAACTGTCAAAACGGTCCAACAGGCCCCCGTGCCCGGGAATGATATTTCCGGAATCCTTGATTCCGGCACTTCTTTTCCAGAGAGATTCGAACAGGTCTCCCAAAACGCCCATTACATGCATGAGGCTTGCCATCATGAGTATGTGCACCAGCGGGAAGTCCGAAAGCCCGGTTTTATTCAAGATCCAGGCAGTTAGAAGTACAGTAATCCAGCCGCCGATAAATCCGGCCCAGGATTTCTTGGGGGAGATTTCCGGGCACATTTTGGCGGGCCAAATCTTCTGCCCTATGAGCATCCCGAAGCAGTAAGCTCCCACATCAGAAGCCCAGATGATGCAGAAGAAAGCCACCATCAGAAGGCCGCTGAATTCCCCGTCCTTGCAAACGACGGCATTGGAAAGGGCCAGCGGAAGGCCGATATAAAGGAGGCCGGCATAGAGGAATCCTGTTTTCTGGAAATCCGTATGATTTTTTTCTAAAATGGTACGGACCATAATGGCCAACACCAGAAGAATACCAAGCCCAATGGTCCAGGACTTGTGCCCGCCAAAGAAATACTGGTTCCCCAGCAGGAAAAGAATGATTCCGGCAAAAACGGCTTCCTTTTGGGAAGCTTGGAAACAGTCTCCCATCGTCATCTTGTAGAACTCATACAGCATGCCCCCTGTGATGAAGGCAAACAGGATGACGAACAGCCATTCATAAAAAAGGAGTCCTCCCAGCATCATTGCCAGGAAGAGGACTCCGAATATGCCGCGTTTGACAGTACTATTCATTCGTGGTAGTTTGAGGTTCAGGTTCTTGTGTGGCGACCTGGTCATCGGCCGCCGGTTTCACCTTGGGCCCCAGTATCTTTTCAAGATCTTCTGCAAAGATAACTTCTTTTTCCAAAAGTAGAGCACCCAACTGCAAGAACTCCTGTTTATGGTCCTCGATGAGCTTGCGTGTACGCTTGTGTACATCCTCCACCACGGCCTTCACTTCCTGGTCCATCAGTTCGGCCGTTTTTTCGGAATAGGGCTTCACCAGGTTGTAGCCGCGGGCGCCGGAGGAATCGTAGAAGCTCAGGGCTCCCACCTTGTCGCTCATACCGTAGTACTGCACCATGGAGTAAGCCATGCCGGTCATGCGCTCCAAGTCGTTCAAAGCGCCCGTGGAAGGCTCTCCATTGAGGATTTCTTCTGCCACGCGGCCGCCCAGCAGCATGCTCATCTGGTCCAGCATCACGCTCCTGGACCAGTTTTTCCGTTCTTCGGGCAGGCTCCAGGTAAGGCCCAGGGCTTTTCCGCGAGGGATGATGCTCACCTTGAACACGGGATCTGCGTACGGGAGCAGCCAGCCCACTAAGGCGTGACCGGCCTCATGATAGGCGGTGGTGCGCTTCTCGGCCGGGGTCATGATGGTGTTGGACTTGCGCTCCAGGCCGCCGATAATGCGGTCCACTGCATCCAGAAAGTCCTGCTGCTGTACCTTCTCGTGATCGCGGCGGGCGGCGGTAAGGGCCGCCTCGTTGCACACGTTGGCAATATCGGCCCCGGAGAAACCGGGCGTATGCTTGGCCATGAAGGCCACGTCAAAATCGTCTCCCAGTTTGATGTCCCTCAGGTGCACCATGAAGATTTCCTCGCGCTCCTTGAGTTCCGGCAGCTCCACGTGAATCTGGCGGTCAAAACGGCCGGCACGCATGAGGGCCTGGTCCAGGATATCGGCCCGGTTGGTGGCGGCCAACACAATGACACCGCTGTTGGTGCCAAAGCCGTCCATTTCTGTAAGTAACTGATTCAGGGTGTTTTCACGCTCGTCATTGGAAGAGAAGCCTCCGTTCTTGGCGCGGGCGCGGCCCACGGCGTCAATTTCGTCTATGAACACGATGCAGGGGGCTTTCTCCTTGGCCTGGCGGAAGAGGTCTCTCACGCGGGAGGCACCCACGCCCACGAACATTTCCACAAAGTCAGAGCCGGAGATGGAGAAGAAGGGCACATTGGCCTCCCCTGCCACAGCCTTGGCCAGCAGGGTCTTGCCCGTTCCGGGAGGGCCTACCAGCAGGGCGCCCTTGGGGATTTTGCCGCCTAAGGCGGTATATTTCCGGGGATTCTTGAGGAAGTCCACAATTTCCATCACCTCTTCCTTGGCTCCGTACAGGCCGGCCACATCCTTGAAGGTAACTTTCACCTCCCCTTTCTCCGCCTCTTTGGCCGTGGATTTGCCTGCGCCGAAGGGATTGAAACCGCCGCCGCCGCCCATATTGCCGGCACCGCGGTTCATGCCCCGGAACATCCATACCCAGAAGAGGATGAAGAGCAGCAAGGGGAAAATCATCTGGAAGATTTCTCCCCACATGTGTTCTTCATTTCTGATAATCACCTTGAACTGGCTTTCTACCGGAAGTTCCGCATTAAGTGCGCCGAAATTGGTCTCCGGGTCAAATTTGGAAGATACCAGGAAATAGAACTGCGGAGCCCGCTTGGGCACCACGCCGCCGCGGAACTTCTCCGTGTACTTGCCCAGTTTTTCCGGGCGCACCTTGATTTCTCCCTTGAAGTCGTTTCTGACAAATGTTATTTCCGCCACGTCTCCCTGGCGGATCATGGTCTGGACTTCCGCCCATTCAATCTTTTCCGGCGAGGCGCTGCGCTGGTTGTTCATCAGCAGGTAGCCGATGCCTACCAGCAGCAGGAAATACAGCCAGGAAAGGTTGAAGCGGAAGGTGTATTTTTTCTCTTTTGCCATTATTCAGCCGTTTTTTTGGCAGGAGCCTTGCGCTCCTTGTATTCTTTGCGGGGAACATCGGCCCAGAGCTCTTCCAGCCGATAGAAATCCCGGTATTCCTTGAGGAAGATGTGCACCACGATGTTGCCGTAGTCCTGGATGATCCAGAAGTTGTTTCCTTCTCCCTGGGAACGGTACAGCGTGTGTCCCTCCTCCTTCATCTTCTGGGCGATATTGTCCGCGATGGCCCCCACCTGCGTGGTGTTGGA
>CAJOMB010000140.1:3079-6109 GCA_905235615.1 uncultured Bacteroidales bacterium | reverse complement strand
GTATTCATTGCGAGAAGAATATTCCCTATGGCGCAGGTCTCGGAGGCGGTTCGGCAGATGCGGCATTTACGGCAATAGGTCTGAACGAGTTGTTCAATCTGCATCTGAGCAAGAAAGCTCTTCAGGAGTTGCTTGCGCCATTAGGTGCCGATTGCGCGTTTTTTGTCGAGAATAGAGTCTGCTTTGCAGAAGGTATAGGTGAACGACTTACTCCGATAACTTTGTCGCTGAGCAACTATTCTATTGTGCTTGTCAAACCTTCTGACTATGTATCCACCAAAGAGGCATACGCCGGCGTGAGAGTGCAGACGCCCGAGCAGTCGTTGCGCGAGTTGGTGCACTTGCCTATGGGAGAATGGCGGAATCGTGTAGCGAATGATTTTGAGACAACAGTGTTTGCCGCTCATCCCGCCATTGCGCAAGTAAAGGACGCTTTATATGCTGCCGGGGCGCTATATGCCGTTTCGGGAGATCGCTGCCTACGCAGGCGGCGGCATCCATCGAGAGTTCCGCATCGTCGTGCGGAATCAGGATATTATTGCCATCCTGGGCGCTGCCGGCACGGACAGTAATGAAACCGCCGGCCTGCATGATTTTATCAAAGGCGGTACGGTCCACCACCAGGTCCTTGATGACCGGGAAAGCGCCGCTGCGCCAAGGTTCCACGGTAATGGTGGCACCCGGCTTGAAATGACGCATGAACAGCTGGCAGGTGGTCACGGCATCGTCCGGACCGTGGGCACGGCCATCTACATACAGGGAACAGGCACCGCAGATACCCTCACGGCAGTCATGGTCGAAGGCAACGGGTTCAATACCCTTGCGGATGAGCTGATCATTGAGGATATCCAGCATTTCGAGGAAAGAGGCATCTTCCTCCACATCCGTAACGTGGTAGGTCTCGAAATGGCCTTTTGCTTTGGCGTTCTTCTGACGCCATACTTTCACATTATATTCCATACTCGGGATTAGTCTTTATAGTTACGGGTTGCAATCTTGATGTTCTCGTACTTGAGTTCTTCCTTGTGCAGTTCAGGCTCCTTGCCTTCGCCCTTGTATTCCCAGGCGGCTACATACATGAAGTTCTCGTCGTCACGCTTGGTCTCGCCTTCCTCGGTCTGCATCTCCTCGCGGAAATGGCCGCCGCAGGACTCCTTGCGGTTCAGGGCATCGTAGGCCATCAGTTCTCCGATATCGAAGAAATCCACTAAACGGAGAGCCTTCTCCAGTTCCTGGTTGAATTCCTCGTTGGTACCGGGAACGCATACATTCTTCCAGAAGTACTCGCGGAGGGCCTTGATTTCCTCAATACCCTTCTTCAGGCCGGCCTCATTGCGTGCCATACCCACATATTCCCACATGATATTGCCCAGTTTCTTATGGATGGAATCCACCGTCTCCTTGCCCTTTACGGCAAACAGCTTGGCAATCCGTTCCTTCACGGCCTTCTCCGCTTCCACAAATTCCGGAGCATTGATATCCGTCTTGGGTTCCAGGAATTTATGGGAAAGATAATCGCCGATGGTATAGGGCAGCACGAAGTAACCGTCGGCCAGACCCTGCATCAGGGCCGATGCACCCAAGCGGTTTCCGCCATGGTCGGAGAAGTTGGCTTCGCCAATCGCATACAGGCCGGGAATGGTGGTCTGGAGGTCATAGTCCACCCAAAGGCCGCCCATGGTATAGTGGATGGCCGGATAAATCATCATAGGCTCCTCCCAGGGGGAAGTGGAGGTAATCTTCTCGTACATGTCAAAGAGGTTGCCGTAACGCTCCTGTACGCGCTGGTGACCCAGGCGCTTGATGGCATCGGCAAAATCCAGATACACGGCCAGGCCGGTCTCGTTCACGCCATAGCCGGCATCGCAACGCTCCTTGGCGGCGCGGGAAGCCACGTCACGGGGAACCAGGTTGCCGAAGGCCGGATAACGCCTCTCCAAATAGTAATCGCGGTCTTCCTCAGGAATCTGGGAAGGCTTGATTTCATGTTTGCGGAGCTTCATCACGTCTTCCATCTTCTTGGGAACCCAGATGCGGCCGTCGTTACGCAGGGACTCGGACATCAGCGTCAGTTTGCACTGCTGCTCTCCATGGACGGGAATACAGGTGGGGTGAATCTGGGCGAAGCATGGATTGGCAAAGAAGGCACCCTTGCGGTAGGCCTGCATGGCGGCCGATCCGTTGGAGTTCATGGCATTGGTGGAGAGGAAATAGGTATTTCCGTAACCGCCGGTGGCCAGAACCACGGCGTGGGCGCCGAAGCGCTCAATTTCACCGGTAACCAGGTTACGGGCAATGATACCCTTGGCTTCTCCGTTGATAATCACCAGATCCAGCATCTCGTGACGCGGATAGCTCTTTACGCTGCCGGCGGCAATCTCCTTGTTCAGGGAAGCATAGGCGCCCAACAGCAGTTGCTGACCGGTTTGTCCGCGGGCATAGAAGGTACGGCTCACCTGCACACCGCCGAAGGAACGGTTGGCCAGGTATCCGCCATATTCACGGGCAAAGGGAACACCCTGAGCCACGCACTGGTCGATGATGGCGGCACTCACCTCTGCCAGACGGTACACATTGGCCTCTCTGGAACGGTAGTCACCACCTTTGATGGTGTCGTAGAACAGGCGGTAGATGGAGTCGTTGTCGTTCTGGTAGTTCTTCGCAGCGTTAATACCACCCTGGGCAGCAATGGAATGTGCCCGGCGGGGGGAGTCGCTGATGCAGAAAATCTTGACGTTGTAGCCCATCTCACCCAGAGATGCAGCGGCCGATGCACCGCCAAGACCGGTTCCTACCACAATCACTTCCAGTTTCCGCTTGTTGTTGGGAGAAACAATCCGGATTTCCGCTTTACGCTTGGACCATTTTTCCTTGAGCGGTCCGTCCGGAATCTTGGAAATTAATTTAGGATCTGCCATATAGTTTTAGAATTGTGTTTCTATTTTGCAAAAATAAGCATTTTTCGTGATTAAATTTGAACTTTTTATGCTTTTCTTTCATTGCCGGCTTGAACGGCAATCTCATAAGATG
>CAJOMB010000140.1:0-3061 GCA_905235615.1 uncultured Bacteroidales bacterium | reverse complement strand
ACTTTATAACCTATACGGTACACAGGGCACCTTATCCGGCTTTCCAAGGGCTGCCCACATGGTGTTTCCCTCGAAGACTATGGCGCAGGAAGTGATATCCCTGAGAATGGGTTTTCCGGAGCAGGAAATATTCTTGATAAAGAAAGTATGGTCCCATTCCTCCATGGGCACATAGGTAGAAGCCAGAATCTTGTGGGCCTTGATATAACGGTCCACGCCCTTGCGGTCTTCCACCCGGCCCGTCGTGGTGAAATTGGTCACCACCCGATACCCAAGAGGCTCCCGGTTCACATCGAACTTCACCCAGCTGTGGTTGTTCACCTCGTAATAAGCGGCGCCTCCCTTGTTGTCGATGACGCCGAAGTTGGCTTCCACCCGCATCGGCCTGGAAAGCGTGTCCAAGAAATGCTCGAAATCCTCTGTCGTGGCACAAATCTCCAGGGCCCTGTACATCAGGATTCCCTCTCCGTCCATCATCTCCGCAGGAACATCGTCATCCTTCAGGTCGTAGGTGGCCGTATTCATGATAGCAAAGCCCTTCTCATTCTCTCCGCCCCACACCTCACGCGTTCCTGCCGGCACTTTTGCCAGAGGATGGGTTTTCCAATCGGCATTCACCAGGCACATCATCCGGTACTTCTCCCCGGTAAAATACTCCATCCTGACAGTCAGAATCCCGGTGCTTGAACATCACCGCCTTCCCGTCCTTGGTGTACTTCCCGCTCACAATCACCGACGTACACGCATACGACGGAATGCTAATTCCTACAAAGAATAGTAGTACTAAAACCCATGGCCACCCTCGGCCTTGTAAGAGGGAGGGGCCCAACCGGAAGGTTGGGAGGGGTCGCGAAGCGACGGTTTTAGTACTACTATTCTTTGTAGATGAGTTAAAACAGCGTTCCATTTTCATCCAAGTTGTATTTCCGTTGATTCATGTATGATTCCATTCCCAAGTGGGTGTAGGCCAGGTCCGTGGCCACACGGCCGCGCTGGGTGCGGATCAGGAACCCTTCTTTGATCAGGAAAGGTTCGTAAACTTCTTCCAGGGTGCCCGCATCTTCACTCACGGAAGTGGCCAGCGTGCCAATTCCCACCGGCCCCCCTTTGAAGGTAGTGATGAGCGTACGCAGAATCTTGTTGTCTATAGCATCCAGCCCCCGCTTGTCAATCTTCAGTTTATTCAGCGCGAAACGCGTGATTTCCAGGTTGATGCGTCCGTCTCCCAGCACCTGCGCAAAGTCCCTCACCCGCTTCAGGAGCGCATTGGCGATACGCGCCGTACCGCGGCTTCGCAGGGCAATCTCATACGCCGCATCCCCGTCAATCTCCAGCGAAAGGATGCGGGCGCTGCGCAGCACAATCTGCTTCAAATCATCCGTATCATAATACTCCAGGGCACAGTTGATGCCAAAGCGGTCCCTCAGGGGTGCTGTCAGCAGACCGCTCCGCGTGGTGGCCCCCACCAGCGTGAACGGATTCAGCGAAATGCGAACGGAACGGGCGCCCGGCCCCTTGTCAATCATGATATCAATCACATAATCCTCCATGGCGGAGTACAGATATTCCTCCACTTCGGGCGAAAGCCGATGAATTTCGTCAATAAAAAGCACATCCCCCGTCTCAAGGGAAGTGAGAAGGCCGGCCAAATCTCCCGGCTTGTCCAAAACCGGACCGGAAGTCACCTTCATGTTCACCCCCATCTCATTGGCGATGATATGCGCCAGCGTGGTTTTTCCCAGGCCGGGAGGGCCATGGAAAAGAACATGGTCCAGGGCCTCCCCGCGCAGTTTGGCGGCTTTTATATAAATGGACAGGTTGGAGACAATTTCCTTCTGGCCGGTAAAATCCCCCAGCTCCTGCGGGCGGATAATTCCGTCAAATTCATTATCTTTGCGCTCTGTTGTGTCGTGTGGATCGAATTCGTTCATGACGGCTAAGATTCAATTCAGATACAAATATAGTTCTTTTATTTTTAAATTGTTGATGATGTTGAGGCTGTTGAAATGTTGAAAACTTCAAAAAGGTCCATAATTATCAATTATTTAAGAGTAAAGCAAACAGTTGAAAACTGCTGGAAAACCTGTTGAGGAACGGTGAAAAAGCGAGGCACCCTTTTTCATCAACCTTGAAAACCCACTTATCAACAGGGTTATGAACAGCTTTTCAACAGGGAAAATGAAGGGAATGTTGATAAGTAAAAAAACTTCCGCGCTCCTGCAAAAAAGTCTTCAAAACCGGGAAGAGATTTTTTGCAGCGGGCTCTTTTTGTCTGCCCGCTGGGCGGTGGTCTCCCAAGTCGCTTCCGAGCATACCCAGCTCATCATCCTTCCCAACCGGGAAGCGGCCGAGTACTGCAGCGCAGACCTTTACAACCTCACCGAGGGAGACAGCGTCTTCTTCCTCCCGGAATCCGGCAAAAGCGTGGAAAGAAGCAATTACAAATCTTCCCTGGGCATCCAGCGCACCGCCGCCATCGGCAAAATTCTGGAAAAGTCCCCTGAAAAGCTCTTCATCGTCACCTATCCCGAAGCCATCGAGGAAAAAGTTCCCTCCGAAGGCAAACTCCAGGAGGCCCTTTTCACCATCAAAAGCGGCGAACCCCTATCCTACGAAGCCCTCCGTACCCGCCTCGGAGAAGAAGGCTTCGAGCGGACAGACTTTGTATCGGCCCCCGGCCAATATGCCGTCAGGGGCGCCGTGATTGATATTTTTTCCTATTCCTTAGACAAACCCTACCGCATCACCTTCTTCGGGAACGAGGTGGATAAAATCAATACCTTCGACTGCAACACCCAGCTTTCCATAGACAAGTTGGAAAAGGCCGATATCTACCCCGACATCGCCGCCCGGGAAGACAAAGAAGGCGTCTCCCTCCTTTCCCTTCTCAAGGCCGATACCACCGTCTGGCTGGATTCCTCCGACATGTACAAGGAAAAGGCCTTTTTTGAGGAATTGAAAGCCTTCCAGCGCGTTTTTTTGGATATCCCGCTAAGAAGGGAAGAGATGGAAACCGTCAACTTCAACATAAGCCCGCAGCCCGTCTTCAACAAAAACTTCG
>CAJOMB010000139.1 GCA_905235615.1 uncultured Bacteroidales bacterium | reverse complement strand
CGAAATTATCCGCAAGGTCCGCGGTGTGAACCGGGTGGTTTACGACATTTCTTCCAAACCGCCGGCAACCATCGAGTGGGAATAGCCTGCGGCAAGGCACAAAAAAGTCCGGAGCGTCGAGCCTCGGACTTTTTTGCGGGGTGTAAGGACTTACTTCCTGATGAAGTTAATGGTTATGGTGAAGCCGTAACCCTGCAGGGTTTCTTCGTACCCGGCAGGAATGAATCCAGGATTCTTTGCGGAATCGAGGGTCAGGGACAGGTCACTGCTGGTGAGGGATGTGATGGTGAAGGAGACAGTTTGACTGTCGGACTTGATGGTCAGGGTGTTGCCGCTGATGGTATATTCGCCTGAGGGGAAGTTCAAGGAGGGGAGGGTGGTGGTGCTGACGGTGAATTTGCCGTCCTTGAAGGTAGGGGAGGCGCCCTTTGCGTCCTGCGGTGTGACGAGTTGATTGAAAATCTCGGTCATTTCTTTTTTCGTTTCGGCATCGGTAATACCGGCGACGAAGTCGTCAGCGGTAACAGCCTTGCCATTTTTGGTAATGGTCATCTGAAGGGTCTGGGAATTCCCTGAATGAGGGAAGGATAGTTGGCTTCCTTGTTGCAGCTCACAAAGAGCATGGTGGCCAGTGCGGCCACGGCGACAAATAGCTTTTTCATAATGTTTTAATTAGTAAAAATACACTTTCTAAACCGCAAAGGTACAATAAATATTGTTTAATCCCAAAAATCTGCGGGCGGCCTTGTCACCATCGGGGGAATAGCCTGCGGCAAGGCACAAAAGTTTCCATGCTACGAAAATAATTTATATCTTTGAGGAAACAAAAGCCATACCAAAAATGTTCGCTAAAGAAGTATATGTCCGCCGTCGCCGGACCTTGCTGGCCAAGATGAGAGAAGCCGGGCAGTCCGGCCTCATTCTTTTTGTGGGAAATGCCGAGGCCCCGGCCCAGTTTAAAGACAACTGCTACAAATGGCGTCAGGACAGTTCCTGGCTGTATTATTGGGGACTCGATGAACCCCTGATGGCCGCTGTCATGAGCATAGACTCCGGAGAGGAAATCCTCTTTGCCGATGATGTGGAGATTGACGACATCATCTGGATGGGTCCCCAGCCCGGCGTGGAGTCCAAAGCCGCATCGGTGGGCGTTTTACGCCACAGACCTTACGGAGAAATAGCTGCCTGGATGGAGGAACGCGTCAAAGGACGTCCGGTTCATTTTCTGCCTCCGTCCCGGTATTACAATACCCTTAAATTGCAGCAGCTGCTTCCCGGAGGCAAGCCGTCCGAGGCCCTCATCAAGGCCGTCATTTCCATGCGGCTTGTCAAGGAAGATATTGAAATCGAAGCCATTGACGCCGCCTGCGCGTTGGGTTACGAGATGCACTCCGTGGCGCGGGACGCCATTGAAATCGGCATCGTGGAGCAGGAGATTGTGGGAAAGATGGAAAGCGTGGCCTTGGCAAAGGGCTGGGGCGTCTCCTTCCCCACCATCGTCACCCAGCACGGGGAAACGCTTCATAATCACCTGCACGACAAGCGGGTGGAGCCCGGCAAACTCATGCTGATTGACGCCGGTTTGGAGAGCAATGAGCATTATGCCTCGGACTTCACCCGTACCTATCCCACTTCCGGCAAGTTCACCGCCAAGCAGCGGGAGATATACCAGATTGTCTATGATTGCAACGAGCTGGCTTTCAGCCTCACGCGCCCCGGCATCACCTACCGGGAGGTGCATCTGGCCACAGCCCGCAAGATGCTGGAGGGCCTCCAGGCCCTGGGCCTTGTGCAAGGCGATTTGGACGAGATGGTGGCCGCCGGCATCGGCGGTTTGTTCCAGCCGCACGGCCTGGGCCACAACATGGGCTTGGACGTGCACGACATGGAGGACCTGGGAGAAAACCTGGTGGGCTATGACCCGGACCAGACCCGTGCCAAGCAGCTGGGCCTGGGCTCCCTCAGAATGGCCCGCCGACTGGTCGCCGGCCACGTGATTACGGACGAGCCCGGCATTTACTTCATCCCCGCCCTCATCGAAAAATTCAAGAAGGAGGGCCTGGGCTACGACTTTGTGAACTACGCCAAGCTGGAAGGCTACTACGACTTCGGCGGCATCCGTATCGAGGATGACGTGCTGGTAACGGCCGATGGCGCCCGCCGCCTGGGCCCCTGCCGCCTTCCCGCCTCTCCGGACGAGGTGGAAGCCGTCCTGGCCCGCTAATGGGTTTGCTTGCGCCATTAGGGAATGTGGCGGGTTTTTGCTAAATTTGCACGCTGTTATAGTTTGTGCCATGGCCAGTCATATTAAAGACATCAACCTGTGGGAAAGCGGAGAGCTCAAACTGAGCTGGGTCCGGAGCCACATGCCGCTGCTGGACGGCATCCAGAAGGATTTTGAGAAGACGCAGCCGTTCAAGGGGCTCAAAGTGGCCCTGAGCGTGCATTTGGAGGCCAAGACGGCCCATCTTTGCGAGGTGCTCAAAGCCGGCGGGGCCGATATGTACATCACCGGCTCCAACCCGCTGAGCACCCAGGACGACGTGGCCGCCGCCCTGGTACACGAAGGGCTCAATGTCTTTGCCATTCACGGATGCAATGAGCAGGAGTACTTTGAAGATATCAGAAAAGTGCTGGAAGTGGGTCCCAACATCATCATAGACGACGGGGGAGACCTGGTAACCACCCTGCATAAGGAGTTCCCTCAGCTTATTCCGGGCGTCATCGGCGGCTGCGAGGAAACCACCACCGGCATCCTGCGCCTCCGGGCCTTGGATGCCGCCGGGGAACTCAAATTCCCCATGATGCTGGTGAACGACGCAGACTGCAAGCACCTCTTTGACAACCGCTATGGCACGGGCCAGAGCGTGTGGGACGGCATCAACCGCACCACCAACCTCATTGTGGCCGGCAAGAACGTGGTGGTGGCCGGCTACGGCTGGTGCGGCAAGGGCGTTGCCATGCGTGCCAGGGGCCTGGGAGCAGAGGTGATTGTAACGGAGGTGGACCCCATCAAGGCCATGGAAGCCGTGATGGACGGTTTCAAAGTGATGACCATGGACCAGGCTGCCCCGATAGGAGATTTCTTCGTGACGGTGACGGGCTGCGAGAATGTGATCGGCCCTTCCCATTTCCTTAAAATGAAAGACGGAGCCATCTGCTGCAACGCCGGACACTTTGACGTGGAGGTGGCTGTGGCCAAGCTCAGAGCCATGGCGGTGTCCCATCGGCCCGCCCGCGCCAATATCGAGGCTTATACCTTAGAGAATGGAAAAACCGTCTATATTCTGGCAGAAGGCCGATTGGTGAACCTGGCAGCCGGAGACGGCCATCCCGCAGAGATTATGGACATGTCCTTCGCCATCCAGGCGCTCAGCGCCAGGTACCTGGTGGACAATAAAGGCAAACTGACGCAGAAACTCAACAATGTGCCTGCCTCCGTTGACAAGGAAGTGGCCTGCCGGAAGCTGGAAGACTGGGGCATCCGGATAGACAGCCTCACCCCGGAACAGGAAAAGTATATATATGGATAACAGATTCTTCGCTTCGCTCAGAATGGTGTTTTGTCATTCTGAGGCCAAAAGCCGAAGAATCTCTATAATAGAAACATATGGCATTAATTCCTATCTATTGGTGGAACAAGGAAGTCCACAGTTTTAAGATATCCCAGGACAGCTTCCGCAAGAAGCCCTGGGCCAACGGCGTCATCCTGCTGGGCTGCGTGGCCATTGCCATGCTGCTGGCAAACCTGCCGTTTACCAAAGAGATTTACCACAGCTTCCTGCATACGGAGTTCACCATGCGCATTGCGTCTCCGGGCGGTTTGGTGGATTGGTGGATTGGGTATTCCCCAAGGGCATGACCATGGAGAAGTTCATCAACGACATCCTCATGGTGGTGTTCTTCTTTACCGTGGGCCTGGAAATCAAGCGGGAAATGGTGTGCGGAGAGCTTTCTTCTTTCAAGAAGGCCATCCTGCCGGTGATTGCCGCCTTTGGCGGCGTGGTGATGCCGGCCCTCATCTTTACCGTGGTTAACCATGGCACGCTGGCCTCCTCCGGCTGGGGCATCCCTACGGCTACGGACATTGCCTTCGCGGTGGGCATCCTGTCCATTCTGGGAGACAGGGTGCCCATATCCCTGAAGGTGTTCCTGACGGCCCTGGCCATTGCGGACGACCTCATCGCCATCTTGGTGGTGGCCCTCTTCTATGGGGGAACCATCAACCTGCCCCTTTTGGGAATAGCCATCGTGGTAATCCTTTTCGTAGCCATGATGAAGCACTTGGGAGAGAAGCGTGTGGGCTTCTACATGGTTCCGGCCATCCTGGTGTGGTTCCTCTTCTATTACAGCGGCATCCACGCCACCATGACAGGCGTGGTGATGGCCCTCCTCATCCCCATGGAGGCCCGCTACAACAAGGCCAAGTTCCACCGCCGTGCCAAAATCCTCTACGACGGACTGTTAGAGGCCGAACAGGTGCAAACCAACGAAGACTTCCCCAATGGTCCGGAGCGCTATCACCTGCGCCGCCTGAGCAGCCTCACCAAGAAGACCATCCCGCCGTCCTACCGGCTGGAGCACAAGCTCAACCCCATCGTGAACTTTGCCATCATGCCCATCTTCGCCCTGGCCAATGCCGGTGTGGAGATTACGGATCCGTCCTATTTCAACGTGTTCAAGGCGGTGGATCCGATGCTGGGCAGCGTAGGGCTGGGTGTCTTCCTGGGCCTGCTCCTGGGCAAGCCCATAGGCATCACCCTGGCATCCTGGCTGGCCATCAGGTTCAAGGTGGGCGCCATGCCCTCCAAGGCCGGCTGGCCCATGCTTTTTGCCGTGGCCTGCCTGGGTGGTATCGGCTTTACCATGAGCATCTTCGTGGATACGCTTTCCTTCGCCGGGGAGGGCATTGACCCGGCTGTAACGCAACACCTCAGGGATGCCGGCAAGATTGCCATCCTGCTGGGCTCCTTAGCCTCCGGCATACTGGGCTCGCTGCTGATTACCATCGTTGCAAAATTGAAAAAGAAAGGGACTCTTAGACGGAAAAACCGCCCTTATCACGGGCGCAGCGCGTGGAATCGGCAAGGCCATCGCGCTTAAATTCGCCTCCGAAGGGGCCGATGTGGCCTTTACAGACCTGGAAATCAACGAGGCCGCCCTTGAGACGGTGGCCCAGCTGGAAGCCTTCGGCCACAAGGTGAAGGCCTATGCCTCCAATGCGGCCGATTTTGAGGCCACCCAGCAGGTAGTTGCCCAGGTGGCCGCATCGACATCCTGGTGAACAACGCCGGCATCACCAAGGACGGCCTGGTG
The DNA here is from genome assembly GCA_905235615.1 of uncultured Bacteroidales bacterium. Taxonomy (GTDB): domain Bacteria; phylum Bacteroidota; class Bacteroidia; order Bacteroidales; family UBA932; genus Cryptobacteroides. The sequence continues at coordinate 419 of CAJOMB010000139.1, read as the reverse complement.
ATGCGCATGAGCGAGCAGCAGTGGGATGCCGTGATTGCCGTGAACATGAAATCGGCCTTTAACTTCCTGCACGCCGTGGTACCTGTGATGGCCCGCCAGCGTGGTGGAAGCATCATCAACATGGCCTCCATCGCCGGCCAGACGGGGAACCCCGGGCAGGTGAACTATGCCGCTTCCAAGGCCGGCCTCATTGCCATGGCCAAGAGTGTGGCCAAGGAGATGGGCTCGCGCGGCATCCGTGCCAACGCCATCGCCCCCGGCTATGTGCTTACGGAGATGACGGAGAGCCTGCCACAGGCCGTGAAGGACGAGTTCGTGAAGCTGATTCCGCTGGGGCGCGGTGCCACGGTGGAAGAAATTGCCAACACGGCCCTGTACTTGGGCTCCGACTTGTCTTCCTATGTGTCCGGACAGGTGAT
>CAJOMB010000138.1 GCA_905235615.1 uncultured Bacteroidales bacterium | reverse complement strand
GGCTATGCGGGTGTCCGAATAGCCGGAGAGGGCGTCGGAGGATTTAAGCTGGATGTCTTCCAGCGGGAATTCTGCCGTATAGGTGTTGAAAAGGAGGTTCTTGTCCACCAGGCCTTTCCCAAGGCTGTTGTCCACTTTGATACAGGCGGGCGCTGCAAGAACGGCCGCGAGCGCAAGGACCAGGAAGGATTTCTTCATGCCAATAGCTTGTCGTAAAATGCGTTGTACTTGTCCATGTAGCTTCCGTCGGAGAAGGATGCCTCGTCAAAAGGAAGGAGGGGAAGTCCCGTTCCCTGGGCATGTTTCACCAGCTCGGGGTCCACATCGGGGGCGCCCAGGATGATGCCGTCGGAATACTGCGCCGCTAATTTTGCAAGTTCTATGCCGCTGGCTTCCGGCGTAAGGACGCTTACGTCCTGAGGGCCGATATCCCCTAAGCAGATGGTCTGGGCAAAGCCTTCGGAGAGTTTTTCCGGCGTGCTGTCCTCGTAGAGGGAGAGCACCACCTTGGACTGGGTGAAGATAGGGTCTTCGTTATAAACCTTCTTCAGGTAAAGGGGGAGTACATGGGAAATCCAGCCGCTGCAGTGGATGATATCGGGGGCCCAGCGCAGTTTTTTCACGGTTTCCAGGACGCCGCGGGCAAAGAAGATGGCGCGTTCCCCGTTGTCGGGGAAAAACTGTCCGTTCTCGTCCCGGTCTGTCTGTTTGCGGCGGAAATAATCCTCGTTGTCAATGAAATAGACCTGGATGCGGGCGGCCGATATGGACGCCACCTTGATCACCAGGGGGCGGTCCACATCCGAGATGATGATGTTCATCCCGGAGAGGCGGATAACCTCATGGAGCTGGTTCTTCCGTTCGTTGATGCAGCCGTAGCGGGGCATGAAGGCACGAATCTCCTTCTTCCTTTCCTGAATGCCCTGCGGGAGCTCACGGCACACCTGAGCCATCCGGCTTTCCGGAAGGTAGGGGCACATCTGGGCATTGACAAACAGAATCTTCTTGGCGGAATCTCCCATATTACTATTATTTAACCCACAAAGTTACTAAAATTTTTTGAGTTTTTCGGCGGTTTGCTTAACTTTGGGGCCAAATGAAGAACTCTACCATGCGCCGCAGGCTCATCAGTGCCTGGATTTCAACGGTCATCAGCCTGTCCCTGGTCCTGCTTTTAGTGGGAGTGGGCACCCTTCTGGTGGTCAATGCCCGGGAGGTGGGAAACTATTTCAAGGAGAACCTCCAGATCAATGTTCTCCTGAAGGAGCACGTGACGGAAGAGGAGGCGCTCCGCTATGAATCCAAGGTGGCCGCCATTCCCGGCGTGAAAGCCACGCATTACATTTCCCGTGAACAGGGGAAGGAAGAGATGACCCGTCTGCTGGGCAAGGATTTCCTGAGTGTCTTCGAGCAGGCGCCCATTCCCATTTCCATCGACGTCAACCTGGAAGCGGCCTATGTCCAGGCGGACAGCCTGCAGATGGTAAAGGCGCAGCTCTCGGAATCCCCCCTGGTGGACGAGGTGGTGTATCAGACCTCCTTGGTAGACGCCCTCAACGAGAATCTCCAGAAGATTTCTTTTGCGCTGTCCATCATGGTGGCGGTCCTTCTTTTCATCTCCTTCGTCCTCATCGGCAACACCGTCCGGCTGGACCTTTTCAACCGCCGTTTCAGCATCCATACCATGCATCTGGTGGGTGCTACGCGTGCCTACATCCGTCGGCCCTTCGTGGGAAGGGCGGCCTTGCAGGGGTTATTTGCCGCCCTCATCGCCATCCTGCTGCTGGTGGGCGGCCTGTATGTGCTCCGGGAGGAGTTTGCACAGCTTTTCAAGATTTTCACCTTAGACAGTCTCCTGTACACCATGGCCGTCATGGTTCTGGTGGGCCTTGCGGTGTCCTCCTTCAGCACCTTCGTGGTGGTGAACCGGCTGGTGGGGTACAACAGAGACCAGTTACACGCATATTAGTATGGTAAAAAAGACAGATATCCCGGACAAGTCCGGCAAAATGGCCGTTACGGCCAAAGGGCTGCGCCTCATGATAGCGGGGCTGGTGGTCATGGCCGCCGGTTTCCTCCTTCTGAGCGGCGGCGGGTCCTCCGACCCCCAGGTGTTCAATTACGCCATGTTTGATTTCCGCCGCTTGGTGGCCGCCCCCATCGTCATCATCGCGGGCATCGTGCTGGAAGTCGTGGCCATCATGGGTAAATTCAAAGCGTAACATCTATGGAGTGGTGGCAAGCGATCCTTCTTGGGATTGTTCAGGGACTCACTGAGTTCCTGCCGGTGTCCAGTTCGGGACACCTGATGATTTTCAAAGAACTGGTAGGGGCCGATGCGGAGGGTTTCCTGGATTTCACCGTCACCGTGCACTTTGCCACGGTGCTGGCCACCATTGTGGTGTTCTGGAACGCCATCTGGACGCTCCTGAAAGGTTTTTTCAAGTTCAAGTACAACGACGAGACAGACTATGTCTGCAAAATCCTCGTTTCCCTTGTTCCGGTGGCCTTAGTGGGCTTCCTTCTGAAAGACCAGGTGAATGCCCTCTTCGGGGACTCCCTCACCCTGGTGGGAGTGGGGCTGGTCATCACCTCCTGCCTCCTGTTTTTCTCCGACAATGCAGGCCGATGGCTCAGGTTTTCCCGCCCTCAGGCCCGTAACGGCATCTCCTACTGGCAGGCCTTCGTGGTGGGCATCGCCCAGGCCTTTGCCGTGATGCCGGGCGTCTCCCGCAGCGGCAGCACCATCGCCACGGGCCTCATTACCGGCGTAAAGCGGGAAAACATGGCCCAGTTCTCCTTCCTGATGGTCCTGATTCCCATCATCGGCGAGCAGTCCCTGGATCTTCTGAAAGTGGCTGTGGGGGAGGAGACGTTTGGCGGCGGAGTGGGCCCCCTGGCCCTTTGTATAGGCTTTGTGGCCGCTTTTGTAAGCGGCCTGGTCGCCTGCCGCTGGATGGTTTCCATCGTAAGGAAAGCCAAGCTGAGCTGGTTCGCCCTTTACTGCCTCATCGTGGCCACGCTCATTTTCATCTTTGCATAGTATGTCATTCTGAGCGAAGCCTGTGTCCAAGCCTCTTACATACTTCGTCTCCGACGTGCACCTGGGCCTTCC
>CAJOMB010000137.1 GCA_905235615.1 uncultured Bacteroidales bacterium | reverse complement strand
CTCTCCGCTATTGTGCCTGGCTGTATTTTTATTTTCTGGACGCAGGCAACACGCAGTACATTCAACTCAGTGAGACTGTCAATGGGGAAATCCTCCAAAGAGCTATTGACGAGGCCGTCAAAGTCCATCCCTGGATTAATTTTGTCCTGGACATTGACGGAGCGGATATCACTTACAAAGATGCCGGAACGCGGTTCAAGGCGGTGGAGATGTACGGCCCGGCCAATATCGGCGGCGCTTTTGCCGAAGGGCGCATGTTCAGTATCTCCTATATAGAGAACAAAATCTGGATATCTTACTTCCACGGACTCACGGACGGCGTGGGCCGCAACCGTTTCTATGATACGCTGATGTACTATTACTTCACCTTCAAGAACGGCAAGGAGTACGACGCCACGGGCATCTGGCTCAACGACGGCACCGTGCGGGAAGGCATGTTCGAAGACCTGGGAGACCACAAATACGAAGTCACTCCGGGTTTTGTCCCCAAGCCCGCCCCCAGGGACGAGGATATTTTCTACATCCCCGAAACCCTGGAGGTGGACAAATCCCGGAAAGACGATTTTGTCTATGAAGGCACCAGGATGACGCGCTACCACCTCACGGTCAAGAGCGCTGAATTCATGGCTTACTGCAAGGAAAACGGACATTCGCCGGCATCGGCCTTCCAGGCCATCATGGCCCGCGTCCTTCAGGAAATGTACCCCGACAACAAGAAGCTGTTTACGGCGGCGCTGCCCGTGAACTGCCGCACGGCCGTGGGCCTGGAGAACACCCACCGCAACGGCTGGACCTTTGCTTTCCAGACCGTTTCGCCGGACCAGCTGAAGCAGAGTGAAACCCAACTGGGCGCCCAGCTTCGTGCAGAGCTCAAGGAGCTCATCAGCCCGGACCAGCTCAAGAGCACCCTCAATGCATACAATGCCATTACCGAGGAGGCCGAAAAATACATGGATTTCCGCGAGCGGATGTCATTTTACGCCAGGTCATATCCCACCTTTATCGGAACTTATGTCTTCAGTTATATCGGCCGCCTGGCAGACCACGGCTACCTGAACGAAATCGAGGACCTTTGCTGGACATCGGCCATCCGCCGGATTCCCATGATTACGATGGTGGAAGTGGGGGGAGAATTCTCCATTACCTTCCTGCAGAACTTCGAAACGGCCAAATATGCCGAGGCCGTGGCCGCCGCCATGGAGAAACTGGGTATTCCGGTAACGCTCCTCAAGAAGATGGAAAGCCGTGGCCACGCCCCGGTGGAATACAAGCGGTATTACGGCATTCCTGAACCCGATTTCAGCGAATCGGCGCCCGATGTGGCGGATTCCTTTGAGAGCCGCATCAAAATGAAGTCTCTGCTCAAGAAAATCCGTTCTTCACGGGAAGCATCCAGCTACATAGAGCCTGGAATGACCCTGGGCGTTTCCGGATTCACCCTCTCCGGTTACCCCAAGAAAGTGGCCAAAGCGCTTTCCATGAAGGCAAAGAAAGGGGAACAACTGGACCTCACCGTCTATTCCGGGGCCTCCCTCGGAGACGATTTCGACGGCCTGCTCACCAGATCCGGCGTCCTGAAGTGCCGCATGCCCTATCAGACCAATGCCGATCTTAGGAACGCCATCAATGAAGGAAAGGTAAAATATGTGGATATGCCCCTGAGCCTCATGCCCAAATGGGTGCGAAGCGGATACCTGAACCCTATTGATATTGCCCTGATTGAGGCCAGCTCCATTGACGAGCATGGAAACATCATTCCCACCACTTCGGTGGGCGCTTCCGAGACTTATGTAGCCTGTGCCAAGAAGGTGATTGTGGAAATCAACACTTCCGTGCCGGAGAACATCCAAGGCATCCACGACATCTACATGACGGAACCCGCCCCCAACACGCAGCCCATTCCCATTACCAAGGTGAGCGACCGCGTGGGCGTTCCCTATATTCCCTGCGACCCGGACAAGATTGTGGCCATCGTGCACAGCGAAATACCGGATTGCGGTATTCCCGATGCCCCGGGAGACGAAGACTTTGACCGCATGAGCGAAAACCTCATCCATTTCCTGGAGCAGGAAGTGGCTGCCGGAAGGCTCTGCAACCCGCTGCCGCCCATCCAGGCCGGTATCGGCTCTGTATCCAACGCTGTGCTGGCCGGGCTCAAAAAGTCTGACTTCGAGCACCTTACCGTCTATTCCGAGGTGATGCAGGATTCCCTGGTGGACCTCATTGAATGTGGCAAGGTGGATGCCGCTTCCGCTACGGCCATCACCATGTCCCCCAAGAAAATGCAGGAATTCCTGAAGAAGGTGGATGCCCTGAAAGACAAAATTGTGCTTCGGCCCATGGAAATCAGCAACAGTCCGGAAGTCATCCGCCGCCTGAATGTCATTTCCATCAACACGGTCATAGAGGCCGACCTGTATGGCAATACCAATTCCAGTTATGTGGACGGCAGCCACCTGATGAACGGAGTAGGGGGCAGTGGAGATTTCTGCCAGAACGCCGGCCTGTCCATCTTCATCACCAAGTCCACGGCCAAAAACGGAAAAATCTCCTGCATCGTCCCCATCGCAAGCCACACGGACCACACCAGCAAGACGGTACAGGTCATTGTGACAGAACAGGGTGTAGCAGACCTCCGCGGTTTGGACGTAGTGGAGCGTGCTCACTGCATCATTGACAACTGCGCCCATCCCAAATTCCGTCCAGCCCTTGAGAAGTACCTGAAGAAAGCCAGCATCCTAACGGACCAGCCCGCTTTCCCGTACAGCATAGAAGCCGCCAACCTCTTTCACAAAGATGAAGGATAGGCTATAGAGAATTGTATGTGCCTCGGGAGTTATGTCGCAAGCTATATTTGAGCGTCACAATTTCTGGACGGTTGCTCTGAAAAATGATACTTTCACAATGCTTTTTTAGCGGAATCGTATTTATTCTGGCACATTCCGCTAATTATATGCTATCGGATGTAATTTGGGCCCTTTACACGCTTTTTACATCCGTTCTGATGTAGTTTTTAGTGCAAGAGCCCTTGGGAATCAAGTCGGGGCCGAGTCAAAATTGCCAATAACACTAAACAGATTTGTTTAATTTATTTTGTTTATATAACTTTGTGGTGATGCA
>CAJOMB010000136.1 GCA_905235615.1 uncultured Bacteroidales bacterium | reverse complement strand
GAGATTCTGATGACAGACTATGGCTTCCCCTGCTGGCTGATCAACGAAGACAATATCAGGAAAATGCTTGACGAGGCCCTCGAAGAGTGGCATAAGAGACTGTTTGGGAAAACGGACAGAGTCAAATGAAAGAAACCGGGAATCCTATCACAATAACGTCGGCCTCGGCTGCAGATGCCCAGGCCCTGGCCGACCTGTTCATCGGCCACATTACCGCGCATCCGGAGTACATCTCCCACGGGGAAATCCAGATGGGAGTGGGTGTGGGAACCGTCCAGGGAGACCGTCTCGTTGCCTGTCCGGCTCCGGACGCCCGGGAAAAGTGGATGAAGTATATTCTCTCAGAGATGAGCAACGACGCCGTCTCGCACGTTTGGAAGGCCGTCGATGCCCAGGGAACCCTTATGGGCTTCTGCGTGGCCGATATCGAAGGAAACGCGGACTGCTCCTTCGGCATGGTGGGCGATGTCCTGGTAAACCCTCAGTGCCGGGGATGCGGCCTGGGCAATACCCTTCTGAATACGGCCATCGACTGGTTGCGCTCAAAGGGGATTCAGGAGATTTATCTGGAATCCGGAAAGGACAACCACAACGCCCACCGTTTCTTCGAGAAACGCGGGTTCATCCATGTCAGCGAGATGTATAAGCTCATTGTGAATTAATTATGCGCAGGATGCTGCCTGTATAATGAAATCATGAAACGTATTTTCAGCCTTTTTATTTCCGTCCTGGTCTTGTGGGCATGTCATCCCGCTCAGGAAAACAAGACCAGAACCCTTGCCTTTGAAGGCATAGAAAACGCCCGGGAACTGGGTGGTCTCGTGATGCAGGATGGCCGCACCGTCCGCTGTGGGACGCTGGTCCGTTCCGGAGAACTGTCCAAGGCCACCGATGCCGATGTGGCCCTCCTGAAAGACCGCTTCGGCCTCAGTGATGTCTTCGATTTCCGCATGGAAAGAGAGCGTACCAGCGCTCCTGACCGGGAGATGGAGGGGGTTGCCAATACCTGGCTTTCCACCCTTCCGGAGTCTTTCGTGTGCGCATTCTCTTCCGGCCAGTCCGGTGGCGCCTCGCTTTCATCGGGCGGCCTGATGGAGGTCCTGGCCAAGTATGCTTCTAACCCCAAGGCGCAGGAGATGGCCAGCCGCCTGTATCCGGCCATTGTGACGGACGCCACCTCCCGGCAGCGTTACGGGGAATTCCTCCGGGGCGTTCTGAAGGCCGATGGCGGCGTGCTCTGGCACTGCTCCCAGGGGAAGGACCGCTGCGGATGGGGCTCGGCCTTTGTGCTGGCCGCCCTGGGCGCCAGCCGGGAAACCATCGTGGAGGACTTTGCCCTGTCCAACGTCTCGTATGCTCCGGCCATCGAGGCCCTGTCGGCCCAAATTATCGAAAACGGCGGGGGAGAGGCGGAACTTTCCTTCATCCGCTCCATGATTGGCGTGAATGTGGAGAACTTTGAAAGCACGCTGGACCTCATTGACGCGCAGTACGGCTCACTTCAGGCCTATCTGGAAAAGGCCCTTGGCTTCACTGCCGAGGAGCAGGAAAGCCTCAAGCGGAAATACCTGAAGTGAAGGGCCGATGAGTAGTTCCCGTATTCATTTGTCGGAGCATTTTACTAACGGCAAATTATTGCGGTTTACCCTCCCGTCCATTGCGATGAACATCTTTGCATCGCTGTACATCGTGGTGGACGGCTTTTTTGTGGCCAATTTCGCCGGGAAGTCGGAATTTGCCGCGGTTACGCTGATATTTCCTATCCTGAATATCCTGGGTACCATCGGCTATATGTTCGGGGTTGGCGGTAACGCGCTGGTGGCAAAGACGCTGGGAGAGAACAAGCAGGAACGGGCCAATCGCCTGTTCTCCCTGATTGTGCTGACATCTTCCTGCGTGGGCTTTCTCCTGATGGTGCTGGGCTTTGTCTTCATGCCCCAGATTGCAGGCCTGCTGGGCGCAGAGGGGAAACTCCTTGAAAACAGCGTTTTGTACGGCCGAATCTTTATTCTGGCGCTGCCCGCCTGGATATGGGTATATGAGTTTCAGCTTTTCTTTGTGGCGGCCGAAAAACCCCGCATGGGGCTTTTGGTGACCGTTATCACCGGACTGGCCAATGTTGCATTGGATGCACTTTTTCTAATCGTCTTCAAATGGGGACTGGCGGGAGCGGCCGCGGCATCGGCCATTACACAGATGGTGGGAGGCGTGTTCCCGCTCATTTATTTCAGCCGGAAGAATGACAGTGCCCTCAAGTTGACGAAGCCCCTATGGGACGGCAAGGCGCTTGTCAGATGCTGCGTAAACGGATCTTCGGAATTCATGGAGGAGGCTGCCGGCTCTTTTGTGGGACTTTTCTACAATGTTCAGCTGCTTAAGTATGCCGGTGAAGACGGGGTGGTGGTTTATGGCCTTCTGATGTACCTCAGCCTTATTTTCTCCGCCATCTTCGTAGGCTATTCCAACGGGATAGGACCGGTTGTGAGCTACCATTATGGGGCTCAGAATCACTTGGAGCTCAGGAATCTGCGAATAAGGAGCCTGAGAATCATCGGAGTGGCTTCCCTTGCCATGTTCGTCCTTTCCGAATTGCTGGCGCGTCCGTTTTCCGCTTTGTTCCTGCAGGACGGGGGGCAGTTGCTCTCGGATGCCGTCCATGCATTCCGCATTTTCTCTTTCGCTTACCTGTTCACGGGTATGGCGGTTTTCGGATCGGCCTTTTTTACCTCACTTGGCAACGGGCAGGTATCGGCCCTGATAGCCTTTTTGCGGACCTTTGTGTTTGAACTGGGCGCGGTGCTGCTCCTGCCTCTGTTTTTTGGGGTGGACGGGATATGGAGTTCGGTGGTTTTCGCAGAATTGATGGCCGCCACCACCGGAGGTATCTTTATGGCGGCCCTTCAAAAGAAGTATCATTATTAGGCAGAATAATGATACTTCTTTGTTTTGCCGGCCTTTTTTTATTGCTCGTCAGTCATAGCTTCGCGTATGGCGCCCCGGACTTTCTTTACATTGTTTTCAAAGCGGTTGATTCCGCCCAGGGTGACAAGGAAGGAGATGCCTTCGGAAATGACTCCGATGCCAACCAGAATGCTCAGTGTCTTTCCTGCAGCGGCGGGATCGCGAAGTCCGAGAAAACCGAGAACGGCACCGCCGATACCCAGAATGAGGATGCACCACCAGAATTTGAACTCA
>CAJOMB010000135.1 GCA_905235615.1 uncultured Bacteroidales bacterium | reverse complement strand
ACCTCTTCCCATTCCGAACAGAGAAGTTAAGCTCACCATCGCCGATGGTACTGCCCCACCAGGTGGGAGAGTAGGTAGCTGCGGTTTTTTGGAAGCCCCGAAGGTCAGACGACCTCCGGGGCTTCTTCGTCGTTACCCTCTCTCCCATGAAGCAGATTCTTCGGCAGGTAAACCTGCCTCAGAATGACACGATCCGGTCATTCTGAACAATCTTGTCATTCTGAACAATCTTGTCATTCTGAACAATTTTGTCATTCTGAACAATCTTGTCATTCTGAACGAAGTGAAGAATCTTTTTGATCGGCCTCTTTTATGCCGTAGTTGTGTAGGCTTTGAGGCCGGCCTGGAGGACTTTCAGGGCTTTGGCCAGTTCTTCTCTTTCCAGAACGTAAGCCATTCTCACCTGATTCTTTCCCAAACCGGGCGTTTCGTAGAAGCCGGCGGCCGGGGCCATCATCACCGTTTCACCGTTCAGGCGGAAGTCTGTGAGCATCCATCGGCAGAAAGCCTCCGCATCATCTACCGGCAGGCTGGCCACCGTGTAGAAGGCCCCTTCCGGAACGGGTGAGTAAACGCCGGGAATCTCGTTCAGGCCTTTGATAAAGAAGTCTCTGCGGGCTTTGTATTCTTCAATGCAGGCGCGGGAATACTCCTGCGTTCCCTCGATGGAAGCCTCGGCCACAATCTGGCCCAGCAGCGGCGGGCTCAGGCGGGCCTGGCAGAATTTCATTACCGTGTCGTGCACTTCCTTGTTGTGGGTGACCAGCATGCCCACACGGATGCCGCACTCGGAATAGCGCTTGCTCACGGAATCAATCATGACCACGTGCTCCGGAATATCTAATGAAAGGGCACTCAGATAAGGTTTTTCGTTATAGATAAACTCCCGGTAAACTTCATCTGACAGGAGGAAGAGGTCGTGTTTCACCACAATCTCCTTGATCTGCTGCAGCTCCTCCGATGTATAAACATATCCCGTGGGATTGGAGGGATTGCAAAGCAAGATGGCCTTGGTCCTGGGGGTGATGGCCTTTTCGAATTCTTCCACCGGGGGAAGTTTGAAGCCGTCTTCGATGCGGGAGGTGACGGTTTTCACCGTCAGGTGAGCCATACGGGCGAAGGAGATGTAATTGGCGTAGCCGGGCTCCAGCATCACGATCTCGTCTTCCGCGTCCAAGCAGGACATCAGGCCCAGCAGGATGGCCTCCGAGCCGCCCGTGGTGATGATGATTTCATCGGCCCGGACGTCGATGCCGAACCTCTTGTAATAGCCCGCCAATTTTTCCCGAAGGCCGCTATAACCCTCGGAAGGGCTGTATTCCAGCGTCTTTCGGCTCACCTGTTTGAGGGCGTCCAGCGCCTTCTGCGGGGTGGGAAGGTCCGGCTGGCCGATATTCAGGTGGTACACTTTGACTCCCTCCTTCTTGGCGGCATCGGCCAGGGGGGCAAGTTTCCGGATGGGGGAGGAGGGCATCCGGGCTCCGAGTTTGGAGATTTGAGGCATATTTACAAGATTCCAAGCATGCGGGCCCGTACCAGAAGGGCTGCGCCGATGGGAGCGGCTTTCTGCTTGAGCTGCGTGGGTTTGATGGTGGTGTCCTGATTGGCGATATTGAGTACATGGCGCTTGATGGCGGTGCGGATGGGGAGCATGAAATAATCCCCGGCCGCTACGGCCACCTTGCCTCCAATGACCACCAACTGCGGGTTGAAGATATTGATGAGGCCTGCCAGGCCCTTGCCCAGGTTGGTCCCGATTTCTTCCACCGCTTCGATGGCCAGCGTGTCTTCGCTCTTGATGGCGGAGATGATGTCGTTGATGTTGACTTTTCCTTCGGCCTTGAATTTCCGGGTGAGGGAAGACGCCCGTCCCTTTTCCAGGTTTTCCTGGATGAGGCGTACCAGGGCCGATCCGGAAGAGCCGGTTTCCAGGCAGCCTATCTTGCCGCAGCGGCAAATCTGGCCGTTGTCCAACAGGGGGAAGTGGCCGAACTCTCCGCTGTAGCCGGAGGTCCCGTAGTAGAGTTTGCCGTCCAGGATCATCCCCATGCCCAATCCCCAGCTCACGTTCACGAAGAGCATGTTCTTCTCCTTGAGGCCACCGCCTAAGTACTCTCCGTAGGTCATGGCACGGGAGTCGTTTTCCAGAACTACATGCACATTGAGGTCTTCCTGCAGGATTTGTGCGATGCTGCGGTGTTCGTCGAAGGAGAAGCTGTTGCTGTATCCGGTGACGGGGTTCACACGGCCGGGAATACTGATACCCAGGCCCATGATTTTGTTCCAGTCCACGCCCTGGCGGTCCAGGTATTCGCGGATGGTGCCCGACATCTGGTGCACGGTGGCCTCATTGGCTTCCATCACGAAGGAGATGTCGTCCTTGAAGTGGATGAGGCCGCCCTTGAAGTCCGTCACGGCTATGCTGGCGTGCTTGTTGCGGATGGCGACACCCACGAAATAGCCGGCTTCGGGGTTGAGACCGTAGATGGAAGGCCTGCGTCCTCCGGAGGTGCCGGATTTGCCCAGGTCTACCATGAAGCCCTCGCTCATGAGTTCTCCGATGAGTTTGGTAGCCGTAGGAACGGAGGCTCCGATGGCTTCTGAGATGGATGCGATACTGTGTTCCCCGTGCTCGATGCACAGATAAAGAATGGTTTTCTTTAGGAGGGAATTCTTGTTATCTTTTTTTTCGAGGAAGGTCTCTCTCATGGCAAATTCTTTTATGCGAACACAAAGATATGAAAAAATTATTGAAAAACAAGGTGTTGCAATAAAATTTTTTATTCAAAGTAGATTTCTGAAAAATGTGTATCTTTGCAGGTATGTTTGTGAAGCTTAAAAACCGGTGGAAGGAGTTCCGCCTGTCCCTCAGGATGAAGATGATCGTCTCCATCCTGGCCATCACCGTGGTGCTTCTGATGTCCAGCGTCATCTCCGTGCATGAGTACCGGCGAATGTCCCATTACGTGTCGGACATGATTGCGGAAGACATCCATGACATCCATGCCACCCAGCGCCTGGTCGATGCCGTGGACCAGTACAATCTGGAGCTCCTGGCGGTGATAGGGGATGACAAGATATCGGCCCTGCCGGACTTTGACCGCGAAGCCTTCATCATGGCCTACTGCGACTCCCTCCGGCTCACGGTTACCGGTACCACCGCTCCGCTGGCCGATTCCGTCCTGTACGCCTACTCGGCCTATATGCTGGCCTCAATGGAGCTTCCGGCCGTTCTGGAATCCGATTTCATCAATACGCGGGACTGGTATTTTACCCGCCTGCAGCCCCTGTTCGGCCGCATGAGAGGCTATCTGGACAGCCTGAGCGAAACCATCCACTCGGACCTCCGCCGGAATTCGGAAACCTTTGGCAGCGGCTATTACCGCAGCTTCATCCCCAGCGCCGTGGCCATAGGCGTGGGTATCGTGCTTCTGTTCCTGCTGATGTTCTTCATCCTCGTGTATTATGTGGACCCGCTGTACAAGATGCTGGAATCCCTCAGGGACTACCTGAGCTACCGTCGCAGATATACTTACACCTTCGATGGGAACGACCAGCTTTCTGACCTCAACGACACCATAACGGAACTCACGGAAGAGAACCGTGCCCTCAGAAAGAAAATCTCCGAGATCAGGGAAAAAGGTGAATCTTAAGGTCATATC
>CAJOMB010000134.1 GCA_905235615.1 uncultured Bacteroidales bacterium | reverse complement strand
GACAAGAAAGAGAAGCTGGTCCTTTCTGAGGAAGCCACGCAGGCCATTGTGAAATGCCGCGCGTACTTGGACCGCAAGATGGAAGACCTGGACAGTCCCATTTACGGGATTACCACCGGTTTTGGCTCGCTGTACAATGTCACCATTCCCAAGGAGGACCTGAGCCAGCTGCAGCACAACCTGGTGATGTCGCACGCCTGTGGTGCCGGGGAGAAGGTGCGCCCGGAAATTGTGAAACTGATGCTGCTGCTCAAGGCCCAGTCCCTGTCCTACGGCCATTCGGGCGCCCAGCTCATTACCGTGCAGCGCCTGGTGGACATGTTCAACGAAGACGTGCTGCCGGTGGTGTACCAGCAGGGCTCCTTGGGCGCCTCCGGGGACCTGGCTCCCCTGGCCCACCTGAGCCTGCCGCTCATCGGCCTGGGGGAAGTGCTTTATAAAGGGGTGGAGCGCCCGGCGGCCGAGGTCTGGAAAGAACTGGGCTGGGAGCCCGTCAAACTACAGAGCAAGGAGGGCCTGGCGCTGCTCAACGGTACGCAGTTCATGAGCGCCCATGCCATCTGGAGCATCCTCAAGAGTATGCGCCTGAGCAAATGGGCCGATCTGATTGGCGCCATGTCCTTGGACGCCTACGACGGGCGCATCGAGCCTTTCCTGCCGCTCACGCATCAGCTGCGCCCGCACAAGGGGCAGATTATGACGGGAGAGAAGTTCATGCAGGTCCTGGAGGGCAGCGAACTCATCCGCCGGCCCAAGGAGCATGTGCAGGACCCTTACAGCTTCCGCTGCATCCCGCAGGTGCACGGGGCCGTCAAAGACAATATCATGTACGTGAAGTCCGTGATTGAGAACGAGATCAATTCGGCCACGGACAACCCCAATATCTTCCCGGACGAGGACATGGTGATATCGGCCGGCAACTTCCACGGGGAGCCCATCGCCATTCCCATGGACTCCTTGGCCATTGCCATGAGCGAGCTGGCAAGTATCTCTGAAAGAAGAACTTACCAGCTCATTCACGGCCTCCGCGGCCTGCCCAAGTACTTGGTGACGGAGCCCGGCCTCAACAGCGGTTTCATGATTCCGCAGTACACGGCCGCCAGCATCGTGTCCCAGAACAAGGGGCTGTGCTGGCCCGCTTCCTGTGACTCCATTCCCTCGTCCCAGGGCCAGGAAGACCATGTTTCCATGGGTTCCAACAGCGCCACCAAGCTGGTGCGGGTGGTGGACAACGTGGAGACGGTGCTGGCCATCGAGCTGTTCAACGCCGCCCAGGCGCTGGAGTTCCGCCGTCCCGCCAAGAGTTCTCCCGTCCTGGAGCGCATTTTTGCCGATTATAGGCAGGTCGTGCCCTTCGTCAAAACGGACACTTACATGCATCCGCTCATTGAAAAGTCGGTACAGTTTATAAAAAATGAAAGTTACCTGTAACAGATCCTTCGCTACGCTCAGGATGACAGANNNCTGAACGAAGTGAAGAATCTCTTTTCATCATTATGCTAATCACAAACATCGGGAAGTTGGTGGGCATCCAGCCGGAGGGGGTTCTTCGGGTGGAAGGAGAGGCGCAGGGCCGCACCGGCGTGCTGGAAAACGCCTGGCTGCGGATAGAAGACGGCCGGATAGTGGATTTTGGCTCCATGCCCTCTGTCATTCTGAGCGGCAGCGAAGAATCTATTGACGCGCAAGGCGGCATGGTGATGCCGGGCTTCTGCGACAGCCACACGCACGTGGTGTATGCCGGCAGCCGGGACGGCGAGTTCCTGGACAAAATCAACGGCCTTTCCTACGAAGAAATCGCAGCCCGGGGCGGCGGCATCCTCAACTCCGCCGACCTGCTGCACCGGACCTCCGAGGAAGCGCTCTACAGGCAATCCCTGGTGCGGGTGCAGGAAATGATGGACAAGGGCACTGTGGCCATGGAAATCAAGAGCGGCTACGGGCTCAACCCGGCCGATGAACTGAAGATGCTGCGGGTGATCCGCCGCATCCGGGAAACCGTTCCCGCAGCGGTGAAAAGCACCTTCCTCGGAGCCCATGCGGTGGGCCGCGGCTATACGCACGAGGCCTATGTGCAGGCCGTCATAGACATGCTTCCGGAGGCGGAAAAATGGGCCGATTTCGTGGATGTCTTCTGCGACGAAGGCTTTTTCACCGTGGAGGACACGGAGCGCATCCTCGGGGCCACTTCCCTCACGCCCAAGATTCACGCCAACGAACTGGCGGTGAGCGGCGGCGTACAGGTGGGCGTCAAGATGGGTTCCCTTTCCGTAGACCACTTAGAGCGCACCACGGATGTGGAAATATCGGCTTTGAAAGGAAGCCGGACCATGCCCACCATGCTGCCCGGAAGCTCATTTTTCCTGGGACTCCCCTACGGGCGGGCCAAGGACTTTCTGAAAGCGGGCCTTGGCGTGGCGCTGGCCAGCGACTACAACCCCGGCTCCTCCCCCTGCGGAGACATGCGCTTTGTGATGGCCCAGGGCTGCATCAAGATGCGCCTGACGCCCGTGGAAGCCTTCAACGCCGTCACCCTCAACAGCGCCTACGCCATGGGACTGAGCAAAGAGTACGGCTCCATTACCGTAGGTAAAAGAGCCGCACTCATCCTTACGCAAGCGGGCTGGGACCTTACCAAAATGGCTTATCAGTACCAGACGCCGTTTATCCGCCAGGTTATTTTATGATAGGTAGGCGTCGCTTACCACCTTCTGGCTGCGGGCGATGAATTCACTCAGGGCCTTGCCCTTGAGCATGCCGCTGCCCAGCAGGGCCAGGTCCACAATCTGGTGCAGGATTTCGTTGTCCTTGGCGAAGGCCTCCACATCGGCCCTGTGGGCCTTGCGGACAGCCTCGCGGGCTTCACGGGCCTTGGTCTTCTCCTCTTCGGAAGCATCGGAGGGAGCTTCGGCCGGGAGTTCGTCCTGCGGCTTCACATAGGAAAGCTTGGCGTTCCAGATTTTGGCTACCAGCGGGTTCTCCATGTTCACGGTGACGTTGTAGCTTTCCGGCATGGAGCCGTAGAAGTTCATTCCGCCGCCCAGGGCGCTCATTTCGCGGTAACGGCGCATGAATTCGTTCTGGGTGATGAGGATGGGCGCGGCATCGGCCCCCAGGTTCTCACCGGTCACGAAGTAGTCGTTGCCTTCCGGCATCACGGCCTTGAAGAGGTTCTCCAGATCGTAGCGCTCGTCTTCCTTCATTTCCAGCTTCACGCGGTCCTCCTTGGGGATGAGGTTGTCCACGGCGTCGGAGTCCACGCGGGCAAAACGGGTGTCCGTGAGCTTCTGCTCCAACAGGTTCACGTAATGGGCGTCCAGTTCGCAGTCCATCAGGAGCACGTCGTAGCCCTTGTCCTTGGCGGCCTGAATGAAGGCGTACTGGTCCTGGACATTGGTGGCATAGAGGTACACCTTCTTCTTGTCCTTGTCCGTCTGCTTGTCGGCCACGGCCTTCTCATACTCCTCGAAGCTGAAGTACTTGCCGTCCGTGTTCTTGAGGAGGGCGAACTTGAGGGCACGCTCGCAGAATTTCTCGTCGGAGAGCATGCCGTACTCGATGAAGAGCTTGAGGTTGTCCCACTTGCCTTCCAACTGGTCACGCTGTTCCTTGAAGATGCTTTCCAGCCTGTCGGCCACCTTCTTGGTGATGTAGGTGGAGATTTTCTTCACGGAGGCGTCGCTCTGGAGGTAGCTGCGGCTCACGTTCAGCGGAATGTCCGGGGAATCGATGACGCCGTGCAGGAGCGTGAGGAAGTCCGGGACAATGTTGTCCACATGGTCCGTCACGAACATCTGGTTGCAGTAGAGGGAAATCTTGTTGCGCTCCACGGCCACGCGGTCCTTCAGCTTGGGGAAATAGAGGATGCCCGTGAGGTTGAAGGGATAGTCCACGTTCAGGTGGATGTAGAACAGCGGCTCCTCGTTCATGGGGAAGAGGGTGCGGTAGAAGTCCATGTAGTCTTCTTCCTTGAGCTCGCCGGGGGCCTTGGTCCAAAGCGGCTCCACGGAGTTGATGACCTTATCCTTGTCCGTATCCACGTATTTGCCGTCCTTCCATTCCTGCTCTTTGCCAAACACAATGGGAACGGGCATGAACTTGCAGTATTTCTGCAGCAGGGCGTCAATGCGGGCCTTCTCCGCGTATTCCTTGGCGTCATCATCCAGATAGAGGGTGATCACCGTGCCCCTGTCGGCCTTTTCAATCTCTTTCATCTCGTAGGAAGGGGAGCCGTCGCAGGTCCATTTCACGGCCTTGGCGCCCTCCTTCCAGGAAAGCGTCTCGATGGTGACC
Organism: uncultured Bacteroidales bacterium; assembly: GCA_905235615.1. Lineage (GTDB taxonomy): Bacteria > Bacteroidota > Bacteroidia > Bacteroidales > UBA932 > Cryptobacteroides. The sequence continues at coordinate 401 of CAJOMB010000134.1, read as the reverse complement.
TTCTTCGCCACCATGAAGGCGCTGTAAAAGCCCAGGCCAAAGTGGCCGATGATGCTGCCAATCTGGTCCTTGTATTTCTCCAAGAATTCGCCGGCCGATGAGAAGGCAATCTGGTTGATGTACTTGTCAACCTCCTCCTCCGTCATGCCGATACCGTTGTCGATGATTTTCAGCGTCTTTTTCTTCTCATCCAGTTCGATGTTCACTTTCAGTTCTCCCAGCTCTTCCTTATAATCTCCGGAAGCGGCCAGGGCCTTCATCTTCTGCGTGGCATCCACGGCGTTGGCCACCAGTTCCCGCAGGAAAATCTCGTGGTCGGAATACAAAAACTGCTTGATGACCGGGAAGATATTCTCGGTGGTTACTCCAATTTGTCCTTTGTTTGCCATAATATTTAAATT
>CAJOMB010000133.1 GCA_905235615.1 uncultured Bacteroidales bacterium | reverse complement strand
GGGAACCCTCCGCTATAGCTTCCAGCGGGCCCTGGACCACAGCACGCCCGGGAGCCAGACCTGGGGCAACCAGATTCCCTACATTCCGCGCCACAGCGGCGCGGTGGATGTATCGGCCCGATGGAAGGACTGGGCCGTTTCCTGGAACACTGTTTTTACCGGAAGCCGATGGTCCCGCAGCGCCAATATTCCCGATTATTACATCGCACCCTGGAGCATCAGTTCGGTGGCGGTACAGCGGACGCTCCAGCGAAAATGGTGCTTCGGCTTGGCCTGTGACAACCTTTTCAATACCCCTTACCAAATAGTGCAAGGCTACCCCATGCCGGGAATCAACCTGAGACTTACGGTCTCCTTAAAAATCCAGGGTAACGCCGGTTGTCAATAGCGGACGGCCAGGCCGACGGAGATGGTCTGCAGGGATTTCCCGGTTCCGGCGGTCTTGAAAGCCACGGGCCGGTAACGTACGATAAGGCCGATGTCCTGGTACCACACGGCGGCCTTCACGTCCAGGCGGAAGCCCGCACGGCCCACAGAGGGAAAGAAAGCGTCCCGATGATGGGTTTCCCCTTCGATAAAGTCGTTGTTGTAGCTGATGAAGCCCACGCCCGGAGCCACATAGAGGCTGGCGGCCCAGTATCCGCCTATCCGCTGGGAGATCCCTATCGGGAAGTTGAAGGAAAAATCCGCCGTGTGCGCCTTGGAGCGGGCGTCTTCGATGGCCGGAACGGCATAGCCGTCATTCAGGAACATGCTGCCCTTGCGGAGGTAGTGGAAATCGGCCATGAAATCCAGGATGCCCACGGAAAGGAAGGTGGAGGGCGCCACGTAGATTTTGAAGTTGATGAGGCTGAGGTCGAAACCCAGGCCGCTGGTCACCATCCGGTCAGGCAGGGGGAAGGACGCGTTGTAGGAAAGGGCGGCATAGGCGCCGAAGTCCCATCGGATGTCCTTTTTTTCGGCCGATGCCCCTATGCAGACGGCGGCGGCGACAAGGGTTACGAGCAGTTTTTTCATCGCTTTCTGTATTTATTTGAAGCAAAGGTAAGAAAATTTCGTTATATTTGTGGGCTACGACGCGATTTAGTAAAAATAATTAATAATACAATGAAAGCTTACACAACAAAAAACATCCGCAACATCGTCCTCATCGGCGCCCCGCGTTCCGGTAAGACCACCCTGTCCGAGGCCATGCTTTTCGAAGGCAAAGTCATTGACCGCCGCGGCAGCGTGGAGGAGAAGAACACCGTGTCCGACAACACCGAGTTCGAGCAGACCAACCAGAAGTCCATCAACGCCACTCCGCTGTATGCAGAGTTCGCCGGCTGCAAAATCAACTTCATCGACGCTCCCGGCTCCGACGACTTTTCCGGCGGCGCCCTTGCCGCTTTCAAAGTGGTGGATGCGGCCATCATGGTCATGAACGGCTCGGCCGGCATCGAGGTGGGAACCACCCTGTTCGCCCGCTATGCAGACCAGTACGGCATCCCCATGGTGATTGCCGTGAACCAGCTGGACCACGACAAGGCCAACTGGGACGGAGTACGCAACGCCATCAACGAGGAGTTCGGCAAGAAGGCCGCCCTGTGCCAGTTCCCGGTGAACCCCGGCGCGGGCCTGGAAGGCTTCGTGGATGTGATCACCATGAAATATTACAACCGCAAGAACGAAGAGCTGGATATCCCCGCCGCCTATGCCGACGAGGCCGAAGAGCTCCGTTCCGCCCTCATGGAGAAGGCTGCCGAAGGCTCCGACGAGCTCATGGAGAAGTTCTTCGACACCATGGAACTTACCACCGACGAAATCCGCGAAGGTCTGCGTCTGGGCCTGCAGAAGGGTGAGACCATCCCCGTGTTCTGCGTGGCCGCCAAGGAAAACCTGGGCGTCAAGCGCCTGATGGAATTCACCGTGAACGTGGTTCCTTCCCCGGAAGGAAAGGAAGAGCCCACCGTGGACGGCGGCACCCTCAAGTGCGACCCTGCCGGCCCCGTGGCCCTGTTCATCTTCAAGACCAGCGTGGAGCAGCACCTGGGTGAAGTTTCTTACTTCAAGGTGATGAGCGGCACCCTCAACAAGGGCGCAGACCTGGTGAACCCGGAAACCGGCAACGGTGAGCGCCTGAGCGCCATCTATGCCGTGGCCGGCTCCAAGAAGGAAGAAGTCACGTCCATCAGCGCCGGTGACATTGGCTGCGTCATGAAGCTCAAGGCCGGAAAGACGGACGTCACCCTGGCCCAGAGCGGTGTGGAAGCCATCAAGCACATGGTGTTCCCGGATGCCAAGTACCGCTGCGCCGTGAAGGCCGTGGACAAGAACGACGAGGCCAAGGTGGGCGACGCCCTCAACAAGATTGCCGCCCAGGATCCTACCATCGGCGTGGAATACTCCAAGGAACTGCGCCAGACCATCCTTACCGGCATGGGCGAGCAGCACATCAACTATGTGAAGTGGCGCCTCACCAACGAGTTCAAGCAGAACGTGGAGTTCTACGCTCCCAAGGTGCCGTATCGTGAGACCATCACCAAGATTGCCACGGCCCAGTACCGTCACAAGAAGCAGTCCGGCGGCGCCGGCCAGTTCGGCGAGGTGCATCTGCTGGTCTGCCCTTACGTGGAAGGCCAGGAAGCCCCCAAGAACTTCAAGATTGACGGCAAGGACGTCATCTTCAACTTCAAGAGCCAGGACATTACGGATCTTGAGTGGGGCGGCAAGCTGGAATTCTACAACTGCGTGGTGGGTGGTTCCATCGACCTCTCCTTCATGCCCGCCATCCTCAAGGGTATCAAGAGCAAGATGGAGGAAGGCCCTCTCACCGGTTCCTATGCCCGTGACATCCGCGTGTATGTGTACGACGGCAAGATGCACCCGGTGGACTCCAAGGAAATCGCCTTCATCATCGCCGGCCGCAACGCCTTCAAGGAGGCCTTCCGCAACGCCGGTCCCAAGATCCTGGAGCCCATCTACAATGTGGACATCTTCACGCCCAACGAGTACGTAGGTCCCTGCATGAGCGACCTCAACACCCGTCGCGGCATGATCATGAACCAGGACATGGAGAAAGGCTTCACCGTGCTTCACGCCCGCGTTCCGCTGGCAGAGCTCTACCGCTACTCCACCATCCTGAGTTCCCTCACCGGCGGCTCCGCCACCTTCCAGATGAAGTTTGCGGAGTACGTCCAGGTTCCGGCCGACGTCCAGACCAAGCTGCTGGCCGAATACGCCGCCCAGGAAGAGGAAGAAGATTA
>CAJOMB010000132.1 GCA_905235615.1 uncultured Bacteroidales bacterium | reverse complement strand
AGGTTGTTCTTTAATTTTGCGGCGATGGGGTCGGTATCGGCTTTGTCGGTACACATCGTGGAAATGAGGGCCCGGCCCTTTCCAAGCGAGATTTCCACCAGGGGGAAGCCCCGCATCGAATCGATTCGCTGCAGGCGGTCCTCCTGCGTACCGCCGTCGATGTAGGCGTGAATTTTCATCTGCCCGGCCAGCTCGCGGACCTCCGGGCAGCGCACCGTCTTGAGGGCGGTGGTGCACACCAGCGGGATTTCCCGCCGGTCATTGTTGAAGTATCTGAGTTCCAGCGGGTCGATGCCCTCGAAAACAGGATCTTCGGGGCGTTCCATAAAGGCGATGTCGCCTTCCGTAGGGATTATCCAGCCGGTAATGTATTCCGGGAACACCGCTCGGGCGAGTTCCTTGCAGTTCAGGAACACCATGTTTTCCCCCGCCTCAATCCGTCGCCGCAACTGCTGCGCCGAAATATCCGTATCCTCCTCCACCACAAACACTTTATCATTCTGAGGCGCAGCATCCGCCCACCCCCTCGTCGCCAGCAGCAAGTCGTATTCATTCTCGGACAGCGCAAGTCCCTTCTCCGTCAGGCGCAGACGAAGTTTCACCTTCTGCTTCGGCACCCCGGTGACAGGAAGCAGGATGTCAGGCTCCAGCCACAGCCGTTCGTAATACCCGACCCCGCCTGTCTTTTCGATTCCGTTGCGCAAGACCTGCCCCGTCTCGGAAACGATCTCCCAACGCAGGAGCATCGGCCCCAGGGCGCGGCCGTCGGTATGGTCGTTCACGATGCAGATGCGAACGGGAAGCCGCGTTCCCTCGAAGAAATGCCTGCCCCAGAGTTCCGCACTCACCAGAACAGGCTGCAGGGCCTTTTGAAGTCCGTAATAAGTGGGATACGGCTCAATCTGATTGGCATCGTAGCACTGGCGGAACCAGGTCATATACGAGAAATGCATAATGCCGGAAGCGTCGGGGCTGGACCGGCGGAAGGCCTCCGCCAGTTCTTTGGTAATGAACGCCTGGGTGTTCAGGAAGGCCGAAGGGTCGCACCAGTCATAGCCGTCATAGCCCACCAGGGACATCGGATTCTGGTGGATGAGCTGGTAGGAGCGCGTCGGATGGCCGGTCTCGTTGTTGGGGTAGCCCGTGGACATCTCCTGCGAGATGAGCGGGCGTCCGGGCATCTTGAGACGGGAAAATTCCCCGTTGAAAAAGCGGAACAGAGAATAATCGTACCAATTGTAATAGCCGTGGACATCGTCAATGTCCCCGTCGTCAACGCTTTCCATAAATTCCCGGCCGAACTTTTCCACCTTCCCCTTGGACTGGTAGTTGGAGTCGAAGCAGACGGGGCGCGTGGGATCCAGTCCCCGGATTTCCTTCACGACATCGGAGATGATGGTGAATTTTTCCTTCGCGCGGTCCAAGTCTTCATCGTTGTCATAGAACTTCATCTCGTTGTTGACGGTCCAGAAAAGGAGCGAAGGATGGTTGCGGTATTTGCGGATGAGGTCCAGGTATTCGTCGTGCCAGAGCCGGAGGACAGTGCGGTCGGGGATGGGGGTGGAATGGAGGAACAGCCAGGTCCAGGTGCCCTCGAAACTGACACCGATCCCGTTCCGGTCGGCCGCGTCCATCCACAATTCATTCCAGGGGCTGGTGTGGGTGCGCGTCACCTCCACATTTCCCTGCTTCATCAGCTGCATAAAGGTGTCGGCCAGTTCCCGGTCGTTCGGACGGATGGCGAAGGGGATGTGGTTTCCGCCCCGGATCCAGTATTTCCGGCCGTTCAGATAGAAAAAGCCGTCCTCGCCCACTTCGAAGGTCCGGAAGCCCGATGTGATGGTCTTGCAGTCGCTCACTCCCCGGCCTTCCACGCGGAAACGGAAGTCGTACAGGACGGAGTGCTGCGGGCTCCAGGGCCGCGGGGAGAGGCCTTCCACAGACCAGCTGCTTTGCGTAAGAGCTCCGGGCGGAACGTCTGCGGTCAGGCTGCGTCCCGTGTACAGCACGGCGCCGCTTTCTTTGTCGATGATATCGGTCCAGACCGTCACTTTCTCCTTCTTCCGGCCGTAGTTGGACAGGGTCATCTCGAAGGCGGCCCCCTCCAGCGTGGGTTGGATGAACACATCCTCCACTTTCACGGGGTCGGTGACGGTCAGGGTAACTTTCTGCCAGATGCCGGCCGGATCGCCCCCGTACATCCCGTGGGCGAGGTCCTTGACCATCCGGTTCGTCACGAAGACCGACGCCGCCACGTCCACCACTTCGTCCGCATTCTCGATGGCGTTCCCATAGTCGCGCGTCACCTTCACCGCCACCAGGTTGCGACCGGGATGGAATGCGGAACCATCGACGCTGAAAGGGCCGAACATACCGATGTGCTCACCAGCCTTGACCCCGTTGACATAGACTTCCCCTATCTTGGAGACGGCGTCGAAATCCAGCGTGAGGTGTTTTCCCCGGATATCTTCCGGCAGGTCGATCCACTGGCGGTACCAGGCCGACCGGACCTTGCGCCACTCGAAACTGTACCCGTCGCAGCGGGCGGTCTCGCTTTGATAATAGGTATCGGAAACACCCTTGGGCTGGGCGCCGCGCGGGGAAGGCATCGTTTCGCCGTGGAGCCAGATGCGGATGGGATTCCAGAAGGAGGGGACCGTCATCACGTGCCAGGAAGCGTCATCCACGGAAGGATCGGCCAAGTGGGAACCGGAAGCCTCATAATCAGGCATAAAGAGCCAGTTCCCGTCCAGGCTCACCTCGGTCCGGGGGCCGTCCAGCGTAATGGAAAGGGGGGTATATTCTGCACGCTCCCGCAGGCGCTGCGCCGCCCGTTCCGAGGACGAGCGCTGCAGGGAGAATTCCTCGTCCAGGATGCCGTCCAGGGCGTTTTCCGCCAAGGGAGTAATTTCCAGTCCGGCATATTCCGCCGGAATCCAGCCGCCGCCCAGTTCCACCGGTCCGCTTGCGGCGAGCTCCCAGTCCGGGTCCTTCACATCGATATAAGGTTTCGGTTCATCCCCCACGAATACGCGGATTCTGGGGCCACAGGCTTCCACTTTCACCCGGTACCATTGTCCCGGCAGCGGATGAAAGCCCAGCGGACGGACTCCCATCAACTGGTCCGTCCCCAAATAGCCCTGTCGCATCAGGTACAGCTCGTCCTGCAGGCCGCCTTTCAGTCCGACCCAATACTTGTCGAAGCGGTCCTGTACGCGGAACTGCGCCCAGAGTTGCACTTGGGCGGCATCCTCCGGCACGCGAGCCCGGAAAGAGAACGCATAGTCCCC
>CAJOMB010000131.1 GCA_905235615.1 uncultured Bacteroidales bacterium | reverse complement strand
AAAGTCCGTCCAGAATGGAGTACTGGGTATGGACATGGAGATGAACGAAACTCATGGAGCAAAGATACGGAAAAGCCCCAAAAATTGCAACGAAAAAAAATACCTCCCCGCGGAAAACGGAGAGGTATGTTTCACTGTGTTGGAAAGGCTTATTTTCTGGCCTTCTTCTTATCGCCGGAAAGGGTGGCGTCGTACATGATGGGCGTACCAATCATGATGGATGCGTAGGTGCCAATCAGCACACCTGCACAGGGCAACGGCCAGGCCGCGGATGCTCTCACCGCCCCAGATGGCAATGGCAATCATGGGGAGGAGGGTGGACACGGAGGTGTTCACCGTACGGGTGAGGGTGGCGTTCAGGGCCGTGTTCACGGTGCTGCGGAAGTCATCCTTCGGGTGCAGGCCCCTCTGCTCACGGATACGGTCGAAGATAACCACGTTATCGTTGATGGCGTAACCGATGATGGTGAGGATAGCGGCGATGAACGTCTGGTCCACATCCAGGTTGAACGGCAGGATTCCGTTGAACAGGGAGAAGAAGCCGATGATGATGATGGCCGTGTGAGCCAGCGACACCACACCGCCCAGACCCCAGGTCCAGCCCTTGAAGCGGAAGGCGATGTAGGCGAAGATCACCAGCAGGGCCAGCAGCACGGAGATGATGGCGCGATTGGTGATTTCGTTGGAAATGGAGGCCGACACCTTGTCGGAGGACACGATACCGTTGGGGCTTTCCAGCGTGGAAGTGAAGCTGGAGAGCGTGATATCTTCCTTGTAGAAGCCCTTCAGGGACTCATACAGCAGGCCTTCAATCTCGGTGTCCACGGCAGAGCTTTCCTCACGGTACTTGTACTGGGTGGAAATCTTCATCTGGGCATCGCCGCCGAACTGCTTCACCTCAACGGAAGACTGGTCTATACCGGCCTCCTCGGCAGCGGCGCGGAAGGTGTCTTCCACGGCGGAGCGTACGCTCTCGGCGGTGACGCTCTGGTCGAAGCGGACCACATAGGTGCGGCCGCCGGTGAAATCCACACCATAGCTGAATCCCTTCAGGGAGATGGAAGCGATGGCAATCACGATGAGGGCGCCGGAGATGAGATAAGAGTATTTCTTGAGGCCGATGAAGTCCACCTTGGTGTTCTTGAGGAAGTTCTCCGTGAGCTTGTTGGACAGGGAAACGGCCTTGCCCTTCTTGATGCGGTCATCGAAGATGAGACGGGTGATGAAGATGGAGGTGAGCACCGAGGTGATGATACCGATGATGAGCGTGGTGGCGAAGCCGCGCACAGGACCGGAACCGGCGAGGAACAGGATGATACCCGTCAGGAGGGTGGTCACCTGGCCGTCGATGATGGCGCTGTAAGCGTTCTTGTAGCCGTCGTGTACGGCTAAGGAGAAGCCCTTGCCGGCAGCCAGTTCTTCCTTGATACGCTCATAGATAATCACGTTGGCATCCACAGCCATACCCAGGGTGAGCACCAGACCGGCGATACCGGGCAGGGTGAGCACGGCGCCGAAGGAAACCAGCACACCGAACAGCAGCAGGACGTTGCACAGCAGGGCAACATCGGCAATGAGGCCGGCGCCCCGGTAGAACAGCACCATGTAGATGAGCACCAGGATAAAGGCGATGAGGAAGGAGATGAGACCGGCGCGGATGGAGGCGGAACCCAAGGAAGGACCCACAACCTGCTCCTGGATGATGGTGGCAGGAGCACGCAGCTTACCGGCCTTCAGCACGTTGGCAAGGTCTTCGGCCTCGTCCACCGTGAAGTTTCCGGTGATCTCGGAGGAGCCGCCGGTGATGGCGGTGTTCACCACGGGATAGGAATATACCAGACCATCCAGGACAATGGCCACCTGACGGCCGATGTTGTCCTTGGTGAGGTTGGCCCAGATGTTGGCGCCTTCCCGGTTCATGGTCATGGAAACGGAGGGAGCGCCGTTACCGCGCTGGGCACCGTTGAAGTTCACGCGGGTGTCCGTCACCACGCTGCCGTCTAAGGGAGCGTTTCCGTCCGGATCCGTCACCTTGAGGGCGATGAGTTCGTACTTGCCCACCACGGCGTCGCTGTAATAGGGGTTGCCGTCTTTGTCGCGCTGCTGCTCCACGGGCTTCACAGACCAGGCACCACGGAATTCGGCCGGGAGATACTCGGCAGCCATGGCCAGGTAGGTGTTCACGGTGGTGGTGTCAATGGCGCTGGCATAACCCAGGCAGGCCGATGCACCGCCGGTAGGGAGGAGCACGCTGTACAGCGGGTTGGCCACGGTGTTGCCTTCGCCGGCCAGCAGCTCCGCTACGCGGGCGTTGGCCATGTCCAGGTCAATCTCGTTGGCGTTGAAGGTGGGCCAGAATTCCAGGGAAGCGGTGCCCTGCAGGAGCTTACGCACACGCTCGGGGTCCTTCACGCCCGGAAGCTCAATCAGAATCTTGCCGGCGTTGGAAACCTGCTGGATATTGGGCTGGGTGACGCCCAGACGGTCGATACGCTTGCGGAGCACATTGAAGGAATCGTCAATGGCGCTCTTGGCTTCGGCGCGCAGGGCCGTAATCACCTCGGCGTTGGAAGACTCGTTGTTAATCTTGTCGCGGAGTTCGGTGGTGGCGAAGATCTCGTTGAGGCGGCGACCGGGGGCAACCTGGCTCCAGGCACTCTCGAACAGGCCGATAAAGTCACGGCTGTCGTTCACGTTCTCTTCCTTGGCCTTGGCCATGGCGGCCACGAAGTCAGGGTCGTTCGGGTTGGCGGCCAGCGCCTTCAGAACATCTTCCAACTGCACCTGAAGCATCACGTTCATACCTCCCTTGAGGTCCAGACCCAGGTTGATTTCCTTTTCCTTGACCCGCTTGAAGGAGTACCACATGTACACTTTCTCATTGTTCAGGGAATCCACATAGGCCCTGTTTGCAATGTTGGCCACAGAGTCCTTCACGTATTCCAGGATCTCGGCGGGGACATTGTTTGACTGTACAAACTGCTGGGCCTGAGCCTCTGCATATTTAGCAGCCTTGCTCTCCTGGTAGCGCGTCACGGCGGTGAAGGAGAGCTGCCAGAGGCTGGCAATGCCAAGCAGAATTGCAACAAATCTAATCCATCCTTTGCTTTGCATGATTTTATGATTTAAATTTAACTTGTTTCCAGTCAGCTTACATTAAGCCTGCAAATTTACGCTTTTTTTCTGATTTTTCAATCTTCCGCTTGCGAATTGCACAAAAAGTAGTATCTTTGCAGTCCCACTTCGTCAGTGGGCGTTTCAGAAACACCAGATCCGGAGGGGTGGGTGAGTGGCTGAAACCAGCAGTTTGCTAAACTGCCGTACGGGTTATTCTGTACCACGAGTTCGAATCTCGTCCCCTCCGCAAACAGATGCAAGGCATCGCAGCTATGCTGCGGTGCCTTTTTGTTGGCCGGGCGGTGGGAGCTTGCTCACAACCGTCCGGCCAGCAAAAAACAGACACGACAGTGTCGTCATGCCTTGCATCTGTTTGATCGGACCCCCCGGGAGGGCGCGAGATGCCGCCCCGCGGAATCTCGTCCCCTCCGCAAACAGGCGCAAGGGACCGAGGGCATGTCATCCTGAGCAGCGCGAAGGATCTGCCGAAGCAATATGTCTTGACGAAGTGATATGTTGCCCTGTCCCGGCAATGCCCCCGATGTTCGGCAGCAAAAATAGGTGTAAAATGTCGCCGAAACAA
>CAJOMB010000130.1 GCA_905235615.1 uncultured Bacteroidales bacterium | reverse complement strand
AGAGAAAAAGACGGGAGCAAGCAGGGCTCCGATGAGGAGCACATTGATGAAATGTTTTTTCATAAATGAAACGATTAATTATGTATGGTTAATATTATGGCGTTTTAAGTGCCGTTTCGCTTACAAAGTAAGCCGGATATCGTTAAAAATTTGACGAAAGCGCCCTTAATAAAGGCATTAATTTTCCGTTTTAAGGTTTTTTTAATCCTTGTGCACGATGGTTTTACCGCCCCGCGCCCTCAGTTTGAAGTAAACTTTCCAGTTTTCGGGGCAGGCCGGTTTCACTTCCCCTTCCGGGGAAAGCAGCATATACTGCAGGCCCATCGCCAGGGAACCGCCGTTGTCCAAGTCCGGAATCCAGTCTCCGCCGGCTTTCCAGAAGCCTGGGAAGGAAACTCCGTAAGGCTCCAGCGTATGGGCTTTTTTCACGCAGAAGCGGGCCGCATCGTCCGGCAGTCCCAGCAGGGCGGCCTGGATGTTGTCCTGGCTCCAGCAGGCGGGAGAATCTTTGAAAACTCTTGCCTGATAAGTCTTTATGGCCAGTCCGTTTCCTTTTCCGTACAGGCGGAAGGGGAAGATGGTATACAACTCGGGGTTCTCGGCATTGCGGCCGACGCCATACTCCCAGGCGGGCAGGATGCGGCCGTCCCTGACGGGAATCTCCGGCAGGGCGGCCTCAAGGGCATCCCATTCAGCCTGGAGTCCGGCCGGAACGCCGGGAATGTTGCGTAGCTGTGCGATGTCGTACATGATTCCCGCAATGTAGTCCGTCGGATTCAGGCAATCCCAGAACTGCTCTATACTGTTGGCCGGGATGAAGTTGATGATATGGTTGATACGGGGCCAGTGGCAGGCAAAGAAACGGAGCACTTCGGTGGCGAAAGGAATCACATAGTCCCGCGCAAATGCCTCATCCTGCGTGTAATGATAAGCGTCTATCATCATGGCCAGCATCTCCAGGCCACCGGACCAGTGGTAGCGGATCCAGCGAGTGTCAGAGGCCCGTCCGGGATTGTCCCAGCCCCAGTCGTCCTGGATGTACAGGCCGAAGGGATTCATCGTTTCCGGGAAATAGGCGCCGCCATGGCCAAACTGGAGCATGGTCACATCCCTTTGGAAGGGCAGCAGCCGCATGTAATATTCGAACCACGGACGAAGGAGGTCATCGTCTCCGCTGGCAAGGAGCGGCCAGTACATCAGGCGCTGGTTCTGGTGCCAGAAGCCCGGTCCCCAGCGGCGGTAATCGGCATCAAAATCAGCGTAATCGAAGGTGAGGGAGCCGCCGTTGAACTTGACGGGCCAGGCTCCGCGGCCCTGGCAGGCCATCATGAAACGCTGCAGCAGCCAGCCACGGGTGAGATTTTCGGCCTCGGGGTCCCCCTCAATGAACAGCCAGCTGCGGTTCCAGAAAGCACGCCACCACGCCACGTGGGCCTTATAATCGGCCCTGCGGCCCAGAAGCCCGATGACGTGGTCTTTCCACTCTTCCAACGGAGCCTTTTCCGTAAGGACGGCCACCTCCACGGAAAACGCTTTTCCGGGCCGGGCCGATACCATGGTACGGTCATCGGCCTTCACCAGCCCCTTTCCGGAGACAGCTGCACCGAACGTGCGACCCAGGTACGGGTCTTCGTACCGACCCATCAAACTTCCTGCATGCTGGCGTGAAAGCACCTCCTCATAGAACGAGCGGCTGTTGTGGTGGGCCCAGACCACGGCCGAAGGGTGCGTCAGCACCACATCGGCCTCTTCCGAAACCTCGAAGGGCGCAGCGGCAAGACCGCGGAACGTATCTCCCCGCTCAAAAACTTTCCGGTCCATCAGCACCTTCCGCTCCCGCATGCCGTCATTGCTCACAGAGAGGGACATCTTCTTGTCCGCCACCAGGTCCAGGCGGATGAGCGGTGCATTCGCATCCACCCAAAGTTTCACCGTAACATTCCCCACGGCAGATTCTGCGCTGATATCGATGCATCCGTCGGAGAGGTTCAGCGTCTGCGTAAAACGGGTGTCTTCCGTGAAAGGATTGGGGTCCATGCGCAGGCGCACACGACCCACCTTAAGAAGGCGGCCGGCTTCCGACCAGCTGTCCTGCTTGCCTATATACAGCATGAGGTCACGGGATTCCTCCACCCACGCGTTTACTGTTATGTCCCCGTTCCCAAGGGGCATTGAATCGGCCGACCCGTTACGGGCCATGTTGTGGTAAACCACATTGTAGGCCTCCAGATTCCGAAGAACGTCCTTCGGGAGTTCCCGGGCACCGAGAAGGGCCGGAAGGAGAAAGACAAGACTGAGAATGAGATACTTTTTCATGGGTTTTGATTTAGATTCTTCGCTTCGCTCAGAATGACAGGGTAAGCGGATGGCCGGAATTCAGAATGACAGGGTAAGCGGATGGCCGGAATAATGAATGAGGACATCGGAGGATTCATTGTCAAGCCCCACTCCGGCTCCCGGACGGACCAGAACCACCCGGATATCCCTTTGTTCAAGCATTCCGGGGAAAGCACCCTTGCGGGGGCCTATGGTAAGTTTCCCGGCTTCGTCGTCCCAGTGGAAGCCGATGGTGCTGAAAGCACCCTTCTCGTAGGCATAGCCATCCCCTTCGTCTTCATAGAGGGTGAAATGGCCGTCAGCCCCCGTGTAAATGCGAATCTGGAGACCGTCCCAGGGCTTTTCCGAGGCATATTGCACATCCGGGCCGATGGGCAGGATGCTGCCGGCCTTCACATACAGAGGCAGGATGTCGCGGGGGGCTTTCCGGCTGAAACGGACCCCGCCGCGAAGCTGGTCGGCCGTCCAGAAATCGTACCAGGTTCCTTCCGGGAGGTAGATTTCGCGGGTGTCGTCAGGGGTATAGACCGGGGCCACCAGGATGGACGGGCCATAGAGGTATTCGGTATCTTCGTCCCAGGTGCGGCGGTCACCGGGATAGTCCATGAAGAGGGCACGCATCAGCGAAGCGCCGTCCCGGGTCACCGCCGCGGCCGTGCTGTAGGTGTAAGGCAGCAGGTGGTAGCGCAGGCGGATGTATTTCTCCTGCAGGTCAAAGTCGGGGTCGCCGGGGCCGCCGAACTGGAAGATTTCCCGGGGGGTGTTCGTCCCGTGCGACCGCATCATGCCGGTGAAGGCCGCGAACTGGAGCCAGCGGTCGTAGAGCTGGCGGAAACCGGGATTCTGCACGCCGCCGGGATAGCTTCCGGCGCAGAAGAAGCCGCCGATATCGGCATTCCAGTAAGGGATGCCGCAGAGGGAAAGGTTCAGCGCCTCAGCCACTTGCTCTTTCAGGGAGGCCCAGGTGGAGTTCAAATCGCCGGACCAGACATGGGCGCCGTAGCGCTGGAGGCCGGCCGTGGCCGAACGGGTGAGAATGGAAACGCGCCGCGTGTCGGTAAGGGCCCGCTGGTGGTCATAGACACCGCCCACCGAGTACAGCGGGAAGGAATTGCGCATCAGGCGG
>CAJOMB010000129.1 GCA_905235615.1 uncultured Bacteroidales bacterium | reverse complement strand
ACCACCAACTGCGTGATACCATAGCGGTCCCGAAGGTCTATGAACGTCATTCCGCCCAGTTTGCGGGCCTTCTGAACCCATCCGGCCAGCGTTACCTCCTGGCCTTTGTTCTCAATGCGGAGTTCCCCGCACGTGTGTGTCCTGTACATTGTATGTGATTTTAGATTTTTCGCTTCGCTCAAAATGACAAAATACAATTTACAAAATTACGAAATTTTTCAGAACTGGAAATAGATGAAGCTCTGGAGGTCGGAGGTGATGAACTGGTAAATCAGGACGATGAGCAGCACCACCACCGTTCCCATGGCCCAGAGGGGCAGCCGGGAGAAAACTACCCGATAGCGGCGCTTCAGGCGCTCCGGCAGCCAGTGGATGAGCATGCCCGCCACAAAGACCAGCAACACGGCCCTGTGCTGCCAAATCATGTCCGGAAGCAGGGAAAGGTTCCACGGGCTGCCCATCTGGTTCACCATGTTCTTGGCGGTGTTCCAGGCCTGTTCGTTGGCTAAGGCCGGGTCCAGATTGGAGCCGCTGCGGAAAAACAGACGGGTGAAGGTGATGAACACGAAGGTCTGGAAGATGTCCCAGGCGCGGGAGAGCCAGCGGACAGATGCCCGGTCGGAGCCGGGCATGACAGCTTTATAAAGTCCCTTCACCACGGTGCCCAGCCAGATGATAAGCAGCCAGACATAGAAGAGGTTCCACACGGGGGCCGGAGTGAGGCGGCGCAGGAGGCCAACCACGGCTGTGAAGAAAGTGATAATCAACAGTTTCTGGAGCATACTCCGCTTGGTCCAGACTTTATAAATGACCATGCCGATGCCGTTGAGCCCGCCCCAGATCATGAAATTCCAGCTGGCGCCATGCCACAGGCCGCCCAGCAGCATGGTGTTCATGGAATTGATGTTGGTGGTGATGAGCTTCCGGTCTCCGGGACGCTTCCAGGCCCATAGGCCGATTCCCGCGGCCAGGGCAAAAACCGCCACGGCCACCCACCAGCTGCCGCTGAGGAAGGAGCCGATGACGGCCACCGCCGCAATGATGATATAGGTGCCGGCCGTGGCGTTCCGGTTGCCGCCCAGCGGGATATACAGGTAATCCCGGAGCCATCGGCTCAGCGTCATGTGCCAGCGGCGCCAGAACTGCTGGGTATTCTCCGCCTTGTAGGGGGAATTGAAGTTCTGGGGCAGGTAGAAGCCCATCAGCAGGGCCACGCCGGTGGCGATGTCCGTGTAGCCGGAGAAATCGGCATAAACCTGCAGGGAATAGCAGAAAAGGGCCGACAGGTTCTCGAAGCCGCTGTACAGCAGCGGGTTCTCAAAAACCCGGTCGCAGAAATTCACCGCAAGATAGTCGGCCAGGATGAGCTTTTTCAGCAGGCCGTTCATGATCCAGAAAATGGCCAGGCCGAACCAGCGGCGGCTCAGGCTGTAGGGCTTGTGCAGCTGAGAAATGAACTCCGAGGCCCGCACGATGGGGCCTGCCACCAGCTGCGGAAAGAAGCTCAGGTAGAAGCCGAAATCCAGGAAATTCCGCACCGGCTCTATCTTCCGGCGCTTCACATCCACCATGTAACTCACCGCCTGGAAGGTGAAAAAGGAAATGCCCACCGGCAGGATAATCACATCTACCCGGAAGGCCGATGTCCCCGTGAGCACGTTGAGCCACTCTCCCAGCACGTCGTGGACCTGCAGGGACAAGCCCAGGAGCTTGTTCACGAAGTCCGTGAGGAAATAGGCGTATTTGAAATAGGCCAGCAGGCCCAGGTCCACCGTCACGCTGAAGGCCGTGAGGGCGCTGCGAAGCCATTCCCGGCGGGTACGGTGCAGAAGCAGGGCCGCCAGGTAATTGTAAACGATGACAAACAGGAGCAGCACCAGGAACACGCCGCTGGTCTTGTAGTAAAAGAAAAGCGAGCAGGCAAACAGGTAGGCGTTGCGCAGCAGGGGCTTGGAATGGAAGAAGGAGAAACCGGCAAAGACCAGCGCGAAGAAGGCCCAGAAATAGAACTGGGTGAACAGCAGGGGATGCGCCTGGTCAAATGCGAACAGGTTCTTCAAGAATTCTCCTATGAGCCCCCAGAGATTCATCGGCGGGAATAATAGTCCTGCACGATGGCGTCAAACAGATAATCGGCCACTTCCCTGTAGCCCAAGGGGGTAAAGTGAATCTTGTCCGGCTGGGCCAGGCCGGCGGCCTCCCACTGGGCCATGGAGCCGTAGCCGCCCATCACCTCGTACCAGTCCCAGAAGACGGCCTTGTATTCCGCCGCCAGGTCCCGGAAAGCCTTCTGCGCCTCGGCCGTATGCTCGTTCACGCCCGCGCCCCGCCGCCAGCTGTCGTTGATGCCGGTAAAAAGAAGGGCGCAGTGCGGATTCACCTTCCGGATTTCCCGGATGAGGGCCCGGTAATTGGCCTTGAAACGCACCACGTCAAAATCGGCCCCCTGGATATCGTTGATGCCCACGGAGAGCAGCACCAGGTCCGGCATCACCCGGCGAAGGTCCTCCGTAAGAAGGCTGCACTGGAGCCAGGAATGGGTGGATGCCCCGTTGACGCCGGCCTCACTGAGGGTAAAGCCGGAATTGGGCCTGTCCAAATAAAGGCCGCGGAGGGTATAGCTGCCCTTCCCCCTGAAGGAAAGTTGCAGCCAGTCCGTATAATAGGGAAGGTCGAAGTGGCTCATCCGCGGGCCGTGCACGCCGTTTACGGTATCTCTCCCGTTCAGGATGAGCACCGGCTCCATCGAACCCTCTCCCAGCACATCCACCTTGTTGAAAGCGTAGTGCTGCTGAAGAATCTTGTTTTCCTTGAGCACCAGGTCTATGATAACCCGGGCCGATGTGTCCCGCGCCGTCACGGCCATCCCCGTGAGCCCCAGTTCCGTTCCCCTGGGTTTCAGGCAGTTGGCGCTTTCCCAGGAACCCTCCCAGGAGCTGAGATAGCTGGAAGGCGTGTTGGACCCGGCGGCCGAGAAGGGGAAAACGAGGCCTCTCCCGCCGTCTATCCCGTAGCGGAGGGAAAGGACGCGGCGGCGGAGGTGGTCGCTGAGCGTACCGCCCTGCACGTGGGAGCCGCCAATCTGGAGCACCTTCACGTCTCCGGCGCCGGTGGTCAGAAGCGTATCCAGCTTGCGGAGAAAGAGGCTATAGTCCGGCGAAGAACCGCCCGGATATTGCAAAACGCTCTTGTCCGGCCGGGTGAAGGGATAACGCGCCAGCCGCATGGCATCCAGCGGAAGAGCCATGAGCAACACAATAAAGAAAATGAGTACCCTTGCCTTCATAGCATCACAAAGGTACTCATTTTCTTTGATTCCGAAAAACTACTGAAGCATGATGCTGCGCAAGTCGTCAATGTCTTTCTGCGGAACACCAATCTTGAGAAGGTATTTCACGATACGCTCCTGGTAGGTGCCGCTGTCGGTCTGCGAAAAGATGGTCTTGCGCACGGATTTGTAGCTGTAGGAGGTGCGTACATGCT
>CAJOMB010000128.1 GCA_905235615.1 uncultured Bacteroidales bacterium | reverse complement strand
CGGGTGAGAATGGAAACGCGCCGCGTGTCGGTAAGGGCCCGCTGGTGGTCATAGACACCGCCCACCGAGTACAGCGGGAAGGAATTGCGCATCAGGCGGAAACTGCCCTCGGCGGTCCGGTAGTCGTAATCCTCCGGCCGCACCGGCTGATGCTCCGGCTCCGTAGCGTCCAGCCACCAGCCGTCAATGCCTGCATTCCAGAGGTTTTCTTCCATATATTTCCAGTAAATATCCCGCGCACGGGGGTCCCAGGGGTCATAGACCCGCACCCGGTTGCCTTGCGGGAAAGTGCTCATGTCCAGCAGCAGACTGTCGGCCGCAAGTTCCTGGAAGATAGCCGTTTCCGGGCCGAATGACGGCCAGACCGAGATGAGGGCATGGGCATGGAGAGCGTGTATCTGCTCCATCATGCCCTTGGAGTCCGGGAAGGCGGGATTCAGGAACTGGACGGCGTTCCAGTGGGCGTGGTCGCCCCAGTACTGCCAGTCCTGGATGATGCCGTCCAACGGAACCTGCAGCTCGCGGTAACGGCGCACGACGGAGATCAGTTCCTCAGCCGAGGTATAGCGCTCCCGCGACTGCAGGAAGCCGAAGTTCCAAAGCGGATTCATTGGAGCCTCGCCGGTAAGGGTGCGGATGTTTCGCACCACGGCGTCCGCGCTGCCGCCGCCCAGGAAGAAATAGTTGCAGGTGCTTCCTTCGGGGGAGGAGAAGGACACCCAGTCCTCCCCGCTCCGGAATTCGGTGGGAGAATAGTTGTCCCAGTAAACCGCATAGCCCTTCACGGAATGGAAGAGGGGGATGGCGATTTCCGTATTCACGTTTTCCAAATGGTAGTTTTTCCGGCGTTGGTTCAGGCCCTCGCCTTTGTGCTGGCCCAGGCCGTAGATGGCCTCATCGGCATCCAGCAGGAAGGCCTGGTGGATTTCCTTGCGCGAAGCCTGTTCGGGCTGTTCCCGCAGGAGCGGAGTACCGTCGGCCCGGAAGAAGGAATAGACGGACTGCGCCGGGTCCAGCTCCACGCGGAGAGAATCGGTGGTGAGCCGGACAACTCCGTTTTCCAGTTCATCTACCGAGAAGCGCACTTTCCCGGCTTTCATGCACACCGACGCCGTGGGGGTGAGGTCGGTCTCCCCCACGATGGGCGATTTCACCACCTGAATGATGTCAGGCGCATAACAGACCACTTCGAAGCGGGACACGGGTCCCTCGGTACGGAAACCGTTTTCCGTCCGCCGGACCGGTCCGCCGCAGGCGACCACGAGCACCGCAGCCGCAAAAGATAACATTTTCGTTTTCATCGGCCCCATTCTTTATTCGGTTCATTGCCCATCACAAACTCCAGGCGACCGCCCTGCACCAGGTCTTCGTGGCGCAGGAAAGGCGTGTTCAGCGGCTTCCCGTTCAGCTTGGCCGACTGGATGTACTTGTTGTCCTCCGAGGCACCTTTCGCGATGACGGTGAAGGACTTGCCGTTCGGCAGATGCAGCACCGCCTCCGGGAAGACAGGACTACCAATCGCGTATTCGGCCTTGCCCGGTGTCACCGGATACAGACCCAAGTACGACCACACCACAAAGGAGGTCATTCCGCCGCCGTCTTCGTCGCCGGGAACGCCCATCAGGTCGTCCCGGAACCAGGTGCGAAGGAGCTGGCGGATGCGTTTTTGCGTCTTCCACGGCGCTCCGGCATAGTTGTAGAGATAAGGGACGTGAAGCGAGGGCTCGTTGGCCATGGAGAACTGGCCCACGTTGCCGGTGTGGTCCGGGAGCTTGGCAAAGAATTCATACTTGCTGCGGCCCAGCGGAGTGGCGAAGGTCTCGTCCAGCTTCCGCACAAAGGCCTCGGGACCGCCCATGAGGGAAATGAGCCCGGGGATGTCGTGCTGGACGTCCCAGCGGTACACCCAGCCGTTGTTCTCGCCGTAATACTCACGGGCGCCCATTCCGCCGGAGAAACTGTAGTCGAATGGCTCTATGAAATTCCCGCGTGCATCCTTGGGATGGAAGAAACCCGTAGCGGGATTGTAAAGGTTCTTGTAAAAGGCCGATGCCTTGGTAGCCAGAGAAACAAGCACTGGATCCCCTGCGGCCTCCGCGATGCGGGCCATGCACCAGCAATCGTAGGAAGTTCCCAGGGTTACAGCCACGGGCTGCCGCTTCTCGAAGGGATGTACATTGGGGTCGGTCTCCTCTTCCCCTTCGGCCAGGGCGGGCATGTAGCCATTGGTCCAGTAGAAGCGGTCGATGGCACCGGCCCTGTTGCCGCACCAGGGGGCCAGCGTCTTGTGCTGCAGGGCCCCGTAGGATGCATCCTTAGCCTTCTGCACATCCAGGTCCAGGCCCTTTGCAAGGGCATCGGCAAAGGTGGCGATGGTGTGGTTGGAATTCATACGGCGGGTGTCTCCGTCCACTTCAGGGAAGGTGGGGGCCCAGCCTGTGCCGTTTTGATCGGCCATTCTGAGGAAAGAGGCAAGGACGGCTTCCTCCACGGGACGGTCCATCACAACGCGGAGCGGATGAGCGGCCCGATAGGTGTCCCAAATCCAGTCGTCATTATAAAAGGGGACACCCTCATCTTCATGTACCTTATTGTCAAACGCACTCCAGTAGCGCCCGTCTTCGCTCATGCAGACGGGACGCTCGAAAGTGCGGTAATAAGAGGTGTAAAATACCGTCTTCTGCTCCTCGGTTCCGCCTTTAAGCGCCATGCGGCCCAGTTTTTCGTTCCAAAGCTTACGGCCTGCGGCTGCCACCTTTTCTACATCGTAGGTGTCCGTTTCCCGGCGGAGATTTCCAAGGGCCTGCTCCGTGCTGATGAACGATACGCCGTAGCGGAGATGAATCTCCTTCTCCCGGAAGCGGAGGGCGATACAGGCGTTCCGTCCCTCGTCGCTTTTCCGCTCCGTAATCTGCCCATGAGCCAGGGCGCCGGCCAGGGAGGGTGTCTGCTCAAACTCCATGGCCACATACACGCGGGTCTCCCCTGAAACAGTCTGCCAGCCGGTGAGCATGTTTCCACTCAGGACCACCGACCCGTTGCCGGAAGACAACAGCACCGCAGGCTCCCCCTCCCTGAATGTGAGGCGGTACACCGCGCTCTGATGGTTCACAGCATAGTCGGCATGGATGGCACCGTCCTGGAGGTCCACGGAGAAGCCGTATGGCGTAAGATGCTCATTGTCATACGTTACAGGAATCACCGGGGCCAGTTTCCCCTCCGAGGTGACGCTCAGTTTGAAAGCCGATCTTTCCCTGTGGTTTGTCACCATCACGGGCAGGCCGTTCACATACTCGGAGGTATAGTCGGCCCTTTCGGGATAGACGCGAAGCATGGAATTGGGCAGTTGGACGGTGGGAAAAGTGGGCACCAGGAGGTGGGAAATGTTTCCCACATAGGGGTCCACGTAGTCCACGGGCTCCTTGGGGGCCGAGCAGGACACGGCGGTCAGCAGGGTCAGTGTCAATAATTTAGCGGCAGGTTTCATATCGGGTCAATAGGTTGTTCTTTAATTTTGCGGCGATGGGGTCGGTATCGGCTTTGTCGGTACACATCGTGGAAATGAGGGCCCGGCCCTTTCCAAGCGAGATTTCCACC
>CAJOMB010000127.1 GCA_905235615.1 uncultured Bacteroidales bacterium | reverse complement strand
TGCAAGATATAGCATTTCTGGCAGAGTTTGATATTGTGACGATACAGCGTGAGAGCGGCAAGTGCTTTACTTCCGTATTTGGGTGACAATAGCAGTCATACCCGGCATCAGGTGCGGATGGGGCTGGAGGGTGGCCTCCAGATGGACCATTCCGTTTTTCTCCACCACGGGGCTTATGGCCGATACAGTGGCCTCATGCACCTCGGTGGGATAAGCCACGGATATCACCTGGATAGAAGTCCCTGCCGGAAACTTGTGGAGTTCGTTCTCCAGGACGTCAAAGCACACTTTAAGGTGCTCAGTATCCACAATATAGAACAGGGGAACGCCAGGGGTGGCGGCGCTGTAAAGGGTGGTTTCAAGCCTGCTCACGGCACCGCTGATGGGGGCTGTGATTGTGCAATACGTAAGTTCGTGTTCCAACTGCTGGAGAGAGGCCTGCGCAATGTTGTAACCGCTGTTTACACGGGCCTGACGCTTTATCTCCTCCGGGGCGCTCTCAATCTCTCCTCGCTTGTATCCCTGGCCCATCAGGATGGCCTGGTACTGGAACTGGGCCTTCTCGAGTTCGGCCTTATTGCGGTCTATCCGGTCTTTCAGGACCGCCTGGTTTAGCCGGGCCACCACCTGTCCCTTCTTCACCCGCTGGCCGAGTTCAATGTCAAGCTCCACGATTTGCTCGCTGATACGGGCGTACACAGGGACTTCGGTAACGGTCTCGATGGTTCCCTTGCTGGAGAATCCATCGGCCTCAATGACGCGCTGAAGGCTCTGGTTCTGCGCTGCGGGGGCAGCCTCTGCCTGGCCCAAAGACGTGACAGGTGTTTCCTCCGGGGCCGATGAACGGGACTGGCAGGCAGTTAAACCTATGAGGACGATAAGGGCAAGATACCTATTCATACTGCGTGAGGGTTAATAAGTGGTAGTAGGTGGTCCAGTAATTGGCCAGGGCCGTCAGATGCTGGTTGTAGGCGTTGTCCCGCCGGCTCTGGGCCAGCGAGTAGGTGTTTATGTCGCAAAGGCCGTTGGCGTAGTTCTCAGCCGTGAGCTCAAAGACTTCATCGGCCATGGCCACGGCTTCTTCCGTGTGCACAAGCAGCTGCTGATGGGAGCGTAAATCCTCCAGGGTGGTACGCACATCCTCGGAAAGGGCGCGCTGGGCCTCCCGAAGGGCCTGCTCCTCCCTTTTCTTCCAGGCTTCGGCGGCCGCTCTCTCCCGCTTGGATGCGCCGTGGTCCATCAGAGGGATGGTAAGGGACACTACGCCCAGCACATAGAGATGCTGGTTTTGGAAAGCGCCAAGGAAATGGTCGCTGAGCTGCTGCATTCCCACATTCAAGTCAACACCCACCTTAACGCCGGACTCCCGGCGGGCTTTTGCCTGCAGCCCGCTGGCTTCCGTAATGGCTGCGCGTCCCTGCTCAACCGCCGGACTGCAGGAGATGGCCATATACAAGGCATCCTCTTCCGTCAGGGGGATTCCCTTGGTGATGGTGGGGATGGGGAGGCGCCGGTCAAGCGGGAAGGAAGCCTCATCTTCCCGGATATATGCAAGGAGGGACTCACGGGCCAGTTTTTCTTCATTGCGGGCGTTGAGCAGCGCATTGGCCGCGTTGAGCCTCTGGAGTTCAAGTGAGCGGAGTTCCGCCAGGGTAATCATGGCGATGCTGGCCTTTTCCTTTGCTATGGCATAGAGGGTATCGGCCGTCTGCTTGTTACGCCCGCACATATCCAGGATGCCCTGCGCGCACACCAGACGGAAGAAACGGACGGTGGCCTCTTCCGCTATCTGGTAAAGCTGGGCCCTGTACTGCTTGCGGGCCGCTTCAAGCCGCTGGTCCTGCGCCGCCTTCTCCCAACGGAAGGGATTGTATCCCAGCAGGGACTGCTGATAACCGGCCACAAGGGGCATGGCCACAAAATCCCTTGGGCGGTTGAGATTGTCGCGGGCAAAATACTCGCTCCAAAGTACCTGGGAGCCTACATAAGCGTCTCCGCCCCAGGGCAGCACCTTTTGGGTAAGCATCAGCCCAGCCGATGTGGAGAAGCGGTCGAAGTTGCGGATGTACACGTAATCCCTTGAGGGCTCGGCGATCATCCTGTAGTAGTTGGGCTTGAACTGGAGCGTGAGCTGTGGCTTTCTAAGGGCCTCGAAACGGGCGTACTGCTCCTGATGGTACTGGTATTCGAACTTACTCCGGAAAGCGGTAATGGTGCTGTCCTGCGCAAGACGGATAATCTCTTCAAGGCTTTGGGCCCGGCCTGGAACGGGGAGTCCAAACAGCAGAAGGATGGCTATGCGGAAACACTTTCTCATATGCTCTGCCGCTTAATGATTTCACTGAAAACGCCGCCCTTTGCAAGGAGCTCATCATAACTGCCGTCCTCCGCTACCCGTCCTCCGCTGAGGACAATGATGCGGTTGCACTCACGGATGGTACTCATCCGGTGGGCGATCGTGATGCGCGTGCACTTCATCTTGGCAAGGTTCTCCGTGATGATATGCTGGCTGATATTGTCAAGGGCCGATGTGGCCTCGTCCAGGAAAATGATTCTGGGCTTACGGATGAGGGCCCGGGCCATCAGTATGCGCTGGCGCTGACCGCCGGAAACGCCCTGTCCGTCCGGCGAAATGCGGGTTTCCATGCCAAGCGGCATCCCCTCGATGTCTTTGTCCAGGGCCGCCATCCTGGCCGCCTCCCACACCGATTCATCGTCCAGCCAGTCGCTCCCGAAGAGGATATTGTCACGGATGGTACCTTCCACCAGCTGGCCGTCCTGAAGGCAGATGCTCACGCAGTACTGGCGCAGGCTGGGTTTGCTTATGTCGTCCAGATTGTGTTCGTCGTAGAAAATGGAGCCGCTTTCCGCCTTCTCAAATCCCAGCATGAGGCGGACGAGCGTGGATTTTCCGCAACCGGAGGGCCCCACAAGCGCCACATAGTCCCCAGCGTTGATTTTGAGGTCAAGCCCGTCAAAGATATAGGGCATATCGGGGCTGTAGCGGAACTTGAGGCCGCTTATGCCGATATTCCCGCTCACCTCCTTGAGAATGACGGAGCCCTCCTGTTGTTCTGATTCGCTCTCCAGGATGGGGGCGCACAACTTTAGTTCCGGCCCCAGCAGCGCTACATCCTTGGCTATCCGCTCAAACTGCTCCACGGCGCTGATGGCTATGGTAAGGACGCTGCAGTAGGCGATGTAGTCGGACAGTCCGAGCCCGTAGTGCCAGGCCGCCAGCATGGTTACAATGAGGGGCAGCAGGCGGGCATTGTAGCTGAGGGAATTACCAACGATGTACATGGCGGGGTATCGGCTTCCATTGGGCTCGGAGGGCTCATAGGCCACCGCCCAGTGATGGAAGGCGCGCACTTCGGCCCCGTTGGTGCGGATCTTCTGGGCGCCGGAAACCAGGTTGTACACCACGCCGGTCACTTTGGAAATGCTGGCGTTGGCGCTGCCCTGCACGAGCTTTCTGAAATAATATGAACAGTAGATAGATGAGCATTACCAGAAGGCCTGTCCACAGCAGGGGACCGCCGTAAATGAAGAACTGGATGAACATCACCGTGGTAAACACCAGCGACAGTATGGTGGAAAGCATATCTTCCGTGAGCTGGGTGAAGAGTCTCGCAACGGACAGGACGCGGTTGGAAAGGTCTCCGGGGGCGAACTTCTTGAAAAACGTCGCGGGCATCATGAGGAGACGGGTCATAAGCGGGGCCTGCATTGCATATTCCGTCTTGTCTTTCATCCTCACCACCAGGAAGTTACGGGACAGTTGAACGGTTACGAGGCCGATTGCTGCACTGCAGAGCAGCACGGCTATGGGGGCAAGTTGGGCGGAATCTCCGGAAGGAATTACCTCGTCGAACAGAAGTTTGTTGATGTAAGGCGTGAGCATGGTGAGAAGCACCACGGCAAGGCACGCCAGGAAAGCATAGAGATAATCGGCAAAATTCAGTTGCCTCAGGGCGTTTTTCAGGAAGACCTGCACGGTCATTTCCCCGCCGGGCAGGGGATAGCAGAGGGCAAAGGCTTCAGGCTTCAGGAGACGGCCGTCCTTGCGTGTGCTGCAGCGCTGGCCGGTACCGGGGTTCACAAAGGTATAATCGGCAAATTGGGGGCTCAGGATGACGGGGGTGTCATCATCCTTCATAAATGCCAGCAGTTTTCCGGAGCATCCAGTCCACCACTTGCCTTCAAGTTTTACCTGCCGGAAGAAAATCTGGTGCCTGTAAAAAGCCTCTTCCAGTTGATTGAGGTCTGAGGGGATTTCCCGCTGCCGGGTTAACTGCTGCCACACCTTCCGGTCTATCATTCCCCGGAAGATGTCTGCTGTCTGGTTCAGGGCCTTTCGGTCTCCGTCTATGCGTTGAACCAGTTGGTCAAAAAAGAGCATATCCATGGTTCAGGCATATTTCATCAGTTCACGGTACAGGCCCTCCTGCTCCATCAGTTCCGTATGCGTGCCCTTCTGGAGCACCTTGCCGCGTTCCATCACGTAGATGGAAGAGCAGTCGCGGATGGTGCTGAGGCGGTGGGCAATGAGGACGGTGGTGATGTCGAGGTCTCGGATGTGTTGCATCACAAGTTCCTCGGTCTTAGGGTCCAGGGCCGATGTTCCTTCGTCCATAATAAGGATGGTGGGGTCCTTGGCAAGGGCCGTGGCA
>CAJOMB010000126.1 GCA_905235615.1 uncultured Bacteroidales bacterium | reverse complement strand
GCGCGTCTCGCTCCAATAAAGGCGCTTCCAGCTCATGTCGTAGTACAGCGGAGAGGCTTCGTAGGCATACGTATGCAGCACCTTTTCCTTTCCGTCCGAGATGCGTACCAGCTGGGCGGCGTGAAGATATCCTTCCCTTACCGCATAGATGTCTCCCTCTACATAGACGGGGGAGGAATAATTCATGGGGAAATCGCGCTCAGGCGTTATCTGCGTCATTTCCAGGAAGGGGGCGCGGGCGGCGGCATCGGCCTGCCAAACGTCGTTGAAGGCGTGCGCGACGTCCCGGAAACACGCTTCTTCGTTTTTCCCGGTAACATCCTTGAGGACCTTGTTAAAATTGTAGGGAGCAAAGAGCCAGGGTTTGCGCAGTTTGATATCCAAGCTCCGGCCGGTGTAATCCGGTAAGTCGTACAGATAACGCATACCCGCCATCATAACGTAGCCGCCCTTGTAATAATCCGGCGTGAAATGCTTGTAGGAGCCCTTGCACCAGAGCGTCGCGCTTCTCCAGTCCCCCTGGTCAAAGGCCACCCGCATGTAGCCCAGGAAGTCTGCCGTGCGGGCGCGGGTTCCGTAGGCAAGTCCCGTTTCCGCGGCCACGGCGTCACCCTCTCCGCGGGGGCTGGCGAGGTAAAGGGCCCAGGCCAGCGGAGCGGAGCCCTGGCCGATGACATAGGACAGCCCCTTGAAGAAGCCGGCGCTTTCCAGTTTTTCCAACTGCGCCTGGTGGCGGGGCTCATGGGAGGCCAGCTGGATGGGCCAGCTCACAGGGTCCGACCCATAGGCGGAAGGAAGGGTGAAAAGGTCCATCCTGGTGGGCGCCCAGCCCACGGAACCGTTGGCATACATGTTGTGCGTATGCAGCACAACGGGCATCTTCCGGTCCCATTTTCCGCTTTGGGGAGTATGGCCGATAGAGCGCCCCACCGGCTCCCGGAAGGCCTCCAGCAGCTGTGCATAGCGACGGGCCAGGGAATCGGCCCCTTCGGGGTAAATCAGCTTATAATAAGGGCTTTCCATGCTGTACCAGCGAAGGGCGCCGGGGTCTTCTCCGGGGGTGTAAAACTGGGCGCGGGCTGCCATGGAGGCAACCAAAAAGAGGACCAAAACCGAAAGACTTTTGCGCATAAGTGTACAAAAATACGTAAAAAACAGTAAATTTGTCCATCATGAAAGGAAGAATCATATTCCTGTGCCTTCTGGCCCTCTCCTGCGGCACCCGTGGGAACAAGGCCCCCCAGGCGCCCGCCGTGCGGGATTTCCCCATGGCCGAAGTCCCCTCCATGATAACGGAGCCCTCCGAGCGGGCCGTTTGGCTCTCGCAGCACTTCTGGGACCGTTTCACGGAGCCGGGAAGGCGCTATGCCTGCGACTCGCTCACGGTGAACGGCGTGCCCATGGAGTCCTTGGAAAGCCAGGTGGGCCTGTTCGCCTCCCTCCTTCAGCAAATCCCGCTGCCGGAAGGGGAGAAGGCCATGGGAATCGCTTTCCGCCGCCTGGAAGCCTTCCAGGAGGCGCAGCCCGGGGGAAATGTCTTTTCTCAGACATCGGCCCTTCTTTCCCGCTACTTCTTTGATCCCAATTCCCCCGTCCGGAGCGAAGACCTGTACCTTCCCTTCGTCACCCTCCTGGCGGCCTCCCCGCTTGTCCCGGAGGACCTGAAGCCGGGCTACGCCTGGGATGCAAAAACCTGCGCCATGAACCGCACAGGCACCCCTGCGGCCGATTTCACCTTCGTGGACACCGCCGGCCGCCGCCGCACCCTGTACAGCCTGAAGGCCGAATGGACCTTGCTCATCTTCGGCAACCCCGACTGCCACGCCTGCACCGAACTGCAGGAGCAGATGGACGCTTCGCCCGTCATCCCCGCCCTCATCGCCGAAGGCCGCCTGCAAGTGGTGGACATCTATATCGACGAAGACATCGACCTCTGGAAATCCCGCCGGGACAGCTACCCCGCCGCCTGGCTCAACGGCTACGACCCCACGTTCTCCATCCGCGGAGACCGCCTGTATGCCGTCAGAGCCCTCCCGTCCCTCTACCTCCTGGACGCCCACAAAACCATCCTCCTCAAGGACGCCCTCCCCGACCAGGTCCTGGGCTACCTCACCCTTGCCTCCGACTCCTTATGAGAACGAAAGAGGATAAGCCGCTACGGCTGGCCCAAAAACAAACTGCACAGAGGCGAAAACTAATCAAAGGCCCACACAATGGCCTCCTGCAGCACTTCGCCCGGACGGAGAACGGTGGTGGGGAAGCCGGGCTGGTTGGGGGAGTCCGGGCAGTGCTGGCACTCGATGGCCACGGCGCCATAGTCCTGATACACAGCACCGTTCTTTCCTGCGGGACAACCGGTGAGCCAGTTGCCGGTATATACCTGCACGGCGGGCTGTGTGGTGAGAACCTCCAGATGGCGGCCGGAGGTGGCGCCCCAAAGCTCTGCGGCCGTGCTCAGCTGGCCGGGAGTGGCGCCGTCAATCAGATAGCAGTTGTCATAGCCCTTGCCATATTTGAGGGCCGGGAAGTCCGCAAAGATATCCTGGCCGATCCGCTTGGCCTCCACAAAGTCCATGGGCGTGCCGGCCACGGGGGCCACTTCTCCGGTGGGAATGAGGGTTTCGTCCGTGGGAAGCCACTCCGAGGCGTTGAGCTCCAGCCTGTGGTCCAGCACGGAGCCCTTCCCGTCCAGGTTAAAGTACACGTGGTTGGTGAGATTCACCACGGTGGGGGCGTCGGCCTCTGCCGTAAGGATGAGCTTGAGGGAATTGTCTTCTCCCCAGCTGTAGTGCGCCACCGCCTTGAGGTTGCCGGGGTAGCCTTCTTCGCCATCGGCCGAGAAATACAGGAACTCCACGGCGTCTCCCTCTATGCGGCTTTCCCAAACCTTGTTCTGGAAGCCCTGGGGGCCGCCGTGAAGGTGGTTGGGGCCGTTGTTGATGGGCAGGGAGTACTCCACGCCGTCCAGGGTGAACTTGCCTTTGGCAATACGGTTGGCATAGCGGCCGGGAATCTTGCCGGAGCAGGGGCCGTCGGCAAAATAAGACAGGGGGTTGTCATATCCCAGCACCACGTCTTCCAGCTTGCCGTCCTTGTCCGGGACCACGATGGAGACGATGGCGGCGCCCACGGAGCAAAGCTGCACAGACGCACCGGAACTGTTCTTGAGGGTATAGAGGATGATTTCTTTTCCGCCCGGGGTCTTGCCCCAGACTTCACTTGTGATGGCCATGCTTATTTCTTCTTATAAACGACAAATTCAAACGGGAATCCGGTTTCCGGATCTATATGGGTCTCGGAAGTGCTTATCCGCTCCCAGACCTGCGGGTCTATGACGGGGAAGAAGGTATCGGCCTCCTTCACCTCCGTGTGCACGTGGGTGATGTACAGCAGGTCCATATCCGGCAGGGCGGCCTTGTACACGGAGGCGCCGCCTATCACGAAGCACTTGTCCGCGCCGGTTTGGGCGGCCTGGGCATAGGCATCCTCGAAGGAATAGACGCAGGTCACCTCCGGGATGGGGTCTCCGCCCAGGTTCAGGACGATGTTCTTGCGTCCGGGAAGGGGCCGGCCGATAGAAAAGTAGGTGGTGCGTCCCATGATGACGGGATAGCCCCGCGTGGTGGCCTTGAAGTACTGCAA
>CAJOMB010000125.1 GCA_905235615.1 uncultured Bacteroidales bacterium | reverse complement strand
AAAATTCAAGGATTCCTACATGGTAAAGATAGAGGACGGAATTACGACTCCCATTCGCTGATTTTTCTTGCGTATAGCGGGCTCAAATACGGATTAATCCTTATGCCGCTTATTTAGAATTATTCAAAACAAGATAGTTTACCCACCGTTGATGGGAGCCACATTTCACTTTATAAAGTGCTATTTTTCAGGAATTTACTCCCGATTTATAAATTAGACATAATATTTTTCAAAAACAATAGGGAACAGCATTTTTTTTCAATTAATTTTCCCCCAAATTTGCAATCCAAATTACTAACGACAACGCTGATTTTTTTGCAATCCCGGGATGACAGACCAGGAAAGACATATTGCGGTATGGAATAGCTGTCTGCAGATCATTGAAAACAACATTGATCCGCAGCAGTTCTCCACCTGGTTCACGCCCATCCGGCCGGTGTCCCTCGAGGGGTCCCACCTCACGGTGGAGGTTCCTTCGGACTTCTTCCGCCAGTATATAGAGGAAGCCTACAAAGACCTTCTGCGCCTCACCATCAAACGCGCCGTCGGGGCCGATGCCCAGTTGTTCTACCTGGTCCGCCCGGTCCGGAACAAGGAAGGCATGGTGCTCCCGGCCTCTCAGAGTGCCATTCCCTCCAACAACACCGTATCGGTGCCCACCTATCAGCCGGCCGGCCGCCCCAGCCCCTTCGTTTTCCCCGGGGTGCAGCGGCTCAAGATCAATCCCCGGCTCAATCCGGAGTACTGCTTCGCCAACCTGGTGGAAGGGGAGTGCAACAAACTGGGCGTCAATGCAGCGGAGAACATCTCCCGGGCTCCCGGAAAAACCCCGTTCAACCCCCTGTTCCTCTTCGGCGGCCCCGGCCTCGGGAAAACGCACATCGCGCAGGCCATCGGCATCGCCATCAAGGAGAAATACCAGGAAGAGGTGGTTCTCTACGTCACCGGGCACGAATTCAAGACCCAGTACATGGATGCCGTCCAAGGCAACCGGATTGTGGATTTCATCGCTTTCTATCAGAGAATCGACGTCCTCATCGTGGACGATATCCAGGACCTGGTGGGGCAGGGGACCCAGCACACCTTCTTCAATGTGTTCAACCACCTGCACCAGAACGGAAAACAGCTCATCTTCACCAGTGACCGCGCCCCGGCAGACCTTCAGAACTTCGAAGACCGCCTGATGTCCCGCTTCAAGTGGGGCCTCTCCGTGGAACTGCTGAAGCCGGACTATGCCACCCGCCTGGAGATGCTCCGTTCCAGGGCCCTGAGGGAAGGTGTCGCCCTCAGCGAGGATGTCCTCACTTACCTGGCTTCCCGCATCAAGACCAATTTCCGCGAACTGGAAGGTACCCTTACCTCCCTGGTGGCCTACGCCACGCTGGGACACCGGGACATCGATGTGGACCTGGCCCAGAGCATCAGCGGAAAGATAGTGGGAGAGGAACAGAAGGAGGTTTCCACAAGCCTGGTCATGGACAGTGTGTGCGAGTACTTCAACATTACGCGCGATATGCTGCTGTCCACCTCCCGGAAGCGCCAGATTGTACAGGCCCGCCAGATTGCCATGTACGAATGCCGGAACCTCATTCCCAACTGTTCGCTCAGTACCATCGGCGCCCAAATCGGAGGAAAAGACCATGCCACGGTACTCCACGCCTGCAATACGGTGCAGGACCTCATGTCCACGGACAAACTGTTCCGCCAATGGGTGGAGGACATCGAGCACATGATTGTGGTTACCGTAGAATAAAGAGTCCGGCCTGAAACCGGGCTTTTCTTTTGCTATTTCGCGGAATTATCGTTATCTTTACCCGTTACATAAATACATATGCTTATGAATTCCGAATCCGTCCTGAAAATATTCAAGGAAATTACCGCCATTCCCCGCGAATCCGGCCACGAAGAAAAAATGACCGCCTGGCTCAAGCAGTTCGCCGCCCAGCGGAATCTGGAATGCAAAACCGACGAGGTGGGCAACGTGCTCATCATCAAGGAAGCATCGGCCGGAAAGGAAAACGTGCCCACGCTGGTGCTTCAGGCCCATCAGGACATGGTGTGTGAGAAAAACCCCGGCTTTGACTTCGATTTCCATTCCCAGCCCATTCCCTTCGTGATAGAAGACGGCTGGATGGTGGCCAAGGAAACCACCCTCGGGGCCGATGACGGCATTGGCATCGCGGCCTGCCTGGCCCTGCTGGAAAGCCGGGAGCCCATGGGCAAGCTGGAATGCCTGTTCACCATTTCCGAGGAAACGGGCATGGACGGGGCCTTCGGCCTCAAGGAAGGCTTCTTTGACGGGAAAACGCTCATCAACCTGGATTCGGAAGACGAAGGGCAGATGTTCGTCGGCTGCGCCGGAGGCATAGATACCACCGCCACCATCACCTTTGAGCGGGAGCCCGTCAAGAAGGGCTGGAAAACGCTCCGGATCAGCGTCACCGGCGCCCAGGGCGGCCACAGCGGAGACGACATCAACAAGGAGAGGGCCAATGCCCTGAGGGAACTGGTCCGCTTCCTTTACACGGAAATGCAATACGACTACCAGCTCCTCTCCATCGACGGCGGCAACAAGCCCAATGCCATCTGCCGCCATGCGGAGGCCGTGATTGCCGTCCCGGCCAATGAAATCCAGGAGATGGAGGAAGACGTCAAGTCCTTCTCCAGGATTCTGCAGGAAGAATTCGCCAGCTCGGACCCTTGCGTACAGGCCCGCTGCAAGGCCGTTGAAATAGCGGAGAAGGCCATTGCGGAAGGGGATGCCGCCAACCTCATCACCACGCTTTTAGCCTGCCCGCACGGCGTGGAAAAGATGTCCGTTGAAATCCCCGGTCTGGTGGAAACGTCCACCAACCTGGCCGCC
Organism: uncultured Bacteroidales bacterium; assembly: GCA_905235615.1. GTDB lineage: Bacteria > Bacteroidota > Bacteroidia > Bacteroidales > UBA932 > Cryptobacteroides. The sequence continues at coordinate 1,033 of CAJOMB010000125.1, read as the reverse complement.
GCCCACATCAAGGATAACACCCTGACGGTCATTACCAGCCAGCGCAGTTCGGTAGTCTCCGAACTACATGCCATGGCGGAAAAGGTGGAAGCCACTTTCTTCCTGGGGTCCTTCGACGTGGAGCATCATGGAGAATATCCCGGCTGGAAACCCAACCTCAAGTCCCACGTCCTGGATGTGACGGTAGCCTCCTACAAGAAGCTCTTCGGCCATGAGCCGGAGGTGAAGGCCATCCACGCCGGATTGGAATGCGGCCTGTTCCTACAGAAATTCCCGGATTTGGACATGATTTCCTTCGGCCCCACCCTCCGCGGCGTGCATGCCCCCGGAGAAAAGCTGGAGCTCGCCTCCTTGGACAAGTTCGTAGCCCATCTGAACGACATCGTAATCAATTATCAATGATTCAGATAGCCCCTTCCATCCTGGCCGCCGACTTCCTTCATTTGGAAAAAGATGTCGAGCTGGTTAACCGCGAGGCCGATTTGTTCCATTTGGACATCATGGACGGCAGTTTCGTGCCCAACATCTCCTTCGGTTTCCCGGTGGTGGAAGCCATTGCCAAGGCTGCCCGGAAGCCCTTGGACGTGCATCTGATGATTGTGCATCCGGAAAAATACGTGGAGCGTTTTGCCAAGGCGGGTGCCGCCATGCTCAGTTTCCACTACGAGGCCGCCTTGGAAGACTCCGGGGCCATCCTGGAGCAGATTCAGGCGCTGGGCGTGAAGGCCGGCATCGTCATCAATCCGGACTGCCCGGTTCAGAAAATCTTCCCATACTTGGCCAAGGCCGATTTTGTCCTTTTGATGAGCGTTTTCGCCGGCTTCGGGGGGCAGAAGTTCATACCGGAGTCCTTAGAGCGCATCGCCGCCGTCCGGAAAGAACTGGACCGCCTCGGCAGGAAGGAGGTTCCCATTGAGGTGGACGGAGGAATCGGCCCGGAGAATGCAGAAGCCGTCAAGAAGGCCGGAGCAAGCATCCTGGTAGCCGGAAGCTCCGTTTTCAAGGCTCCGGAACCGGCCAAGGCCATTGCCGC
>CAJOMB010000124.1 GCA_905235615.1 uncultured Bacteroidales bacterium | reverse complement strand
GCCCACGGTGACGAAATGAAGGAGTGGCGGGAAGAAAACCCCTACGGAGATTAGTCCCTTCCCATGTGGAGGGAGCTCACAGACCTCCTGATGCCGCGCACCTGTCTGGTGTGCGGCGCTCCCTTGGGTGCGCAGGAAGCGCACCTTTGTCTTTCCTGTGAGGCCCATCTGCCGCTCACTTACTACTGGGAGCGCCTCCACAATCCCATGGCCGATGAGTTCAACGCCGTGCTGGAGCGGCACAGGCTGCCCGGTGAAACCTTGTCCTATGCCTACGCCGCCGGCCTGCTTTTCTACCACCATCAGAACCCCTACAAACGCATTCCCCAGGCCTTGAAGTATGGTCAGGACGCGGCGGCCGGCCGCCATTTCGGCTCCCTTCTGGGCCGATATCTGGCATCGGCCCCCCATTTTGCCGATGTGGATGCCGTGATTCCCGTCCCCCTGCACTGGCTCAGGCGCTTCCGCCGGGGGTACAACCAGGCGGCGGTGCTTTCCGAAGCCATCGCCGGGGTGCCCGTCCTGAAGGACGTGCTGGTGCGCTCCCGCCGCACCCGTTCGCAGACTTCCCTTTCGGCCGAAGACCGGCAGAAGAACGTCTCGGGCGTATTTTCTCTCCGGCAGGTGCCCCAGGCCCGCCACATCCTCCTGGTGGACGACACCTTCACCACCGGCGCCACCCTGGCCGCCTGCCACCAGGCCCTCCGTCAGGCACTGGACTCTTCCGTACGCATCTCCATCGCCACCCTGGCCGTGGTGGAAGGCTGATTGGCCTTGATCGCTAACTTGCTCATTCTCACAAGTTTGTAGTATATTCCTCGTTCAAAAATCGAACGAGGAATATGTCAAGGCCAAAGCGGCCTTACAGGGACAAAATTGCATTATAGGAGGGAAAAGTGTATTTTTGCAGAGATGGAACTGTTTTATTCTGACGATATCGATTTTTCTTGCTGCCGATTGGACGCTGAAGAGAGTGCCCACTGCGTCCGTGTGCTGCGGCACCGCGTGGGAGACACCATCCACGTGATTGACGGGGAGGGCACGCTGCTCACCTGCCGCCTTACGGACGACAATCCCCGCGGCGCGGAGGCGGCCATCCTGGAAAGGCAGGCCCACTGGGGTGCACACCCCTATCGGCTCACCGTGGGCTGCTGCCCCACCAAGAACAACGACCGCTTCGAGTGGTTTGTGGAAAAGGCCACGGAGGTGGGTATAGACCGCATTGTGCCGCTCATCGGCGAGCATTCGGAGCGGAAAGTCTATAAGCCGGAGCGGGCGAGGCGGATTGCCTTGTCGGCCACCAAACAGTCCCTCAAGGCCCGCATTCCGGAGATTGCGGAGCCCGTGAGCGTGAAGGAGTTCATCGCGGGGGAGACCCCCGGTCAAGCCGGGGGGGCCGTCATGCCCGGCCCCGACCGGGCATCTCTCCGCCTCATCGCCTACTGCTTCGAGGACGCGGAGCACCCCCGCACCAGCATCAAGGAGGCGCTCTCGTCCTTTCAGGGTACGGATGTGACGGTGCTCATCGGCCCGGAAGGGGATTTCTCCCCTCAGGAGGCGGCCCTGGCCCTGCGCTGCGGCTACATTCCCGTGCACTTGGGCCCTTCGCGTCTCCGTACCGAAACTGCCGCCCTTACCGCCGTCCAGGCCGTCTATCTGGCTTTTTTGCCTTGATCGCCAAGTGATTGACAATCATTGCGTTGTAGTACATTCCTCGTTCAAAAATCGAACGAGGAATAGTATGTAAGTGACAGAAACAGAGAGAGTTAGTGATCAAGGGTGCCGATGGTGAATTTGCAACCGGGTTGCAAGGCGAATGCGTTACCTTTGTATCCGTAAAACCCCTGCAACCATGGAAAAAGAACATATCCACGAACATGAATGTGCGTGCCATGAGCACCATCATCATGAGCATCATCATGAACACGAACATCACCACGAGGAAGGAGAGCACCGCGGCGCGAAGATTTTGGTGGCCGCAGCGTTGCTCATAGCGGCTGTTTTCATTGAGAGAAAAACGGACTGGGCCACCTGGCAGTACCTTCTGCTGTATCTCATCCCCTACCTGACAGTGGGCTGGGACACCCTCAAGGAAGCGGCCGAAGGGCTCTTCGAAGGCGAGGCCCTGAGCGAAGATTTCCTCATGAGCATCGCCACGCTGGGAGCGCTGGGCATCGGCTTCCTGCCCGGAGCGGAAACCCAGTTCCCGGAGGCCGTCTTTGTGATGCTTTTCTTCCAGGTGGGAGAATGGTTTGAGGAAAAGGCCGAAGGGAACAGCCGCAAGTCCATCTCGCACCTGATGGACATCCGGCCCGATACCGCCCATGTGGAGCGGGACGGCAAGCTGGAGACCGTTCATCCCGAGGAGGTGACCCCCGGCGAGATCATCCTCATCCAGCCCGGCGAGAAAGTGCCCATGGACGGCATTGTACTGGAGGGGAACTCCAGCTTGGACACCGTGGCCCTTACCGGCGAAAGCGTCCCCCGCAGCATCCGCGAGGGCGACGAAATCCTTTCCGGCTGCGTGAACCTGAGCGGTGTCGTCAAGGTGAAGACCACCAAGGCTTTCGGCGAGTCCACCGCCGCCAAAATCCTGGACCTGGTGGAGAACGCCGCATCGGCCAAATCCAGGAGTGAGAGCTTCATCACCCGCTTCGCCCGCATCTATACCCCCATTGTAGTGGCCCTGGCTGTGCTGGTGGCCGTTGTGCCGGGCCTTGTCACCGGAGAATGGGCCACGTGGATTTATCGCGGCCTCATGTTCCTGGTGGTCTCCTGCCCCTGCGCCCTGGTCATCTCCGTGCCGCTCACGTTCTTCGGCGGACTGGGCGGCGCCTCCAGGAAGGGCATCCTCATCAAGGGCTCCAACTTGATAGACAGCTTGGCCCAGGTGAATACCGTAGTCTTTGACAAGACCGGCACCCTTACCGAGGGCGTGTTTGAAGTAACGGCCGTGCATCCGGAAGTAATTGACCGGACGGAGCTTCTGCACCTGTCCGCCCATGTGGAGCGCCATTCCACCCATCCCATCGCCATGGCCTTGAAAAACGCATACCCGGATGAGGCCGATGATTGCTCCGTGGAAGACATCGAGGAAAGCGCCGGTCATGGCATCATCGCCACGGTGAACGGAAAGAGGGTGGCCGTGGGCAATTCCAGGCTCATGGAAAAGCTGGGGGCCGACTGGCATCCCTGCGAGCAGGAAGGCACCATCGTCCATGTGGCCATCGACGGCACTTATGCCGGCCATGTGGTTATCTCCGACCGCATCAAGGAAGACGCCGCCCAGGCCATCGAAGCCCTCCACAGGGAAGGCGTCCGGAAGACCGTCATGCTCACCGGAGACCAGCAGAGCGTGGCCGCAGCGGTGGCATCGGCCCTCAAATTGGACGAATTCCATGCCCAGCTGCTCCCGGCCGACAAGGTGTCCCGGGTGGAGAATCTCCTGAAGGAGGGCCCCCTGGCCTTCGTGGGAGACGGCATCAACGACGCGCCCGTCCTGACAAGGGCCGATGTGGGCATCGCCATGGGCGCCTTGGGCTCCGACGCCGCCATCGAAGCGGCCGACGTGGTGCTGATGGACGACAAGCCCTCCAAGATTTCGGAGGCCATCCGCATCGCCCGCAAGACCATCCGCATTGCCAAGGAAAACATTGTCTTCGCGATAGGCATCAAGGTGCTGGTGCTGCTATTGGCTGCCGCAGGCATCGCCACCATGTGGATGGCCGTCTTTGCCGATGTGGGCGTCACCGTCCTGGCCGTCCTCAATGCCATGCGGGCCCTGAGAGCGTAGCCCCTTGCAGGTAATTCAATTTTTTGGTACTTTTGTACGTTAAAGAATTGAATTATGGCCAATCTGATCAACTTTGGTTTTTTCGGCAACCAGCCGCACCGCGTATTCAACTACAAGCCCCGCTACTACGACCCTGAAGAGGAGAAGCGGCGTCAGATGTTCGGAGACGTGGACGGAACCAACGACAAGGCCCGTGAAAGCGGAGAGTATGTGCCCGGCACCAGCCTGCGGGGCGCTTTCCGTAACGGCAATTACCAGAAAACCCGCTCGGACATGAAGGCGGCCCATACCATCATCACCCTGATTACCCTGGTGCTCATTGTGACAGTCCTCATTTTCATGGCCAAATTCTTTGAACTGCTGTAGAATGATGGGGCTGACCAAAGAGATTCTTCACTTCGTTCAGAATGACAGGATTGTTCAGAA
>CAJOMB010000123.1 GCA_905235615.1 uncultured Bacteroidales bacterium | reverse complement strand
AGCAGGTGTTCAGTCCCAGCGTCTGGGCCAGCAGGACCAGCACCTCGCCATAGTAGCCAATCTTCTCCTCGGCCTCTGCTCCTTTCGGTCCGGCCATCACGATGTAGTTCTTCACGCCGGAGAACTGGCCATATTTCCAAATCCCGGAAGAGAACGCCTGGGGCTCATCCAGCACCAGCTGGACATTCAGTCCCTGTTCTGCGTTAATCCGTTCGATAGCTGCCTTGAGCGTAGCCACTTTGGCCACCTCAATCGGCCTGTCCGTGTACTTGCGAACAGAATGCCGCGCCTTGATTGCTTCGTTTAGTTCCATAGCTGCAAAAATACCAAATTTCAGCAAAATACGCAATCCGATTGCCGCTCCAACCAAGTTCGCCAGGGCCCGCATCCGAAGACGATGTTCTCTGGAAAGCCGCCGTGGATCCGCCCCGGCGGAGATGCTGGAAACGGCAGAAAATGTGTGGTCCCACTCCTGCGTGTGCGCAATGGTGGACAATGGTGGACAAGGATGTGCAGGGGCAGATCTGAGCTCTCTATTTCGTGTTGATAATCAGTGTTTTTCCCTGCTGAAGATCCTTGTCCTGAACGAACCAGCCCTTCAGCCGGCGGCCTCCATAGGTGATGGAGGTAATCTTTTCACCGTCGCCCTTTTTCTTGATTGTCAGCGTTTTACCGTTGGAGAGAGTAAAATCGACTTCCTCGAAAAGCGGGACCGTCACAATGTACTCCGGGTCGGCCGGGGAATAGGGATACAGGCCGATGGCGTTGAAGACATACCAGGAGGACATCTCGCCGGCATCGTCCATGCCGGCATAGGCGAGTCCCTCCGCGCCCATGTCATAGAAGCGGTCAAGAATCTCGTTGATGTAGTGCTGGCTCTTCTCTTGCTTCCCGATGAAATAGTAGGTATAGGGGATGTTGTGTCCCGGCTGGTTCCCGTGGCAGTACTGGCCGATGAATCCGGTCATGTTCTCCACCTCATACCCCCGCCAGGGCTCCGTGAACAGGGAATCCAGCTTCGCCTCCACGGCCTTCTTCGAAGGATACAGGCCAATCACTCCCTCCGGGTCGTGCGGTGGATAGAAGAGGACGTTCCAGGCATTGGCTTCCCGCCACATGTGCTGGAAATAAGGATAATACGGGTCGAAGTCGGCATACCAGTCCCCGTTGTCGATGCGGCCGCGGTAGAAACCTGTGGAAGGGTCGAAGACTTTCTTGTAGTTCTGCGACTGCTTCATCAGGAATGCATAACTGTCCGTGTCGCCCAGAATCCTGGCCACCTGTGCGGTGGCATAGTCATCATAGGAGTACTCCAGCGTCTTCTGGACACCGCCCTTGAATTCGTTGTAGAAAGGGAGGTGGGTGGTATCCTTGTCGGAGATCCAGCCGCGCTCCAGATATTCGTCCATGTAGCGGCGGCCGCCCCGGCCGGGAACGGTGGCGTTCTTGAGGATAAGCCTGTAGGCCTTCTCCAGGTCGAAACCGGTGATGCCCCTGCGCCACGTGCCCGAGATGAAGGTGGACGCGTGGTCGCCGTGGAAGAAGGTGGGCATGTAGCCGTTGTTCTTCTCCCCCTTGTCGGAGATGGACTTGATGACGTCCACCGCCACGTCGGGGGCAATGAGTTCCAACAGGACCAGTTTGTTGCGGTGGTCGTCCCAGAAGGAGGGATCGGTATAGTAGCGGAAACCGTTGTTCACGACCTCCCCGCGCACGTCGGTGTATTCGCCGTTGCAGTCGCTGCGCAGGCAGGGCCACAGGAAGGAGCGGTAGAAGGTCGAGTAGAACAGTCTTTTCTCCCGCTCGGTCCCTCCCTTGACGCGGATGCGGGACAGCAGGGCCTCCCACTCGGCGTCCGCTGCGGCGGCCACCTCATCGAAGGTACTGTCCAGCATTTCCTGCTCCAGGTTGGCCCTGGCGTTCTCCACGCTCACGAACGAGAATCCAATCTTGAGTTCCAGCGGAGCCGCCCCCTTGCTGTCCTTGAAGCGGATGACGGAGACGATGCTCTGTCCGCCGGAATTGCGTATCGCAGCCTGTTCCTGCTTGAGATCCGCGATGTCGTAGTTCGCTACGGCGTAGAAGAAAATGTTCCCATCGCCCCACTGGGAGCCGCTGAACGCATTCTTTCCTGCCCTTTCCAGCGACCATTCCCGGACGTTGTTGTTGGAACGGGTGATGTCCACCAGGATGGCCTTTTCGTCTTCCGGACGGAAGGTGTAGCGGTGAAAGGCGCAGCGGAGCGTTGAGGTCAGTTCCGCGTTTACGCCGTAACGCTCCAGATACACTTGATAATAGCCCGGACGGGCGGATTCGTCCTTATGGCTGAATGCGGACGCATAGTCGGCAGGGTTCACGCGTCCTGTCACGGGGAGGACGGGCACATGCGCCAGGTTCCAGTGGCCTTTGGCGGTATGGGCAAAACCGAAGATGGTCTTGTCCTCATACTGGTAACCGGAGCCGCTGTGGTACATGGTCACGGGCGTGGCCTGCACCATGGCATTCGGAAGCGAGGCGCCCGGGAAAGTCTCGGCCCCCCAGGTACGCGTTTCACGGTGACGGACATAGCCCAGGTCCTCAGGTTCCCACAAGGTGGTTGTCCCGAGGAACGGGTTTACATAGTCCGTAAGTTTCTGTGCAGACAATACCGTTTGCGCCGATAGGAGCAAGGAAATCAGTAACAGCTTCTTTTTCATGATGGCATCAATTTCCGGATAGGGGGATGAAGCGCAGGGTGTAGGTCAGGGACCCTCCCTGGTCGTTGCCGGGATAGGGGGTTTCATACTGGGGGAGGCAGGCGTCGGCAAAGCAGCTGTCGTTTCCGATCCCGCGCTGCCAGTAATCGAAATGGGCATAGAGCTGCGGATCTCGGGCCAGGTCGTGCCAGTGCTGCCGCTCGAAGTGCAGGTGCATGTTCCACTGCCGGTCGTTGTAGTGACTGAGGGAGAAGGCCACCGGCCCGGCGGTCTCGATGCGAAGCTGCACGGGGTTGTCTCCGGAGAGAACCATCTCGCGCAGATCCTGGTGGTCGCCATAAGTCTGCGGCCGGGTCAACTCGTCAATCATGCCATCCACGCTTGTGCTGTAGCGTCCCAGGAAGGAGCCGGTCATCCGGTCCTTGTAGTTGGTGTAAGGTCCGCGGGCATAGTATTCGACCTGGTCGAAGCCCGGGGCGAACTGCATGCCCATTCCGAGCCGCCTGAGGCCCCTGCGCTGCGGATCGAAGTGCACGGTCATGTCCACGACGCCGTCCGCGTAGACGGTATAGTCCACCGTGTAGTCCGTCTTCGAGCCCTTCGCGGCCATGGAGAGGGTCGCCCTGGAACCGGATAAGGACAGCGGACGGGTGATTTCGTGGGACTCGATGCCGGATGCGGCGTAGTCGTAACCGCCCTCGCTCTTGTCGTTGCTGCCGCCCAGGTACTGGTGCCCGGAAGTGTCATTGTCGATGCGGCGGAAGTCGTCATATTCCGGGGCCGCCGCGATGAGCTCCATCCCATTCCAGAGGTAGCTGCTGAGGGCACCGTCGGCATTGAAGCTGACGGAGAACCCTTCTCCGACGACCTTGTTCCCTTCCACGGTGAGCGTCCCCCGGGGGTTGAGCGCGGGAAGCTGTCCGGCCCGCTCGCGCAGGCAGAACTGCTCACGGGCGAGCGCATAGCCCTTCTCCGCCCAGGGATGGTCCTCTTTCAGGCGGAGGCTGACGTTCAGCAGGTATTCCGCGCCGTCATCGCGCAGATCCGCTGCCGGAAGGGCGATGGAGCCGGTCCCGAGTGCGGGGATATGGGGAAGGTCCAACGCATATTCCCGGACGGGATTCCCGTCGCAAAGCAGGGTGGCTTCCAGCGTAAAGTAATCTTCGAGGCTCAGGAAAGGATATTTGTTGTGGAGGATAAGCGCCGAGCCGTCATCGGAAAGGCAGAAGTCGACGTGCTGGTACACCTTCCTGACTTCCTCCAGTTTGGCAGTCCATGCGCGGTCCGGCGTGATGATGCCGTTGTCAAGGAAATTGCCCTGGAAGGCGAGTTCATTGTAGCGGCCCGGGTGGTTGTCCACGAAGGGATCGTAGTCATAGCCGGCGGTCCAGTAGTGGAAGCCGCGGGAGTCGGTGAGCTCCCCCGTCATGATTTTCACGGGGTTATAGACGGCCTGGTCCACCCAGTCCCAGATGCACGCCCCGACAATGCCGCTGCTCGCCTCGATGACCTTCCAGTAGTCCACGAGGTTGCCGAC
>CAJOMB010000122.1 GCA_905235615.1 uncultured Bacteroidales bacterium | reverse complement strand
AACCTCCTTTTCAACACCTATACGGCAGAATTCCCGCTGGAAGACATCCAGCTTAAATCCTCCGACGCCCTCTCCGGCTATTCGGACACCCGCATAGCCCTGGGCGCCATCCGGGACGAGGTCTTCGGCCTCACCACCCGCGAGGCCGCCTTCACCCTGGTCCCGGCGCTGGACTCCATCGACATGGGAAAAGATCCCCATGCAGTGAGCTTCTCCCTGTTTTTTGAGGCCGATACCGTCTCCTGCGCCGACGATTCCCAGGCCCATATCATCCAGAACATCTATGTGACGGAACTGCTGACCCCCCTTCCCAAGGCCGGCGAGAACACCCGGAACACACAGTACATCCCCCACTCGGACCAACTCATCACCAACGGTCCCGTGGCCTACAACGGCAGCACCAACCTTTCCTTCAACTTCACTCGGGAATTTGCGGAGAAGTATCTGGATATGCTCGTGGAGCTGGGCCCCACTTACATAAGGCAAAACGTGACCGACGCAGACCTTTACCTGGACAAATATGACGAGATTGTGGACATGATGCCCGGCATCTATCTGTCCACGGACGTCCCGGAAGGCTTGGGCGGCCGCATCAACCTCTTCCTCTTCCATTTCTCCAGCCTGACGGTGTCCAACAACTATTATGTCCGCAACAACAATGTGGGAAAACTGGTTGTGAACAGCGAATGGGACGGAGAACGGAAAGACTCCACCTTCCTCGTTTATCCCGGAGAGCCTGAACTCTACGATGAGGCTGGATATGTTGAAAGCAACACCAAGTTCTATCAATACTGCTTTAACCGCACCACCCAGTCCACCATACCAGGCGCCGTAACGGATAAAGTCTATGTGGAGGGCGGCGGCGGCCTCAAGCCCGTGGTGCGTGCCCAGGAACTCCAGGAGCTCACCCGCCTGGCGGTGATGGCAGAAGGAGGAGACCCGGACAAGGCCATCATCGTAAAGGCCACCCTCGAATTCCCCTTCGAGATGCCGGAAGACTACACGCAGCTCAAGTACTATCCCTCTGTCCTGAGCCCCACCATCCAGACAGAGGTCCAAACGGAAGAAGGCACATACATTCCCAGCTTTGCCGGCCTGACGGACGCCTCTGTGAGCGCTGAGAACCAGGGAAACATAGACCGCTCCAACCTGATGTATGCACCGGACGTGACCTATCACGTGCAGGAGCTTCTCTCCCGGGATGACCTTGACACCGCCACCAATGCCGACATCTGGTTCCTCACCATCTTTACGGAGCAGGTGGCGCAGGCCAGCGGCTCCCTCATGGACAACGAATACTACCGCAACCTCATGTATGCCAGCTACTACAACAGCCTCTACGGCGGTGGCTACGGCTACGGCGGTTCCAGCATGTACGGCGGCAGCTACGGCTACAACAACTACTACAGCTATATGATGATGGCCCAGATGATGGCCGCATCGTCCCAGCAGAGCTACACGGTGAATACGGAACTGGATAAAGACCGCTTCTACCGCGCCGTCCTGTGCGGATATGAAGACGAAAGGCATCCCGTTTTCCGCGTCACCTTCGCCATTCCGGAGGAAAAATAGGAATGTGGCCCCGATAAAAAAGTTCGGCCCTCAACCTTTCGGTTGGGGGCCGTTATTGTTTTTCAACACGGGGGATTAGCCAATCTTCTCGGCTACCTTGTTGATGGCGTCGCCCACAGTGGCGATACCGCTGGTTTCCTCATCAGGAATCTTGATACCGAAAACGCGCTCGAATTCCATGAGCAGTTCTACGGTGTCCAGAGAATCGGCACCGAGGTCGTTGGTGAAGCTGGCACTTTCCGTAACAGCGCTTTCCTCGACACCAAGCTTGTCAACGATAATATCCTTGACCTGCTTTACGATTTCTTCCTTAGTCATAACAGATAGGTTTAAAGTTTATTGTTAACGTTTTTTACTTTTGTTCAAAAGCGAAATAACGTGCAAATATAGTAAAAATTTCTGAAATACCATATTTTACCCAAAACTACGCCTCCTTGCTGAGCCGGATCCAAATCCTGAGCCCGTTGACGGAGTTGATCAGGTAGAAGCTGTATTTGACAATGTACACGGGGGCGAAAGACTGGTCCGAGCTCACCCAGAGGGCAATGGAGAACACATTCACCGCCATCCAGAATATCCATTGCTCCATATAGGCGGTGGACATGAGAAGCTGGCCGATGATATTGCACACCAGCGGAATCACGTCCAGGACCACGGCCACTTTCACGAAGCCCGTGGCGGCGGAGCGGTCAAAGCGGGCGATAATCAGGTAAAGTACCACGGTGGCAACCAGGGAGATGCCCGACCAGGCCCAGCGCATGGCCGGGCTCAGCCGACGGGCCTTCACCTGGCGGGAAGCCTTGGCCCCCCGGCGCTTCCACTGCAGGAAGCCCACCAGCTGCATGGGGACAAAGTAGATAAAGTGCAGCAGGGCATTGCCCAGGCCGGAGCCGCCTTCCCGCCAGTTCATCCAGCAGGCAAAGCCGTAGATGCTCACGTCCAAAAAGCCGAACAGGAAGGTGATAATCCACCCGTTGGCCGATGAAACCGTGGCCAGAATCCCCATCAGGGAGCCGAAGGCGCTCAGCAGCAGCCACAGATGGTCTCCGTCTGCCGCTCCGCCCAGCTTGATGGCCGTCACGACGCACGTGACCACCGTCATCCCTATCAGGATGAACGCATTGAAATACTTGTTGAACTGTTTTTCTGTCATTGTAAATAATCATGAATGCGTACCGCCAGCTCCGCCCCCACCAAGGCGCTGAGCTCCTCCAAGGGCGCAGCGGCGATGCGGGCCACGGAGCCGTAGTGCATCAGAAGGCGTTGTTCCGTCTTCTCGCCCACGCCCTTGATTTCCCGCAGGGCACTCTGAATGGCCGCCTTGGAACGGAGATTGCGGTGGAAGGTGATGCCGAAGCGGTGGGCTTCGTCCCGGATATGCTGCAGCACCTTCAGGGCCTGCGAATTGCGGTCTATGAACAGCGGATAAGGGTCTCCCACCCGGATAACTTCTTCCAAGCGCTTGGCCAGGCCCACCACGGTAACGCGGTCCAGGATGCCCAGCTCCGCCAAAGCCTGATGGGCAAATTCCAGCTGCCCCTTGCCGCCGTCAATCACAATGAGCTGCGGGAGGTCGTCGGGAGCCTCTTCCAGCATGCGGGAATAGCGGCGGTTCACCACTTCCTTCATGGAAGCGAAGTCGTTGGCGCCCACCACCGTCTTGATCTTGAAACGCCGATAATCGGCCTTGGAAGGCTCTGCGTCGCGGAAAACCACGCAGCTGGCCACCGGATTGGTGCCCTGCACGTTGGAGTTGTCGAAGCACTCCATGTGACGGGGCAGCACACTCATGCCCAAGGCTTTCTGCAACTCCGTCATCACGCTCATGCGGAAGGCGTCCGGGTCCGTGTGCTCCCGCTGCTTGATGCTGTTGAAGTGGAATTCCTTGGCGTTTTTGGCGCTTAATTCCAGCAGGGCCAGCTTGTCTCCCCGCTGGGGAATCCTGAACTCCACCCCTTCTATCTCCACGTCCGGCAGGAAGGGGACGATCACCTCCTTCGAGAGTTCCCCGAACTTGTCTTCAATCTCGCCGATAAAGGTGGACAGCACGGAGGCCTGTTCCTCTTCAATCTGGCTCTTGAAGCCCAGGTTCAGGCTTTGCACGATGGCACCGCCCCGGATGCGGAGGAAGTTGCCGAAGGCCTCGGTGCCGTCGAAGACCAGGGTAAAGACATCGGCCTCAATGTCGGAAGCCTGGGTGATGATGCTCTTGGCGTAATGCTTCTCCAAGGTGCGGAGCTTGTCCTTGCAGACCTGGGCCTCCTCGAAGGCCAGGCGCCCGGCGGCATCGGCCATGAGCGTCTTGTAATGCTTGATAACCTCGGAGCCCCGGCCGCTCAGGATGTGCACGATTTCCTCGATATAGCCGCTATACTCCTCCTTGGAAATCTTGCCCACGCAGGGGGCGTCGCATTTCCCGATATGGAATTTGAGGCAGGGCCGATATTTCCCCCTCAGGATGGCGTCGGAGGTGATTTTGAGGGTGCAGGTGCGCAGCTTGTAGGTCTGGTCGAAGAAATCCACCAGGTTCCGCGCATGCATCACCGAACTGTACGGGCCGAAGTAACGGTTCCCCTTGCCCTTCTCGATGCGCCGGGTGATGAACACCCGGGGGAATTCCTCTCCGGTGACGCAGATCCAGGGGTAGGTCTTGGAGTCTTTGAGGAGGATGTTGTACTTGGGCTTGTACTGCTTGATGAGGTTGTTCTCCAGCAGGAGGGCATCGGCCTCGGAATCCACCACGGAGAACTGGGCGTCGGCAATCTTGGAAACCAGGATGCG
>CAJOMB010000121.1 GCA_905235615.1 uncultured Bacteroidales bacterium | reverse complement strand
GTTGCCTTTGTAGGTGGTGATGCGGATAGGCTCATTGATTTCGGCCAGCTGGCAGAGCTCTTTCAGACTCCGGTTCATTGCCTGGTTGGTGAAAGAGGGAAGGGCTTTGTTATCCTTGAAGGGGGCGTCCTTGTACTTTTCAAGGATAGCCTTTGTAATATCGTTCAGTTCGATGGACACGCTGTCACCAGTTTTGATGGTGGTTACGTCCATGTGGTCGCCTTTGATGTCGCTGCGGCGAAGGTTGTCGGCATCGGAGTGTCGCAGGCTGGAGAAACAGCAGAAAAGGAAGATGTCCCGGACAGGCTCCAACTTGGACCCAGACAGGTCCAGGTCCTTGACCCGCTGCAACTCTTCTTTGGTAAGGTATATAATGGGCTTCTGCGTCTGTTTGAGCGTTGGCTTGAAGGTTTTGAACGCAGGATTGACTGGATACCCCACGTCACGCGCCCAGCGAAGGAACCAGGTGAGGTATTCCAGCTTCTTTTTAATAGTGGTGTTGTTGAGGCCCACTTGTACGGCCTTTTCTTCCTCATCTTCCTCGGCGTCCTTCCTTTTCTTCGCCGGAAACACCTTCTTCTCGTCGCGGAGATAGCCAACAAATCTTGTTAGGGCATCCTTGTCCAGTTCGGAAAGTTTGACCTTGGGGCCGAAGTTCAGTAAGTCGGCCTTGAGCGCTGACATCTTCTCGAAGGTGGCGATGGTCCAGGCATTCTTTTCTCCGCATTTGCGGGTGAATTCATCAAAAATGACGAACAAGTCCGGCTCCTTGAGCTTTTGTTCCCGTTTCTTCTTCTCGGGTTCAGGTCGCTTGGGAAGGATGCCCGACATGCGTTCTTTAAAGGCTATTTGAATCTGGGAGGGCGTGGGAATCCTGTCATTTACCTCATAGTATTGGAAAACCATATCAATGGTGTCCTTGCATTTACGCAGTTCATCATTGATGGCATTGGCGCTCTCGCCCTTCGGCCCTTTGTAACCGGACTTGACCAGCTCGTTTCCGGTATCCCAGGCTTCCAGTGAATTAACCTGACATCCGGTGCCCAAGTCAAGCCGCTGGCCGTTAAACGTTACACGCAGCCGGACTTGGTATTTGTCCTTATGCTTCCCGTAGTTGAAGAGTTTGAAAGAAGCGTTGCGTTTAATTTTCATTTTACAATCCCTCCCGAACAAAAATCGTATCCCCAAAATATCCCAAAAACAGGCGAAGTCAATTAACTCCGCCTGCAAAAATACGCAATAGAAATCATTTAAACAAGGGTTTCTGGAGGGTTCTGTGTTTTTAGTTCGAATCCGACTACCTCCACTTTGTAAGCCATCGACTTGTGTCGGTGGCTTTTTTCATCGGCCACCGCCGCCGAAACCGCCGCCGGAGAAGCCGCCACCGCCGCCGAAGGAGGTGTGGCCGCCGGTGCCGCTGATGCTGCCGGCTTTCTGCATGGCGTTGGTAAAGGCCTTGGTGCTCATGGAATTGGTCCAGCTCATGGTGTAGATGAGCGTGCGGGTGTCCATGCCCGTTTCCTGAGCCAGCTGGGAGAATTCGGCCGGATAGAGCTTCTTGAACTGGGCGGCCACCTTATCGGCCATGCCATACAGCTGGGCATACACCAGGTAGTCTTTCCAGAGCCCCACTTCCGTGGCTCCACGCTGGTCGGAGAGGGTGAAATCTTTGAGGAAGTTCCGGAATTCCACCACGTGGCAGGCCTCACGGGCCCCTTCTTCCGTACATACGCCTTCACTCTTGAAATAGCCCTTGTTGCGGAACCAGGTTTTGCCGCGGGCAATGGCGCGGTCCGGCCAGGCGCTCATCTTCTTGTAGTTCTGGGTGCTCCACTTCTCGAATTCGTTCTTCTCCAACATGTTGTTGTCTCCAGCGGCGCTGCGGGCCATCTGGTAGAGGTCTTCAATTACGTCGTCATCGGAGACGCTGTCGGCCTTGAATTCCAGGTTCACGCGCCTGTTGTTGGACGGGTCCGGCTGAACGGCCAGCTTTCCGTCCATGATCCAGCGGAGGAACATGGCGCCGATGATATTCTGCGCCGGGGCCGACACTTCAAAGCGTTTCCCCTTGACCAGCAGGTATTCCGCCGCCAGCAGATTCCCTTCCAACGGGGCCTCGCGGTACCAGCCTTCAATCTTCTTCTTGCCGAAGAGGGACTTTTTCCATTTATAGCCCCGGGCCGATGCCACCACCACCCACAGCAGGATAAAGATGCTGCCACAAAACAGGAGGCCGAAAAGAATGGCGAACCACATGGGCATGCCGTCATCCTCTCCGTAGGCGCTGCCGTCCAAGGCGCGGTCCAGCAGGTCCTGGAAGGGGCCGCCTGCCGTTACGGCGGGCTCGAAGATGCCTTTTTCAAACTTGACCAAGGCGATGACGGAGTTGCTGTACCCCAGGCTCTCGGAGCTTTCCTCCACCACCGCGCCGTTCTCCACGTTGATGTCTCCGTAGAAGCCGAAGCCCCAGACGCGCGTGTTGTCATACGTCCATTCCGGGCATTCAAAGGCCGGGACGATGGTCACACGCACATGTTCCGGCGCCGGGTCCATGCCCCGGTTCACAAACTGGAAATTGAATGCGTCCGCGTCGTCATAGGCCTGCACCAGACCGGTCACATAAAAACGGGCCTTCCACTGGTGCGGGCCGCTTTCTCCCAGGCCCCAGCACAGCTCTACGCCGTTGTCTTTGGGAACAATCCCGCATTTGCCGCTTTTCCAGCTGCGGGAACGGTCCACATCCCAGCTGTCCCCCAGGCTTTCAAATGCCTGGCCGTTCTCCGATACGGACAGCCGGCTCACGGTCATGGGACCCAGGTTCCCCACAGGGATGTAGAATTCCGTCCCGGAAGAGCCGGCCTCGGCATCCCAGGTCTGCGTTATCCAGGCGCTGCCATCCTTCTCCACCTCCACCCGGATGTCCACATCCCGGATATGACGAATTGCCTGCCCCCGGGCCATCAGGCAAGAAAGGGACAGGCAGATAAAAATAAAATACCTCTTCATTTATATTACCGGGTAATCTTTTTTGGTGACGTCATCGGCCAGATAATCTCTCTTGGCGAAGCCCAGCATTCCAGCGATGAGGGAGGTGGGGAACACGCGCACCTGCTGGTTGAAGCGGGTAACCGTGTCGTTGAACGTCATGCGGGACAGGCGCACATTCTCCTCGTACTTCTCGATGCTCTGCATGGTCTGCTGATAGTTCTGGTTGGCCTTGAGGTCCGGATAGGCCTCGGCCACGGCGATGAGTTTGGCCGATATTTCCTTCAGGGCCTCCTCGTTGGCGTTGATCTCGGCCGCCGTGGGAGCGGGGGAAGAGGTGATTTTGCGGGCATCTACAATCTTCTGGAGGGTATCGGCCTCGTAGCCGGCATACTCGCGGGTGAGCTTGATGAGGGCCTGGAGGGCATCGAAACGGCTGATCTGCTGAACGTTAATCTGCTTGAGGGCATTGTTGCAGATTTCATCGCTCTTCACAAGCTTGTTCTGGACGGAAATGACCCAGAGAACAAGGACGGCGGCCACAACGGCCAGAATAATCCATATCATGACTTTGTCGTTTTGTTTTTACAAATATCCGAAAAATGTGTAAATTTGTCAAGATAAACTGTCAAAAAGATGAAAACAAACACGTATTTCAAAGACTCCGCCCTCGCCGCCCTTCGCGGCAACTGGGGCAAAGCCATTCTGGCCGTTCTGGTGTATATCTTCATTGCCCTGGCTGTTTCAGGCCCCATGGGATATACTTCCATCATGATGCAGAACACGCTGAGCGCCACATCCTTCTCCTCTATCTCCGATGCGGCGGGACTGGCCTCCGATCCGGAATTCCAGGCTGCTTC
>CAJOMB010000120.1 GCA_905235615.1 uncultured Bacteroidales bacterium | reverse complement strand
GGCCTTCATGTCCGTAAGGAAGGAGCTGTAGGTGGAGAGGTCGTTTTCCAGGGACTGGTCGTCTCCGATGGACACCATGATGCGGTCGAAAACCGGCAGCTCGGAAGCCTCCGAAGTGGGCACCAGCATGCCCCACTGGAACATATACTGAAGCAGTCCCACCGTCTTGAGGCACACGCTCTTTCCGCCGGCGTTGGGACCGGAAATAAGGAGGATGCGCTTCTGCGGGGTAAGCGAAACCGTCAGCGGCACAATCTGCCGGCCTTCTTTCCTGAGGCTCTTTTCCAAGAGCGGGTGCCGGGCCTTCCGCTTCCGCAGCCGCAGCTCCCCCTCTTCCGACACCACCGGCATCCCGGCAATATAGTCCAAGGACACCTGCGCCTTGGCCATGATGAAATCCAGCTCTCCCACGTAGCGGGCTCCGTCTATAAGCTCCGGCACGTAGGGGCGCAGGAATTCCGCGAATTCGTAGAGGATGCGGGCAATCTCCCTTGTTTCGGCAAAATGCAGCTCCGCCAACTCGTTCTGCAGGGCCACTATCTCCGCGGGCTCCATGAAGGTGGTCTTCCCCGTGGCGCTCTCGTCATACACAAAGCCCTGGAAGGCTCTTTTTTTGGCCGATGCCACCGGAATGAGCATCTTCCCGTCGCGGATGGAGACACTGGCATCGGCCTCCACCAGCCCTTCCTGCTGGGCCTGGCGAAGGATGGCGTTCATCCGTTTGGAGACGCTGAGCTCCTTGTCCTTGATGCTCCGGCGAATCTTGTACAGCTCGTCGGAAGCCGTATCCTTGATTTCTCCGTGGCGGTCCAGGATGGCGTCTATCCGGCTCATCACCTGGGCCGGGGCGTTGATGCCCGAAGCCATGTGCTGCAGGTTGGGGTAGATGCCCTCCTTTACGGTATGGAAAAAATGGAGCGCCTTGCGGAGGGTTTCCAGCAGGGTTCTCAGTTTTCCAAGGGACAGGATATCGATGGACGCATTCCGACCGATGGGTTCCAGGAAAGAAAGCGCATCAATGTAGCCGGAGGTGGGAAAATTGTCCTCGAACATGAGGATAAGGCGCATCTCGTCCGTGAGAAGATGCCGCTGATGGATTTCCCGGGCATCCGTCGAGAATTCTTCGCCCTGAACCCGCTCCGACGCATATTCCGTAGAGCAGCGGGCCGATATGGCCTCCCGCACCTTGTCAAATCCCAGCTTGGCCTCCAGTCTCGCGTCCATTTACTTTCCTCCCTCCTCAGCCATCACGGAGCCCAGCAGCTGCCTGAGTTCCTTCATGTCCTGTACCGTGTGGATTTCTCCGCCCCGCACGAAACTCACGTCGCCCGTCTCCTCGGACACCACCAGGATGTCCGCATCCGTATCTTCGCTGAGGCCGATGGCCGCGCGGTGGCGCATCCCGTATTGGGCGGGAATGTCCGTGCGGTTGGTCATGGGAAGCTGGCAGCGGGCGGCGGCGATATGGTCACCTACGATGATCATGGCACCGTCGTGCAGAGGAGAATTCTTGAAGAAGATATTCATGATGAGCCGACGGTTGATATCGGCCTCGAAACGGTCTCCCGTTTCCATGTACTTTTCCATGGAAGACTTGTGCTGAAGCACGATGAGCGCACCCGTCTTCTCTGCGGACATGGCCCGGACGGCCTCTCCCAACTCCTCTGCGCTTTGGCTGCCCATCTTGTCCTCCTGGATGCCGAGGATGCGGTTGAACAGCTCATCTGTGCGGCGGGTGATGCCGGACTGCAGGGCGAAGCGGTTGAGCATGTGGCGGATTTCCGGCTGGAAGAGGATGATGACCGCCAGCACACCCACGTCCAACAGGGCGTTCAGCAGGACCGTCATCATGCGCATGCCCAAGGCCGACACCACGGCCTGCAGCAGCAGGAGCACCACCAGCACAATCACGATATTGAGCACGGTGGAATCTCCGCGGATGCTTCTCACAAGGAGGAAGATGAGCACGGCCATCATGAAGATGTCCAGAAGGTCCACCCAACCGAAACTCAGAAAGCCGAATATGCCCAGCACATTTGTCATAGTCTGCAAAGATACGCAATTTTCGCTTTAATCCATACCCCTATGCCCGGCCGAAATTCAGAAAGCCGCTCTTACGCCAGCCCTGCACTGGAAAGGGCGTAGCGGTACAGAATAATATTGCGTCTGGAAGGCAGGATGGGTCTGGTTAGAATAGACGGTGGCCGCAAGGGCCCAAATTTTCTTCATATGCTTCAGTGTTTTCGCAAACTTACACATATTTTTTGTAACTTGCACAAGTTTTACAAAATGAAACTTTTATGTTAGTTGCGGTCGTGGGCGCCACCGGGCTGGTGGGTACGAAAATGCTCCGGGTATTGGAGGAGCGTAACTTCCCCATTACAAAGCTGCTTCCAGTAGCCTCAGAGCAGTCCTGGGGGAAAAAAGTGAGCTTCCGGGGAAAAGAATGGACTGTCATGAGTGCCGATGAGGCCATCGCGCAGAAACCTGCCCTGGCTCTTTTCAGCGCCGGCGGTGTCGCATCCGGAGAACTGGCTCCCCGTTTTGCGGCCGCAGGATGCCGTGTAGTGGACAATTCCTCTTTCTGGCGCATGGATCCGGCGGTGCCGTTGGTGGTGCCGGAGATTAACCCGGATGCCATCGGCCCGGAAAATTATATCATTGCCAACCCCAACTGCTCCACCATCCAGATGGTGCTGCCCCTTGCTCCGCTGCATAAGGCCTATGGCATCAAAAGGATTGTGGTGAGCACCTACCAGAGCGTCACGGGCGCCGGTCAGCGCGGCATCGAGCAGTTGGAGGCCGAAAGGGCCGGCGGCAGCGGCTCCAAGTTTCCCCACCCCATAGACCTCAACATCCTTCCGCACATCGACTCCTTCCTCCCCGACGGCTACACCAAAGAGGAGATGAAGATGGTGAACGAAACCCGCAAGATTCTGGGAGACAATTCCATAGCCGTATCGGCCACCACCGTTCGGGTGCCCGTGAAAGGCGGCCATTCGGAGAGCGTGAACGTGGAATTCTTAAGGCCCTTCCAGCTCCAGGAAGCCATTCAGCTGATGGCCGATATGCCCGGCGTGGTGATTCAGGACAAGCCTCAGGAAAACCTCTACCCCATGCCGCTCACGGCCTGGGAGAAAGACGAGGTGTTTGTGGGACGCATCCGCCGGGACCCGTCCGTGGAAAACGGGCTCAACCTCTGGTGCGTAAGCGACAACATCCGCAAAGGCGCCGCCACCAACGCTGTCCAGATAGCGCAGGTGCTGCTGCAAAAAGGCTGGATAGCCTAAGAAGGAGCCTACCTTAGAAGTGATAGACAACGCCTACCGTAGCCTGGGCCAGGCACATCATGCCTTTGCCGCCGTACCACGGCTTCTCGGAGGCGCCGACGGCATTCACGTCAACGATGATTCCGAAGGTCTTGTCGGTGGGCACAAGATAAAACACCTGACGGATGCCACCGCCGAAGCCGAAGCTGAAAGCCGTTGCGCCGCGCTTGGTACCGAAGGTCTCCTGAAGGCGCACATAGGGGAGGATTCTGTAAAAGCCTTTCCCTTCAGAGAAAGTGCCGATGATGTCCCACAGGAAGTCACCGGCGACCGCGCCCCGGATATGTCTCCCGTCGATAAACCAGGCGTTGCCCGTTCCGGCATCGGGCGTAGCGCTTCCGATGCCAAGCTGCGCGGTGGCACGAACCCCGATGGCCTCGTTGAACATGTAGCCGAAGCCGCCTTGTGCACCTATTCCGCACCCGCTAAAACCGTTGGCGTTGGCGTTGAAATTGGAGCCGAGGCCCGCATCGATGAACCACCCCTTCTGGGCGGAAGCGGCCAGTGCAGTCATGCACAGCACGCAGATTACAGTAAGTACTTTTTTCATGATATTGAATGATTTTTAAAATGCCAAAAGATTGGTAAGGGCCACGAAATCTTCGACGGAGAGCTGTTCCGGGCGCTGGGAGAAGATGTCCTGGGAAAGGATATCGGCCTTGCCGCGGGCCAGGGCCAAGGGCTTCAGGGGATTTCGCATCATCTTGCGGCGCTGCCCGAAGGCGGTTTTCACCACGGTCCTGAACAGTTTTTCGTCGCAGCCCAAGTCCTTGCGGCCGTTGCGCCGGAGCCGGATGACGGCGCTTTCCACCTTGGGCGGCGGGGCAAAGCAGCCGGAGCCGACGGT
>CAJOMB010000119.1 GCA_905235615.1 uncultured Bacteroidales bacterium | reverse complement strand
AAAAAAGTTGTGTTGTTTTACATGCTTTTTGTGTGTTTCTTACGATTTTTCACAAGATTTTTGTTGTAACTTTGCGCCCATGCATACCAAAGAAGAGAAACTCAGAGCCTTCGGGCGCCTGCTGGACATCATGGACGCCCTGCGGGAGAAATGCCCCTGGAACGCCGCCCAGACCATGGACACCATCCGCCCCATGACGGAGGAGGAAGTGTACGAACTCAGCGACACCATCCTGGAAGGAGACCGCCAGGGCACGGCCAAGGAAATTGGGGACCTGCTGTACCACATGGTCTTCTACGCCAAAATCGGGGAGGAGGAAGATGCCTTTGACATAGCCGACAGCATGAACAAGGTGTGCGACAAGATGGTCTTCCGCCACCCCCACGTCTTCGGGCCGGAGGCGGGGAAGGCTACATCGGCCAAGGAGATTGCCGATACCTGGGAACTGGTGAAGGCGAAGGAAAAGGACGGCAACAAAAGCGTGATGGGAGGTATCCCCAAGGCCATGCCGGCCATCCTCAAGGCCCTTTCCATGCAGGAGAAGGCCCGGGGCTGCGGCTTTGACTGGGAAAAACGCGAGGATGTCTGGGCCAAGGTGCAGGAAGAGGTGGGTGAAGTCACCGAGGCCAGCGCCGGCATGGACCCGGACCACATTCAGGAAGAGTTCGGGGACCTGCTGTTTTCCGTCATCAATGCGGCCCGCCTGTACGACGTGGACCCGGAAGCCGCCCTGAACCGGACCTGCGAAAAGTTCCGCACCCGTTTCAATTACATCGAGACCGAAACCCTTCGCCAGGGCCGCCAGCTCAAAGACCTTACACTGGCCGATATGGACACCCTCTGGGACCAGGCCAAAAAACTCGGCAACAAAATCGGCCACAAAATGTAGCCGAAACTGGAAATCCGACAGTTCGGCATCAAAATCGGGGGTGAAATGCTGCCAAAGCCGGGGAATTGCAGGATAGGGGGAAAATTCGTATCTTTGCGGGCTGAAACACATTTTGCTATGGCAGAGAATACGCTGTTGGAGAAGGTGCTGAGCCTTCAGGACAAATACAAGAAGTTGGAAGAGCAGCTTGCAGACCCCGCTGTGATAGCGGACATGAAGAAGTTTGTCCAGCTGAACAAGGACTACAAGGAACTGCAGCCCATCATTGCCGCCGGTCTGGAATACAAGCGACTGGTGGACGAACTGGCGCAGGCCAAGGACATCCTCATCAACGAGAAGGACGAAGACCTCAAGGACATGGCCCGTGAAGAAGTGGCCGAGATTGAGCCCAAACTTCCCGAGATGGAGCAGAACATCAAGCTCCTTCTGATTCCGGCCGATCCGGACGACAGCAAGAACGCCATGGTGGAAATCCGCGGCGGCACCGGCGGTGACGAAGCCGCCATCTTTGCCGGAGACCTCTTCCGCATGTATCAGCACTTTGCGGAGCGCCGCGGCTGGAAGCTGGAAATCACCGACCAGGCTCCCGGCACCTCCGGCGGCTTCAAGCAGATTGTGTTCAAGCTCTCCAGCAGCCAGGACGGCGTGTACGGCGTCATGAAATACGAATCCGGCGTACACCGCGTGCAGCGCGTTCCCCAGACGGAAACGCAGGGCCGCATCCAGACATCGGCCGCATCCGTAGCCGTGTTCCCCGAAGCCGGAGAATTCGATATCGAGCTGAATCCGGCCGATATCCGCAAAGACCTCTTCTGCGCTTCCGGCCCCGGCGGCCAGGGGGTGAACACCACCTACAGCGCCGTGCGCCTCACCCACATTCCTTCCGGCATTGTGGTGCAGTGCCAGGAAGAGCGTTCCCAGCTCAAGAACCTGGACCGTGCCATGGAAGAGCTCCGCACCCGCCTGTACAACCGCGAGCACCAGAAATACTTAGACGGTATTGCCGCCAAGCGCAAGACCATGGTGAGCACCGGTGACCGCAGCGCCAAAATCCGCACCTACAACTATCCGCAGGGCCGCGTCACGGACCACCGTATTGGCTGGAGCATGTACAACCTGCCCGTGTTCATGGACGGAGACATTCAGGAATGTATTGACCAGCTGCAGATTGCAGAAAACGCCGAAAGGCTTAAAGAAGCAGGGGAGGAGGAATAAGATGGCACGCAATCCCGAAGAGCTCAAGGCGCTGGGCCACAAGGCCGAATACAGCCAGAACTACGCCCCCGAGGTGTTGGAAACCTTTGAGAACCAGCATCCGGAAAACGATTACTGGGTACGTTTCAACTGCCCGGAGTTTACTACGTTATGCCCCATCACCGGCCAGCCGGACTTTGCGGAAATCCGCATCAGTTATGTGCCGGACGTGAAGATGGTGGAATCCAAGTCCCTGAAACTGTATCTGTTCAGTTTCCGCAGCCACGGAGACTTCCATGAGGACTGTGTGAACACCATCATGAAGGACCTCATCAAGCTGATGGATCCCAAATACATTGAGGTGACGGGCTTCTTCACGCCCCGCGGCGGCATCTCCATCTACCCTTACGCCAATTACGGCCGCCCCGGCACTAAGTGGGAGCAGCTGGCCTGGGAAAGGCTGGCCAAACACGAGTAATTCTTAGCCCTTATACGGCCGGAAGGCCACGCAGGCGTTGTGCCCTCCGAAACCGAAGGAATTGGAGAGGCCCAGGGTGAGGTCTGTCTTCACGGCCACGTTGGGGGTGTAGTCCAGGTCGCATTCCGGGTCCGGGGCGTCCAGGTTGATGGTGGGCGGGCAGATTCCTTCTTTCAGGGCCATTACGGTGGCCACGGCCTCCGCAGCGCCGGCGGCGCCGAACATGTGGCCGGTCATGGACTTGGTGGAGGAGATGTGGGCCTTGTAGGCATAATCTCCCAGGGCCACCTTGCAGGCGATGGTTTCCGCAATGTCGTTGAGGTGGGTGCCCGTTCCGTGGGCGTTGATGTAGAGATTGTCCTTGGAAGGGTCGAAGCCGGCTTCCGTAAGGGCGTCCTTGATGGACTGGGCCTGGGTGCTGCCGTCCGGACGGGGAGCGGTGGCATGGAAGGCGTCGCAGGTGTTGCCGTAGCCCACCATTTCACCGTAAATGGTGGCGCCGCGCTCTATGGCGTGGTCCAGGGATTCCAGCACCAGCACGGCGGCGCCGTCACCCATCACGAAACCCTGGCGGTTGGCGTTGAAGGGGAGGGAGGCGTACTTGGGATCCGTGGAGCGGGTAAGGGCTTTGGCATTGTAGAAGCCGGCAATGCCCAGCGGAATGGACACATGCTCGCTGCCGCCGGCGATGATGGCGTCTGCATAGCCGTGACGGATGGCGCGGAAAGCCTCGCCGATGCAGTGGGAAGAGGTGGCGCAGGCCGTTACGATATCCAGGCAGGGGCCTTCTGCGTGATGTTTGATGGCAATGTGCCCGGCCGCGATATTGGATATCATGGTGGCGATGAAAAGCGGAGAAATCCACTTTCCGGAGGGGTCTTCAATCATTTTCTGGGTTTCGCGGTACTGCACCTCGAAACCGCCGATGCCGGAGCCCACGTACACGCCAAGGCGATAGGGGTTTATATTGGCGTTTTCTCCTTCTGCCACCAGCCCGGCCTGTTGCATGGCCTGCCAGGCCGATGCCATGGCGTACAGCGTAAAGTTATCCTGCTTGCGGATGAAGGGCTTGTCCATGCCGAAGCGCTCCGGGTCAAAGTCTTTCACTTTTCCGGCAAAGGTGACGGGCATGTCTTTGAAGGCTTCTACGTACTCGATTCCGCAGACACCATGAATGAGGTTGTTCCAGAAGGTATCGACGTCCGAGCCCAGAGAGGACACCACGCCCATGCCGGTAACGACTACTCGCTTAGTATCCATATATGATTTCTCGACTTTCAATTTAGCCTGCAAATATTTTAGACGATTTTACAAAAATTGGCATATCCGGATAATTTTGAGTAACTTCGCATGCTTATACGTTGGAATATGAAAACCACAGAACAGAGTTCGCATTTCGAGCACTTGGACGCCATGTCCACCCGGGAAATCCTGGAGGGCATCAACGAGGAGGACCGGCTGGTCCCCATGGCGGTGGCCCAGGCCATTCCGGCCATCGAAAAGCTGGTGGACGGGATTGTGGAGCGGGTTCCCAAGGGAGGCCGCGTTTTCTATACCGGCGCCGGCACTTCCGGCCGGTTGGGCATTGTGGATGCCTCCGAGATTCCTCCCACCTATGGGGTATTGGACACGTTCATCGGCGTTATGGCCGGTGGAGACAACGCCATCCGAAACGCTGTGGAGGGGGCGGAGGACGATGCCGTACAGGGCTGGAAGGATCTTCAGAAGTTCAATCTGACGGCCAACGACGTGCTGGTGGGCATCACCGCTTCCGGCGGAGCTCCCTACGTGGTGGGCGCCATCAGGAAGGCCCGGGAGGCCGGCCTGCTCACCGGCGCCATCACCAACAACGAGGACAGCGCCGTGGTCCGGGAGGCGGAGATTGCCATGGTGGCCCAGGTGGGGCCGGAATTCGTGACGGGCTCCACCCGCATGAAGTCGGGGACATCGGCCAAACTCATCCTCAATATGATTTCCACCGCATCCATGATCCGGCTGGGCCACGTGAAGCAACAAGATGGTGGACATGCAGCTCACCAACAAGAAGCTGGTGGACCGCGGAACGCGCATGATCATGGAAGGGACGGGCATCACGGATTATGATGAGGCTCACGAGCTCCTGCTCCGCTACGGACAGGTGCGGGCCGCCGTGGAGGCCTATTTGAAAAAGTAAGAATTATGTGGCAAAGAATCCAAAACCTTTTTCTGCTGATATCGGCCGGCCTGGCGGCGGGCCTGTGTTTTGGTCCGGCTTATAGGCTGGCCAGTCCGGAAGGGCTTGTGGAGGTGTCTTACTGGCAGCTCCGGAGCCCGTATTTCGGGATTCTGCTGGGCATCGTGGCCTTCCTCATTGTGCTGGCCCTGGTGGTGTACAAATCCCGCATCCTGCAGATGCGCCTGGCAGTGCTCTCCGGCATCATAGCCTTGGGGATGCAGCTCT
>CAJOMB010000118.1 GCA_905235615.1 uncultured Bacteroidales bacterium | reverse complement strand
AACGCGTGGAACTACAACGCCAACAACGGTAACGCGAACAACAACAATAAGACCAATAACAACTATGTTCGCGCCGCTTTCGCTTATCGGAACATTGCTATTTCCACTATAAAAGTCTGTCAATGGCATTATCTGAAGAACTTCCCATCTACAAGGCCGGCTACGATTTGTTGGAGCGCGTTGTTGATGCCTCCAAAGACCTCCCGAAATTCTATCGGTATTCTCTGGGCAGTCGGATGGTAGAGTTATGCCTGGATATTCTCTGTCAGGTATATAGGGCCAACATGAAACAAAGCGACAGGGAGGAAGCGCTTACGGACCTCCTCGTTTCGCATAAACAACTACAGCTTTTACTTCGGGTTTGTTACCATCAAAAAGCGATTTCTTCCGGTCGCTATTCCGATATAATTAAACTGATGGATTCCGTGGGCAGACAGGCAACAGCATGGAAGAACAAGAACTGAGTATTTTTACAGAGGAACAAATGGGGGGAATCCCTCTGGAAGACGTGATTGAGGCGTATTATGACTGCAGAAAAACAAAACGAAATACGGTCAATGCGCTTTCTTTCGAATGGGATTATGAACACAACTGCATCGAACTATGGAAGGAGATAAATGCACATCGCTACAAACCTCGGCGTTCCATCGCATTTGTTGTGGAGTACCCAGTGAAAAGGGAAATTTTTGCAGCTGATTTCCGGGACAGGATTGTACATCATATCATCGCCAGACGGATATATCCGCTGTTGGAGCAACAGTTCATAACCGACAGTTATTCTACCCAGAAAGGCAAGGGGACGCTATTCGGGATTCAACGGATAGCGAATCATATCAAAGATTGTTCGGAAAATTACTCGCAGGACTGTTATATCATGAAACTGGACATTCAAGTCTTTTTCATGAGTATTTCCAAGCAGTTGTTGTATACATGTATCACCCGTTTTCTGCAGGAGCGTTACCATGGCAATGATTTACCGCTTCTGATGTACCTTTTAAAGCAGACAATTTTTAATCGTCCGGAGAAAAACTGTATTCGGAAAGTCCCGCGCAAATGTTGGCGTGGCCTGCCTGTAAGTAAATCACTATTTGGGACAGATGGCAGTGTCGGACTGCCTATAGGAAATCTTACCAGTCAGCTTTTAGCTTTGTTGTTTTTGGATGAGTTGGACCATCTTGTTATTGAAGAATGGGACATTCCGCATTATGGGCGATATGTAGATGACATGGTACTTGTTCATCCATCAAAGGAACATTTGTTGGCAGTTCGTGATAAGATGCAAGGATGGTTACAATCCAAAGGGCTTTTGCTTCATCCCAAGAAAATGTATTTGCAGTATAGCGTGAACAAGTTATTTGAGACACGGGAGGACATAACTGAAGAGACGCTGGAGCATATTCGTGCCTCAATGAATTCGTACTTGGGAATGATGAAACATTTCCATGCCCGTCGTCTGTTTCGGAATTCAATGATGCGTTTGAATATATCCTGGTATAAATATGTATATTTCGTGTCACGTGGACGAAATGCCAAGATGGTTCTTCGTTCACGCAAGCAATAAGCGGTGCAAATCGCCGCGGCGCGTAACTCGCTGATTGCCATCGTTTCATCGTTTTCCTGAATTCAAGTCAGTCGTTTTTGGGCTGACTTGAATTTCATCATTTCGCATCAATATCTAAAGCATCGGCCAGGATGGAGATGGGATTTTGGACGGGATAGGCGGTGCTCATCTCTATCTGCCATTTGCAGGTTTCACAATCGCAGGCCACCATGTCCGGGTCTATGTCCCGGATTTGTTCGAAAAGAGCCGTCCCGATATCCTGGGAGGTCTTGTAGTTTTCTTTCTTGAATCCGTAGGTTCCGGCAATTCCGCAGCAGGCGCTGTCCAACAGGGTGAGTTCCACGCCGGGAATCATACGCAGGATGCGCTCCGAGAAGATGCCCCATCCCAGTTTTTCCATGTGGCAGGGGACATGATAGGCAATGCGTTTATGGAAATCCGGGCGGAAGTGCAGGGTGGCTCCTCCTTCTATCTTCTCGAAGATGAAACGGGATGCCAGAAGGATTTCTTCACGGACGGCGGTATTGTCCATGTTCAGCAGTTCCGGATATTCGTCGCGGAGGGTGAGCGTGCAGGTAGAAGACGTGGTGAGTACTTTCAAGCCTTTGTCCACTGCCTTTTGGATGGATTCGATGTTAACAGCCGCATTCTTGGCCGCCCCGGCGCTCATGCCGTTCACAATCATGGCCACACCGCAGCATTTCTCCCTGTCTAAGAGTTGGACGCCTACGCCTAAGGCGTTGAGAACCTTTACCAGGTCCTTCCCCAGTTGCGGGTAATTGTAATTGACGTAGCAGCCATGGAAGTACGCCGCCTGCTCTTCATAAGCCGCCTGTTCCTTGCGGTGACGTCCCATCCAGCCTTCAAAACTTCTCCCGCTGTATTTGGGGAAGGTCCGCCGATGGTCAATCTTAAGGGTGGCATCCAGTACGGTTTTGGTGATTCCCATACCGGTAGCGAGGTTGGCAAGGGGAGCGACGGGTCTTGCCAATTTCCCCATGAGATCCGTAGAGGCAAGAATCCGGTCCCGGACTTTGGGAGGCTTGTGGTCGTATTTGATGCGGGCCGCCTGGATCAAATCGGCCACATGGACGCCGGAAGGGCAGGCGACCTCGCAGCGCTTGCAGTTCATACAGAATTTGAGGGCCTCGTTGAAAAAATAAGGATCCTTCAGCCTCAGGCGCTCCTCGTCCGGACCACACTGCTTGGGGCCGGGAAACAGGGGATTCACCTGCATGACAGGGCAGTAGGCCGTACACACGGTACATTTCATGCACTCCTCAAAGTTGTATTTGCTTTGGGTGTATTCCTGGATCTTCATTTCTTGTCCTCCTTTAGGATTTGAGCTGTGACATGGAAAGCGCTCCGGATGGCCAGGCCGCCCCCGAAACCAAAAGCAGGGTGGGAGACTCCCATTACCGATCCGATGGCATACAGGTTGGGAATCAGCTGTCCGTTTTTGTAAACATGAAGGTTCTCATCCGTCCTGACGCCGTAATGCATGTAGGGTTGGTCTGCGGCGAATTGGGAATGGTACCACTTGCTTCTCTCCGGGTCGAATGTGACATCCAGGTCAAAGACCGGCTCGCTGATTCCGAAGGGATTGGAGCGCAGGCCCTTTGAAAAATAGCTTCCGCTGGCCAGGATGTAGTTGTCGGCCTTGAGATAGTGCCTGTCCAGGTTCTTTGTGCCGATGCCCACAACCCGTCCGTCTTTGAATTGCGCCCTTTGGGCACGGTCTCCTTTCAGAAGGGTTCCGCCCAGATGCTCATAATGGCGTCCTAAAAGATGCTGGGTGCGGATGCCGGGAACGGAAGGGGGAAGCGTACCGGCAAAAATGACCCTCACCGGAAGGTCTTCCCTGATAAGTCCGGGGGTGGAAGGGTCTTTGAGGCCGAAAACCTGCGGAACCACCACCACATCCTCATCTTTGATGAGCAGCCTTACCTCTTGGACGAATTTCTCCCAGACAGGGTCCAGGACGCGGGCCATCTGTACCGATCTCATGCCGCCGGGACTTTGCTGGAGCGGTTCCAGCTCCGGCAAGTCCAGCAGCCGGATACGGCACTGCATCCCTTCCTTCTCCAGACCTTCGGCCAGGAAGGTGGAAAAGAAATCGTGGTAGCCCATAAAGTTGATGATGAGCACTTTGCTCCCCAATTGGGGAGAGGGGAAGATATCCGTGTCTTCCAGGCAGAGGGCCGACGGGCGGAAGGAGCCCAGGGGCATGAACCGCACTCCGGGAGCATAGTGGAGCGGAATGCCCGCCTTGGCAAAGAAGTCGATGATTTTTTCGTCCTTCTCGACGATGGATTCGAAACTGCCGGAGAAGAAATACAGGGCATTCTGGCCGGTACTGACAATAGCTGTACACCTTCCTTCCCGTTGCAGGGCGATTCCGGCCGTGAGTCCGGCCAGGCCTCCGCCAATGATTACGGTGTCAAATTTCATAGGCCCAGCACGAATTTATATACCCACTGCGTGTATTCCGCTTCCCGGAGGGTGTCTCCCCAGCCAATGGGGAAGTTGCCCTTCCAACGCTCCTGCAGGAACTGTTTCAGATCTTCTCTTTCCCGGTCCGTACAGCCATGGGAAGCCGCCAACAGGCCTGCCGCGCGGCAGGCGCAGAATTCTCCCTGGCAGGGGCCCATCCCCAGACGGGTGCGTCGGCGGAGGTCCGTGAGGGTTGAGGCGTCCAAGCGTTCTATGGCGCCGTTGATTTCTCCCACGGAAACTTCTTCGCATTTGCACACGATGGCATCATTCCACCGGTCCGAACTGCGCATCCGGAAGGCGCGGGTTCCCAAGCGGGCCGCAGCCGCCTTTTGTGCGACGGAGGGTGTCTCCCAGATTTTTTTGGCAACTTCTTCGTAAGAGCCTTCTTCCGAACCGGGAAGAGGGATTACGGCGGTTTTGCATTTTTTGGTAACGCCCAATTTGCGGCAAACCAAATCGGTGACCTTTTCCGCCATCAGCCGATAGGTGGTGAGTTTTCCTCCGGAAATGCTCACGAAACCCTTGATGCCGTCCCGGCTCTCATGGTCCAGGACCACGAAACCGCGGGTGATGTTGCGGCCGGAAGGGTCGTCGTCAGCACTCACCAAGGGACGGACGCCGGCATAGGCCCGCAGGATGCGAGTGGTGGAAAGGGCCGGCGCCAGTTTGGCTCCCTCGGAAATCAGGAGATTCACTTCTTCCGGCGTAACCGCCACATCGTCACATTCTTCGAAGGGAATGCGGGAAGAGGTGGTGCCCACGATGCAGACGGTGTCTCCGGGGACAAGAATATCGGCATTGGCCGGTTTGCGGCAACGGTTGATGACATGGTTGTTCACGCGGTGTGCAAAAATCAGGAGCGCTCCCTTGGCGGGGAACATGCTGATGGGCGTACCGGCCATGGCCGCAATCTCCTGCCCCCAGATGCCGGCGGCATTGACGACGATGCGGGCATAAAAATCATTCTCCTGCCCGGTCTGCGTATTGCGGGTATGAATTCCCCGTACGGTATCTCCTTCCATGATGAAACCGCTTACGGAAGTATGGAGGCGTACCTGACCGCCGCGCAGTTTGGCGTCCAGCATGTTGGCGGCGCACAGGCGGAAGGGATCTACGCTGGCATCAGGCACCCTTACGGCTCCAATCAGATTCTGGTTCACCGTGGGTTCCCAGCGGCGGGCCAGGTCGGGGTCTATTACTTCAGCCTCGATCCCCGCCCGCTGGCAGCTCTCCACAAAGGTGCTTTGGTAGTCCAGGTCGTCTTCGGGAAGGGTGATGAACAGCCCTCCGGTTTCATCTATGCAGTGGGTTGCTATCCGCTTGAGGATTTTGTTCTCCTCGATGCATTCCCGGGCCGATTCTTCATCGTTGACGGCATAGCGCGCCCCGGAGTGCAGCAGGCCGTGGTTGCGGCCCGTGGCGCCGGTGGCGATGTCTGAACGGTCCACCAGGAGCGTACGCAGTCCGCGCATGGCGCAGTCCCGCTGTGTTCCGGCCCCCGTGATGCCGCCGCCGATGATGATGACATCAAATTCGTTAGGATTCATCATGCTTAATTATGATAGACAAATATAGTGAAACTTTGCGAAAAAAATCGTATATTTGGAAACTGAAAATAACACTAAAACCA
>CAJOMB010000117.1 GCA_905235615.1 uncultured Bacteroidales bacterium | reverse complement strand
GACCCTCTTTAACAGCATCTATACCAACTACGTTGCCAAGAACATTCCCATCTACATGGGAGAATTTGGCTGTTCCATGCGCAACAAGAGCGACGCCAAGGCCTGGGCCTATTATCTGTATTATCTGGAGTACTTCGTGAAGGCCGCGAAGGTCTTCGGCATTTCCGCATTCCTCTGGGACAATGGTGCCGATGGCTATGGCCAGGAGCGCCACGGTTATGTGGACCACGGCTCCGGAGAATATACCGCCAATGGCAGGGAACCCGTTGAGGCTATGGTGAAGGCTTGGCGCACGACGGATGTCACCTATACACTCCAGAGCGTGTTTGATTCCGCCCCGAAGTTTTGATTCGGGTGCAAAAAAGGGCCAAAACGCCCCCGAATGAGGAAATAATTTGTAAACGGGGGCGAAAATGGCTTATTTTGCACCCAAAAAGAAGATAAAGATGAGGAAAATGGCAATTTTTGCTGCCCTGGCTCTCACGGCATGCGGCACAGGCAATAAAAAGCCCATGGAAACGCCCAAGGACCAGCTGGTACACCGCCTGTTCTCGTATGCAGAGGCGGGACATATAGCCTATGGCCATCAGGATGACCTCTTTTACGGCCACGCCTGGAAGGTGGAGGACTTTGAGAACGACCCGCTGGAGCGTTCCGACGTAAAGGACGTGACCGGTAAGTACCCGATGATTCTGGGTTGCGACCTGGGCGGCATAGAACTCTCCGACAGCTGCAACCTGGACGGCATTCCCTTCAGCCTTATGCGCCGGGCTGCCCTGAAGCAGATTGAGCGCGGCGGCATCGTCACCTTCTCCTGGCATCCCCGCAACCCTCTCACGGGTGGCGATGCCTGGGATATCTCCTCAGACCAGGTGGTGAAATCCATCCTCGCCGGTGGGGAGAAAGAGCATGAATTCCGCCTCTGGCAGGAGCGTGCCGCAGACTTCCTGGAGTCCATCGGCAAAGATACGCCCATCATCTTCCGGCCCTGGCACGAGAACCTGGGCAGCTGGTTCTGGTGGGGCAAAGACCTCTGCACGGCGCAGGAATATCAGGAACTCTGGCGCCGCACCTGGCTCTATTTCACCAAGGACCGTGGCCTCACCAACATCCTCTGGTGCTATTCTCCCAACGGCCCCATCCCGCCGGAAGTGTATATGTCCCGCTACCCCGGGGATGAGTTTGTGGACATACTGGGCACGGATATCTATGCGTATCTGGACGGCGCATCCGTCCGGGAGGCCGATGTCCGTTTCTCCGAGCAGGTGAAAGAGATGCTGCGGAGCCTGTCGGCCATCAGCCTGGAGCATGAGAAACTGTTCTGCCTCTCCGAAACCGGTTTCGAAGGCATACCCGGCCCCGCATGGTGGACCGGCGTACTGGAACCCGCCATCCGGGAATTCTCCATCTCCTACGTGCTCACCTGGCGTAATGCCTGGGACAGGCCCGGCCACTTCTACGCCGCCTGGAAGGGCTTTGAATACGAGGCCGACATGAAGGCCTTCAGCGAAAAAGAAAACATACTGTTCTTAGACTAAAACCATGACCTACGAAGATCGTCTGACCTGGCTGCGGGTGCGTCACCTGCAACTGCTTGAAAGAAGGAATTCCCCCATCGAGGGAAACGGCATTTACGAGCGCTACGAGTACCCCATCCTCACGGCGGAGCATGCCCCGTTGGAGTGGAGATACGATATGGACAAGGAGCGCAACCCTTACCTGATGGAACGGATCGGCATCCATGCCACCCTGAACTCCGGTGCCATCAAGTGGGGAGACAAATACGTGCTGGTGGTGCGCGTGGAGGGGAACGACCGCAAGTCCTTCTTTGCCGTGGCCGAAAGCCCCAACGGCGTGGACAACTTCCATTTCTGGCCCCGTCCCATTACCATGCCGGAGTGGGGAGAGCCCGCCACCAACGTGTACGACATGCGCCTCACCGCCCATGAGGACGGCTGGATTTATGGCATCTTCTGTGTGGAACGCAAAGACCACAGTGCAGAAGGGGACCTGTCCGCCGCCACGGCTGCCGCCGGCGTGGCCCGCACCAAGGATCTGGTGAACTGGGAGCGCCTGCCGGATATCAAGAGCGCCTCGCAGCAGCGCAATGTGGTGCTGCATCCGGAGTTTGTGAACGGGAAATATGCCCTCTACACCCGCCCCCAGGACGGTTTCATCGACGCTGGCAACGGCGGCGGCATTGGCTGGGCCCTGGTGGACAGCATGGAAAACGCCGTCATTAAGGAGGAGAAGATTATCAACAGCCGCCACTACCATACCATCAAGGAAGTGAAGAACGGCGAGGGACCGCACCCCATCAAGACCTCCAAGGGCTGGTTGCATCTGGCCCACGGCGTCCGCGGCTGCGCCTCCGGCCTGCGGTATGTCCTGTATTTGTATATGACCGCCCTGGACGACCCCACAAAGGTGATTGCCCAGCCCGGCGGCTTCTTCATGGCTCCGGAAGGGGAGGAGTACATGGGCGACGTGATGAACGTGCTCTTTGCCAACGGCTGGATTGCCGATCCGGACGGCCGCGTGTTCATCTACTATGCTTCCTCCGACACCCGTATGCACGTGGCCACCTCCACGGTGGACCGTCTGGTGGACTACTGCCTCAACACCCCGGAAGACGGCCTTCGCACCGGCCTTTCCGTTGAAACGCTGAACAAGTTGATTGACGCAAATCAGAAATAAGTATGAAGAGTTTGATTCTCCTGGCAACCCTGGTGCTCTCGCACATTTTCTCGGACCATGCCGTACTGCAGCAGGAGACCACCCAGCCCGTCTGGGGCTGGGGAGACCCCGGCAAGAAAGTGGAAGTGCTGTGGAATGGCCAAACCTACCGGACCACGGTACAGGCCGATGGCTCCTGGCGCGTGAATATCACCACCGGCAAGGCCGACGGCCTGGTCCGTACCCTGGTGGTGAAATCCGGAAAGGAAAGCCTCAGCGTCAGCGACGTGGTGCTGGGCGAAGTCTGGCTCTGCAGCGGCCAGTCCAATATGGAGATGCCGCTCTCCGGCTTCGGTTTCCAGGAAGTGGAAGGCGCCACGGAGGCCATCATGGCCGCTCCGGAAACGGCCTCCCGGGTCCGCGTCTTTGACATCAAGACGCCCAAATGCTCGGAGCCCCAGGCCGATGTGGATGCCGCCTGGGCCTATACGGACGGCGCCGTGGCGTCCAAGACATCGGCCGTGGCCTATTTCTTCGGGAAACGCCTTTCCAAAACGTTAGACGTGCCTGTGGGCCTTATCGTGAATGCCTGGGGCGGCAGCCGCATCGAACCCTGGATGACCCGCGAAGTCATTGACGGCGCCGGCCTTACAGAGCAGGAACTAAAAGACCTGTATGCCGTTGAAGAGCAGCCAGACCGTTGGCCGGAGACCCCGGAACTCATCTGGAACGGCCGCGTGAAGCCCGTCGTGGGCTATGCCGCCAAGGGCATCATCTGGTACCAGGGCTGCTCCAACATGAGTCAGCCCCACTGCTATGACAAGTTGCAGAAGGCCATGGTGGAAATGTGGCGCAAGGAGTGGGGGAGAGACCTCCCGTTCATCTTCACGCTGCTGGCCCCGTATGAACACGGCGACGCCGACGGCCGCTGGCGCCCCTTCTTCGTGGAGAATCAGCTCCATACGGAACAGATTCTGTCCAACTCCTGGGCCGTGTGTACGGAAACCCTTGGGAACAAGGTGACCATTCATCCTTCCCAAAAGAAGGAAGTGGCCGATATGATGGTCCAGCGTGCCCTGCAGAACGTGTATGGAATTTATTCCGGCATTTCCATCGAGCTGCCCCGCCTTGAGAGCGTGGAGTATCTGGAAGACGGCCGCGTAAAAGTGAAACTTAGCCAGATTTGGAGCAACCTCATGAGCATATCGGCCCGGGATATCACGGGCTTCGAGCTCTCCGGGGAAGACCGGCAGTTCCATCTGGCCCGGGCGCAGGTGGACTGGGACGGCCAGACCATCTATGTCTGCTGCCCGGAGGTGCCCAACCCCGTTGCCGTCCGTTACGGCTTCCGTAACTGGATGGGCGCCAACCTGCAGAAATCCAGCGGCATTCCCGTGCCTCCTTTCCGTTCCGA
>CAJOMB010000116.1 GCA_905235615.1 uncultured Bacteroidales bacterium | reverse complement strand
GACAGTAGTTGTCATACTGACAGCAATTGTCATACTGAGGCCCAAAGGGCCGAAGTATCTCCCTTATTTCTTTTTAATAGGAGCAATCATCATGCTCATGCGCTTCCCTTCCAGCACCGGCATGTTCTCCGGCCGACCGAACTCTTCCAGTTCCACGGCAAAGCGAAGAAGCTGCTTCTCTCCCTGCTGGGCAAACTGGATGGAGCGACCGCG
Organism: uncultured Bacteroidales bacterium; assembly: GCA_905235615.1. Classification (GTDB taxonomy): domain Bacteria; phylum Bacteroidota; class Bacteroidia; order Bacteroidales; family UBA932; genus Cryptobacteroides. The sequence goes on along the minus strand of CAJOMB010000116.1, from coordinate 4,082 downwards.
GAAGAAGATGGAGGCTTTCACCTTGGACCCTTCCTGCAGGAACTCCTGAGCGTGTTTGAGCTTGAACTGGAAATCGTGTTCGTCCGTGTTGGGGCCGAAGCGGATTTCCTTGATTACTATCTTGGCAGCGTTGGCTTTCATCTCCTTGGCTTTCTTGCGCTGCTGGTACAGGTACTTCTGGTAATCCAGAATCTTGCACACCGGCGGCTCCGCCTTGGCGCTGATTTCCACCAGGTCCAGCTCCAGTTCCTCGGCCATGGCGAGGGCCTTGGAGAAAGGATAGACGCCCTGCTCAGGGATGTTCTCCCCTACCAGGCGAACTTCCGGAGCGGTGATTTCACGGTTAATCCGAAGGGCGTTTTCGTCCTTCTGGGCGCCCTGCATCTGCTGGGGCTTTTTCTTTTTCAGACCACCGGGTCTGGGTTTGAAAGGCGTTGCGATAGTTTTACTCCTTTAAACGTTAAACTTACTGGGCCAGTTCATCGGCCACAGCCTTATGGACATACTCCACAAACTGCGGCACACTCATGGAACCCTGGTCCTCGGCTCCACGGCGTACGGAGACGGACTGATCCGCCTGCTCTTTTTCTCCTACGATGACCAGCAGCGGCACTCTCATAAGGGAAGTCTCACGGATTCTCTTACCCAGCGTTTCGTTACGGTCGTCAATAGAGGCGCGAATTTCGGAATTATTTAGCAGATTTACAACTTTTTTCGCATAATCTGCATATTTTTCGCTCACAGGCAGCACTTTAACCTGGTCCGGATGCAGCCACAGCGGCAGGTGTCCAGCGGTGTGCTCCAGCAGCACGGCAACGAAGCGCTCCAGGGAGCCGAAGGGGGCGCGGTGAATCATCACCGGGCGCTTGCGGCTGCCGTCGGAGTCCACGTATTCGAGCTCGAAGCGCTCCGGCAGGTTGTAATCTACCTGGATGGTACCCAGCTGCCAGCTGCGACCCAGGGCATCCTTCACCATGAAGTCCAGCTTGGGACCGTAGAAAGCGGCCTCACCGGTTTCCACCACATAGGGAAGGCCCTTCTTTTTGGCGGCATCGATGATGCCCTGCTCGGCCTTGTTCCAGTTTTCATCGGAGCCGATGTACTTGGACGGGTTCTTGGGATCCCGCAGAGACACCTGGGCGGTGAACTTGTCAAAGTGAAGGGTTTTGAACACGTACAGGATGAGGTCTATCACCTTCTCGAATTCCTCCTGGAGCTGGTCCTGGCGGCAGAAAAGGTGGGCGTCATCCTGGGTGAAGCTGCGCACACGGGTGAGGCCGTGCAGCTCTCCGGACTGCTCGTAGCGGTAAACGGTGCCGAACTCCGCGAAACGCAGGGGAAGGTCACGGTAAGAACGGGGAGCGCTGCGGAAAATCTCGCAGTGGTGGGGGCAGTTCATAGGTTTGAGGAGGTATTCCTCTCCCTCCTGCGGAGTATGGATGGGCTGGAAGGAATCCTTGCCGTACTTGGCATAGTGACCGGAAGTCACGTACAGTTCCTTTCCGCCGATATGGGGCGTCACCACGGGAAGGTAGCCGTATTCGGCCTGCTTCTTGGCCAGGAAGGCCTGCAGGGTGTTGCGGAGGGCGGCGCCACGCGGCAGCCACAGGGGCAGGCCGGCGCCCACCCGCTGGGAGAAGGTGAAGAGTTCCATCTCCTTGCCAATCTTGCGGTGGTCCCGCTTCTTGGCCTCTTCCAGCACCTGGAGATACTCGTCCAGCATACTCTTCTTGGGGAAGGTGATGCCGTAGATACGGGTGAGCTGACCGCGGGTTTCGTCTCCCCTCCAGTAGGCTCCGGCCAAGGAAAGCACCTTCACGGCCTTGATCACTTCCGTGTTTTTCAAGTGCGGGCCGCGGCACAGGTCCGTAAACTGGCCGTTGGTATAGTAGGTGATGGTTCCGTCTTCCAGTTCGGAGATGAGCTCCTGCTTGTACTGGTCTCCTTTCTCGGTGAAGTACTTCATGGCATCGGCCTTGGAGACTTCGATGCGCTGGAAATCCTGCTTCTGGCGGGCAAATTCCAGCATCTTGTCCTCGATGGCCTTGAAATCCGCATCCGTGAGGGTGCCTCCGTTCATGTCCACGTCGTAATAGAAGCCATTGTCAATGGCCGGGCCGATACCGAACTTGACGCCCGGATAGAGGGCTTCCAGGGCTTCCGCCATCAAGTGGGAAGAACTGTGCCAGAATACTTTCTTGGCCTCGTCATCCTCCCACTTCAGAAGACGCAGGGAGCAGTCTTCCAGGATGGGACGGGTGAGGTCTATGGTGGTTCCGCGGGAAGTTTCGGGCTCTTGAGGGTATTTGATCTGGGCAGCCAGTACATCGGCCGCCAAACGCGGGCTGATGCCCATGGCAATGTCATAAGCGGTCACGCCAGCCTCATACTGACGTACACTTCCATCCGGGAACGTAATGTTGATCATAATTTGCTAAGAGTTTATTACTTACAATGTCTTTCACTCGCTACTCGTCCGAATAGCCTGCAAATATACGAATTTTTTGTGTATCTTTGTACGTCATGAAAGGGAAACTGGACAACACACTCCTCTGGAACGAGGCCGCCAAGGCGGGGCTCCTGCTGGGCCTCGTGTCCGTATCTTGCCTCCTGCTCAAAGAACTGGCCGGAGCTTCCGGAAGCAACTTCCTTGCGCAGGCCGCTGTCATCATCCTTTGGGTGGTGGAGTTTTTCGGTTGCATTCTCCTGATGAAGAAGGTCCAGCTGGACCTCCGGGACAAATACGAAGACGTCAAGGTGGCCGATACCTTCCGGCTGGGCCGGAGGGCGGCGCTCCTGAGCGGCCTTGTACTGGCATCGGCCCAGGCGCTTGTGATTATGTACATGCCGCAGGAGACCATGGACCAGCTGGTGAGCGCCGTCTCGGAATCCATGAACATGACGACCGCACAGCAGGAAGAAGTAAGCGGGATGATGGATAAACTGCCCGTCCTCACCTTCCTTTTCCAATGGCTTTACTGCTTCCTGTACGGAACGGTTCTATCCAGCATCATGTCCCGCTACATTTTCTTCCAGAAACTTTTCGGCGGCCGCTTCGACGACCCTGAAGATAAGCAGAACACCCCTGACGAGCAATAAGTTATGGACCTGTCAATCATCATCCCCCTGTACAACGAGGCCCAGTCGCTTCCGGAGCTGAAGGCCTGGACAGACCGCAGCCTGAAAGACTTTTCCTACGAGATGATCTTCGTGGACGACGGCTCCACCGACGGGTCCTGGGAGGTGATTCGGGAGATGGCCGGTCAAGCCGGCCATGACGGGGCAACCGTCACCCCCGGCCCGACCGGGGGTCCCGTTCGCGGCATCCGTTTCCGCAGGAACTATGGCAAATCGGCCGCCCTCTATGAAGGCTTTGCCGCGGCCCGGGGGGAGATTGTGGTCACCATGGACGCCGACCTGCAGGATTCTCCGGAGGAGATTCCCGAAATGGTCCGCATGATCCGGGAAGAAGGCTACGATCTGGTTTCCGGCTGGAAGCAGCACCGCAAGGACAACGCCTTTACCAAGAACCTGCCCTCCAAACTCTACAACTGGACGGCCCGCAAAGTTACCGGCATCAAACTGCACGACATGAACTGCGGCCTCAAGGCCTACAAGGCCGAGGTGGTGAAAAATATAGAAGTCTATGGGGAAATGCACCGTTATATCCCCTACCTGGCCAAGAATGCGGGCTTTGACAAGATTGGGGAGAAGCGCGTCCATCACCAGAAACGCAAGTACGGATCCTCCAAATTCGGCATGGACCGCTTTGTCCACGGCTTCTTGGACCTGATGAGCCTGTGGTTCCTGTCCCGCTTCGGCGGCAAACCCATGCACTTCTTCGGCTCCAGCGGCATCCTGATGTTCCTGGCAGGCCTGGTGGCTGCCATCTGGATTATCGTGGAGAAACTGCTGCAGCAGGCCCACGGTCTGAAGTTCCGTCCGGTCACGGACCAGCCCGCGTTCTACCTGGCTTTGGTGGCCGTCATCCTGGGCGTCATGCTCTTCCTGGCCGGTTTCATCGGAGAAATGGTCTCCCGCTCCTCCGCCGCCCGCAACGATTACCAAATCAAAGACCGTCT
>CAJOMB010000115.1 GCA_905235615.1 uncultured Bacteroidales bacterium | reverse complement strand
GGTGCCCAACCCCGTTGCCGTCCGTTACGGCTTCCGTAACTGGATGGGCGCCAACCTGCAGAAATCCAGCGGCATTCCCGTGCCTCCTTTCCGTTCCGATGACTGGGAGTACTAAATTAAGGGTAAATTGTTGATTCTATGAGATTTGCATTCCGCGCCCTGGTGACGGTCCTCTGCCTTTGCGCCTGTTCTTCCAAGAATCAGGTTCTGGTAAGGACCCAGACCGGTATCATTCGCCTGCAGGTCATCAGTCCTGAGATGATCCGTGTATCGGCCAGCCCTGATGACCGCCTGAGTGACCGCAGGAGCCTCTCCGTCCTTCCGCAGGAAGGCTGCGGGAAATTCACCGTGGAAAAAACGGCCGATAAAACCGTTCTCGGCACATCGGCCCTGAAGGTGGAAGTGCTCTCTGATGGTACGGTGAATTTTTACCGGGCCGACGGAACCCCGTTGGCCTTGGACGGCAAAACGGGCTTTGTCCCCATCGAGGTGGAGGGCAAGAAGGTCTGGAGCACCACGGTGAGCTTCGCTTCCACCGAGGACGAGGCGTTTTATGGCTTGGGGCAGCATCAGGCGGGTGAATTCAACCACAAGGGCCGGGAGGAAGAACTGTATCAGTACAATACCAAAATCAGCGTTCCCGTAGTGGTCTCCAACAAGGGGTATGGCCTTCTTTTCGATGCCTATTCCCTGAGCCGATGGGGAACGGACCAGCCTTACAGGCAGCTTGGAGAGGTTTTTGACCTCCAGCTTACCGGCACCTACAAGGGGGCCGACGGCACTGTCATCGTCCAAAGGGAAGACAGCCTCTTCTATGAAAACGAATGGGCCATCCGGAATCTTCCGGCCATCAAACTGAATGGGGCCCGGGTGGTCTATGAGGGAACCATTACCGCCCCCGTTACGGGAGATTATCATTTCATCCAGTATTATGCCGGTTTCCAGCGTACGGAGATAGGCGGAAAGGAGACGATGAGCCGCCGCTGGCGTCCGGCCTGGAACCCCAACAGTTACAAGTATGTGGTCCGTTTGGAGGCTGGCGTTCCTACGCCCGTCAAGGTGGAATGGGAGCCGGACGGGGATGTGTCTTACATTGGCCTGCGGGTGCTGCCTGCCGATGCCGTGAGCGACCGCCTCACCTTCTGGAGCGAAGCGGAGCCCCAGCTGGACTATTATTTCATGGCGGCCGACGATTATGACGGCGTCATCAAGGATTACCGCACCCTCACCGGAAAAGCCCCCGTGATGCCCAAGTGGGCCCTGGGCTTCTGGCAGAGCCGGGAGCGTTATTCCACCCAGGAGGACCTGGTGGGCACCCTGGCCCGGATGCGGTCAAGGCACATTCCGGTGGACAATATCGTACAGGACTGGCAGTATTGGAAAGAGGACCAGTGGGGAAGCCATGCGTTTGATCCGGAGCGTTACCCGGACCCGGAAGCCATGATAGACAGCGTACACGCCCTCAACGGCCGATTCATGATTTCCGTCTGGCCCAAGTTCTACACCCATACGGAGCATTACCAAGAGCTGAAAGCCGCCGGTTATGCCTATACCCATGCGGAGGAAGACAGCCTCACGGACTGGCTGGGCCATCATCAGAGTTTCTACGACGCTTATGCCGCCGGGGGCCGGAAGATGTTCTGGCGCCAGATGGACGAGAGCCTCTACTCCCGCTACGGCCGGAAGATAGACGCCTGGTGGATGGACGCCAGCGAGCCCAACCTGCGGGACTGCCTTCCCATGGACTATTTCAAGTGGCTGCTTACGCCCAATGCATTAGGAAGCAGCACCGAATACCTGAACGCCTATGCCCTCGTGAACGCCCAGGCCATCTATGAGGGCCAGCGCAGCGTGGATCCCGACAAGCGCGTTTTCCTGCTTACCCGCAACGGCTTTGCCGGCCTGCAGCGCTATTCCACCGCTTCCTGGAGCGGAGATATCGGCACTTCCTGGACAGACATGCGTATGCAGATGGCCGCCGGCCTGAACTACTCCATGAGCGGCATTCCGTTCTGGGGCATGGACATTGGGGGGTTCTCGGTAATGGGCAAGTTCCAAGACCCCGCCCATGCCGATGAATGGCAGGAGCTCCAGACCCGCTGGCACCAGTTCGGCTGTTTTGTGCCGCTGTTCCGCACCCATGGCCAGTGGCCGCGCCGGGAGCTCTGGAACATAGCTCCGGAGGGCTCCAAGGCCTACGAGAGCATCCTGTGGTACATGCGGCTCCGGTACAGGCTCATGCCTTACCTGTATTCGCTTGCGGCATCGGCCCATTTTGAAGACGGCACCCTTATGCGCGGCCTGCCGATGGATTATCCGCAGGACCCGCAGGTGAGAGACCTGTCCGACCAGTGGATGCTGGGCCCGGCCTTCATGCCCTGCCCGGTGTCCGAATACAAGGCCCGCAGCCGGGAGGTCTATTTCCCGGAAGGCGGCTGGTACGACTTCTATACCGGTGAATACATGGAGACTCCCGGTCACGCCGGGAGTGACGGAATGTCATGCCCGACCCGATCGGGCATCTGGCGCACCGTGGCGGCGCCTTACGAGCGCATGCCCCTGTATGTCCGTGCCGGCAGCATCGTCCCCGTGGGTCCGGCCGTTGAATGGACGGCCCAGGAAACCGACGGACAACTGCTCCTCCTCGTCTATGCCGGGGCCGATGCCCGCTTCACCCTCTATGAGGATGACGGCCTCAGTTACGACTATGAAAAAGGGGCTTACAGCACCATCGAACTGCATTGGAACAATGAAGGACGTATCTTTACCATCGGCCGGCGGGAAGGCTCCTTCCCGGGCATGCACAGTTCGCGCAAGATTTGCGTAAAAGTGGTGGATCCTGAGCATCCGGTTCCTTTCCGTCCCGACGAAACGGAGGCCATTTGTGTGAATTATGACGGAAAATCCGTATCTTTGGAACTGTGAGAAAATTTTCTGTCATAGGGCTTCTTCTTCTGCTGCCGCTCCTTTTGCCGGCGCAGCGGCTTTCCTTGGACCGGGGCTGGCGCTTTTCCCTGGGGGACGCTTCCTCCTCTGAGGCCGATTTCGGCCGCGGAACGGAGTACTTCACCTACCGGACCAAGGCGGCCTCCATCCACAACACGGGGCCTTATGCCATGAATTTTGACGACAGTGCCTGGCAGGAAGTGGACCTTCCGCACGACTGGGTGGTGGACCTTCCCTTTGCTCCCGAGGCCAGCAAGAGCCACGGCTATAAAACGGTGGGCTGGCGGTATCCCCGGCACTCCGTGGGCTGGTACCGCAGGCGCTTCACGCTTCCGGCCGATGCCGCCGGAAAGCCCGTCTCCGTGCAGTTTGACGGCATTTCCCGCGATGCCGACATCTGGCTCAACGGCTTCTGGCTGGGCGGAGAGAAAAGCGGCTATGCCCCGCAGGAATATACGGTGACGGAGTACCTGAACTACAGGGAAGAGAATATCCTCACCGTCCGGGCCGACGCTTCCACGGAGGAAGGCTGGTTCTATGAGGGAGGCGGTATCTATCGGCATGTCTGGTTGCAGATAGGGGAGAGAGAGGCCCGGCCCATGCCCGGGCGCGTCATCACCACTTCGCCGGAAGAGGGCATCCTCATGGACGGAAAACGCATTCAGCTGAGGGGCGTGAATCTGCACCAGGACCATCCCGGCGTGGGGGTGGCCATCCCCGACGAGCTGTGGGTATGGAAGATTAAACAGCTGAAAGCTTTGGGCGTCAACGCCATCCGGACGGCCCACAATCCGGCTTCCGAGGCTTTCCTGGATATTTGTGACTCGCTGGGCATGTATGTGCTGGAGGAAACCCGCCTGATGGGCGTGAATCCGGCCCAGCTGGAACCGCTCCGGCGCATGATCGAGCGGGACAAGCATCATCCCTGCATTATCCTGTGGGGGATTGGCAATGAGGAATGGGGGATAGAATGGACCCCGAAAGGCCAGGCTATCGCCGCCACCATGACGGAATTCGTCCACGGGCTGGATCCTACCCGCCCCGTGGTGGTGGCCACCAGCAGCGGACCGGAAATTATCAAAGGGACCGATGTGGCCGGGTACAACTACATCATCCAGAATCCCATAGACCGGCACAGGCAGGATTATCCGCTCCGGATTGCCGTGGGCACGGAAGAAACCACCGGCTGCGGCACCCGCGGGGTGTATTTCCCCCAGGATGGCCGGATGCCCGCCATCAACCGGCGTCCCCAGGGACCGGACAGCCTCTACAACTGCATCGGCCGGGGCATGGAATTCTATGCCCGGAGGCCCTGGCTGGCCGGATTCTTCTACTGGACCGGCTTCGATTACCGCGGAGAACCGGACCCGCTGGTGTGGCCCGCCACCGGCTCCCAGTTCGGCATTCTGGACTACTGCGGCTTCCCCAAGGACGAGGCCTGGTATGTGAAATCCTGGTGGACCGACGAGCCGGTGCTCCATATCCTGCCGCACTGGAACCTGGAAGGACATGAGGGGGAGACGGTTCCCGTGTGGGTGTACAGCAATTGCGACGAGGTGGCCTTGAGCGTGAACGGAAAGTCCCTGGGCCGGAAGAAGATGCCCCGCTACGGCTATATAGAGTGGCAGGCTGTCTATCGGCCCGGAAAAGTGGTGGCCAAAGGATACAAGAACGGAAAACTGGTGCTGACGGAAACGGTGGTCACGGCTTCCGCTCCCGCCGGCCTTGCGGTTCAGAAAGAAAGGATAGGGAATCTGACGGTGGTGAATGTGGCCGTGGTGGATGCCAAAGGCCGATTCATGCCCACCGCCTGCGTGCCCGTCACCCTTGTTGCGGACGGCCGCATCCTGGGCGGGGGCAATGGAGACAGCGCCTTCCGGGGACGGGAACGCCCCTCCGCGGGAGAGCGGTCCTTCACCCTCCCCAGTTTCAATGGCCGGGTCCAGTTCCTGGTCCAGGGCCCTGCGGAATCCATAGAATTATCAATCAATACTTTATATGAATAAAACTGCTATCATGTTATCTGCAACCCTTCTTGCCGCCTGTTCCGCCAACGACGGCCGTCAGGCAATCCCTACGGACAAGGCGGTAGAAGCCACTGTGGAACAAGTCCTGAAAGGCATGACTCTGGAAGAAAAGGCCGGTCAGCTGGTCCAGTTGAACATTTCCGTGCTGGAGGACGAAACGCACGAGGCCATAGACCCGGCCAAGTTGGACAGGATTATCGGCCAGTATAAGGTGGGCTCCATCCTCAATGTGATGCACGATGCCGCCCATTCCCGCGAGCATACGGCCGATATGGTGCGCCAGATTCAGGAGAAGTCCATGGACGCCATCGGCATTCCCTGCATCTATGGCCTGGATATGATTCACGGGGCCTCTTATCTGACCGAGGGCTCCCTCTATCCCCAGGAAGTGAACCTCGGGGCCACCTTCAACCGGGAATATCCCCGCCTGATGGGCCGCGCCATGGCTTATGAGACCCGTGCCGCACAGGTTCCGTGGGTGTTTTCCCCGGTGATGGACCTGGGCCGCGACCCGCGCTGGCCGCGCATCTGGGAGAGTTTCGGTGAAGATCCCTACCTGCAGGCGGAGATGGCCCGCGAGGAAACCTTGGCCATCCAGGGTTCCGACCCCAACCACATCGGCCTGGAGAATGCCGCCGTGTCCATCAAGCACTTCATGGGCTACGGCGTTCCGGTTTCCGGGAAAGACCGTACCCCGGCCATCATCGCCGAGAACGACCTCCGCGAGAAGTTCTTCGCTCCTTTCTTGGAGTGCTTCCGCGCCGGCGCCCTCACGGCCATGGTGAACTCCGCCTCCATCAACGGCATCCCCACCCATGCCAACGCCATCCTGCTGAGCGGCTGGGTGAAGGAACAGCTGGGTTGGGACGGCTTGTTGGTGACGGACTGGGCCGACATTGACAACCTCTTCCAGCGGGACCACGTGGCGGCGGACAAGCATGAGGCCGTGGCCATGGGCATCAATGCCGGGATAGACATGATCATGGACCCCTACGACCCCGAGTGCTGCAACGTGATTGTTGACCTGGTGAAGGACGGCCGCATCTCCCAGGCCCGCCTGGACGATGCCGTGCGCCGTGTCCTGCGCCTGAAAGTGCGTCTGGGGCTGTTTGAGAACCCGCTCTGGGACCACGAATATCCCCAGTTTGCCTGCGAGCAGTTTGGCAAGGAATCCTATGCCGCCGCCGTGGAGTCCGAGGTGCTTCTCAAGAACGAAGACAACATCCTGCCGCTGAAGGGTACCGAGCGCATTCTGGTCACCGGCCCCAACGCCAACTCCCTTCGCGCCCTCAACGGCGGCTGGAGTTACCGCTGGCAGGGATCGGCCGATGAATTCGCCCCTCAGTACAACACCATTCTGGAAGCCCTGCAGGCCCGTTTCCCGGGCAAGGTGAGCTATGAGCCTGGCGTGGTATATGATGAGACTCCGATGATGTGGGAGAAGGAAGACGCTTCCGGGATAGCCAGGGCCGTCGCCGCCGCCCGCTGGGCCAATGTCATTGTGGCCTGCGTGGGAGAAAACTCCTACTGCGAGACACCCGGCAACATGGACGACCTCAACCTCTCCGCCAACCAGAAAGCGTTGGTGAAGGGACTGGCCGCTACGGGCAAGCCCATTATCCTGATTCTGAACGAAGGCCGTCCCCGCCTTATCGGCGACATTGAGCCGATAGCGAAGGCCGTGGTGGATGTGATGCTTCCTTCCAACTATGGCGGTGACGCCCTGGCCGCCCTCCTTGCCGGCGACGAGAACTTCTCCGGCAAACTGCCTTTCACTTATTCCAAGCACATCAATGCCCTCCATACCTACGACTACAAGGTGTCCGAACACCGCGAGACCATGGAAGGCTCCTATAACTATGATGCCGTTATGGACGTGCAGTGGCCCTTCGGTTACGGCCTCAGCTACACCAGCTTCGCTTACAGCAACCTCCGTTGTCATTCTGAGCGTAGCGAAGAATCTCCCGTTTCCTTCAAGGACGGCGACGTGCTGAAGGTCTCCGTAGATGTGACCAACACCGGCACACGTGCCGGCAAGGAGGCCGTGCTGTTGTACAGCTCCGACCTGGTGGCCTCCCTCATTCCGGACGTGAAGCGCCTTCGCGGATTTGAGAAGATTGCCCTGGAGCCCGGTGAAACTAAGACCGTGACCTTCGAGCTGCCCGCTTCCCGCCTGGCTTTTGTGGGGGCCGACGGCCGCTGGCGCCTGGAGAAAGGCGAATTCCGCCTTTCCTGCGGCGGCCTGGGCGTCATGGTCAATTGTACGGAAACCAAAATCTGGGATACGCCGAATATCTGATCCTGCCTCGTCATGAGGCAGGAGATTCTTCGGCCTGCGGCCTCAGAATGACAAAAAGTCCTTTCATTCTGAACAAACCTGTCATTCTGAACGAAGTGAAGAATCTTTTTGGTCTAATCCTATGGAAACAAGAACAGACATTTTTATCCAGGAAGTGAGGTCCTGCCTCACCGGGAATATTTTGCCCTATTGGCTGAAGCTGAAAGATCCGCGGGGCGGATTCTACGGAGAAGTGACTTCGGACGGGACCGTACGCTATGATGCCCCGCGGGGTGTCATCCTGAACGCCCGGCTCATCTGGAGTTTCGCCGCCGCCTATGCCGCCCTGAAGGATACGCAGTACTTGGTGGCGGCTGTCCATGCCCGCGACTGGTTCCTGGAGCATTTCTGCGACCACAAATACGGCGGTGTCTATTGGAGCGTGACCCCGGAAGGGGAAAGGTTGGATGACAAAAAACAGCTATACGCCCAGGGCTTTGCCATCTACGGCCTCAGCGAACTGTACAAGGTGACCCGGGACGACGAGGTGCTCAAAAATGCCGTGAACCTGTTCCAGGTGGTGGAAACCCATTTCGCCGACCGGGAAAACGGCGGTTATATGGAAGCCCTTTCGCGGGATTTCTCTCCCATAGAGGACATGTCCCTGAGCGCCCACGACATCAATGCGGACAAGACCATGAACTCCCACCTGCATATCCTGGAGGCCTATGCCAACCTGTATCAGGTGTGGCCGGACGAGGGCCTGAAGGCGGCGGTGGAGCGGCTGTTGGATATCATCGGCCATAAAGTGATGGCTCCGGACGGACACCTTCAGCTCTATTTCCGCCGGGACTGGAGCGTGATGCCGGGCGGTGTCTCCTACGGGCATGATATCGAGACATCCTGGCTGGCCTTGGAATGTGCCTTCGCCCTGAAGGACCTGGATGTGGTGAACAAGGTGCGTCCCTGGGCCCTTCAGATGGGCCTGGCCGGCAATGAGGGCCTTTTGGCCGATGGCTCTCTGCGCTACGAAAAGCTTTTGGACGGCAGCTGTGACGACTCCCGTCAGTGGTGGGTACAGGCGGAGACCGTGGTGGGCAATCTCTGGCTTTGGAAATACCATTCGGACGCGGCCGGGGCAGACCGTGCCGTCCGGGCCTGGAATTATATCCGGGAGCATCTGGTGGATGGAAAGGACGGCGAATGGTGGTGGGCCGTGCTGCCGGATGGCAGCATAGACAAAGCCCAGCCCAAGGCGGGCTTCTGGAAATGCCCTTATCACAATACACGCATGTGCCTGCAGGTGTTATCCCTGTTTTAGAAAATTCCCGGCCAAGTCCCGTCATTCCCGGCAAGTCCCGTCATTCCCGGCTTGACCGGGAATCTTTTATTATTGTGGATATTTCACGTAAAATGAGTATCTTTGTCCCTATGAAATATATCTCCCGCATTTTGGTGCTGCTCTCCGGGCTGTCCTTTTATGGAACGGTCCAGGCGCAGCAGAAGCTGGTCTTCACCCCTCAGTGGCCCACTCAGGCCCAGTTTGCCGGCTATTACGTGGCCCAGGAGCTGGGTTTCTACCAGGAAGCGGGTATTGAGGTGGAGATTGTACATCCCGGTTCCACGGAATCGAACATTGTCCGCCTCCGGTCCGGCAAAAGCCAGGTAACTACCCTCCAGCTGTGCCAGGCCATGGAGTTTATAGACAACGGAATGCCCATCGTGAACATTCTCCAGACCTCCATGAACAACGCGCTGATGATTATCTCCCGCGATGGCAGGAACCCCGCCGAACAAAAGGGCATCCGCGTGGGCACTTGGAGCGTGGGTTTTGACCAGATAGCGCTGGCGATGAGCCTCAAGGAAGACCTCAATTACCAGTGGGTCCGTTATGCCACCAGCATCAACCTTTTCCTCGCCGGTGCCATAGACGCCATCCTGGCAATGAGCTTC
>CAJOMB010000114.1 GCA_905235615.1 uncultured Bacteroidales bacterium | reverse complement strand
GCTATTTTTGTCTTATGATAACCTTTTTGCTGGCCACACTTCTTTCTTCTGTCCTGTCACAGATGGTGTTTTCACCGTCTGAAGGCTACACCAACCGTCTGGAAAAACCATGGCGTGATGAGGTTTGCCTTAACGGACTTTGGGACCTTCATCCGGGAGCGGAACTCAGCGGCAACTGGGACGCCGTAAAAATCAAAATCCCTTCTCCCTGGAACATCAACAGCTTTTCCAACGAAGGCCTGGAGGGGCCGGATTACAGGAACTATCCGTCATATCCTGAACGTTGGGACACGCTTTCAGCCGCGTGGCTTCATAAGACCGTTGCTGTCCCCCGGGATTGGGCCGGAGACCGCATCTACCTTCATTTTGAGGCTGTGGCAGGCAAGGCCCAGGTGTTTGTGGGCCAGGTTATGGTTGCAGAAAACTTCGACCTTTTCCTCCCCTTTGAGGCCGATATCACCTCTTTTGTCAGCCCGGGAACCTGTGCCGATATTTATGTAAAGGTGCAGTCCCAGCGATGCTTTGAAGACCATGGCGGAGTGGGACGCCGCGTTGTCCCCGCAGGTTCCATGTGGGGTACCCATATTGCAGGTATCTGGCAGGACGTTTACTTGCTGCGACGGCCTGCGGTCCGTGTAGAGGACGTCTATGTACAGCCCTTGGTGGCGGAAGGAATCTTGAGAGCTACGGTTACTGTTAAAAATGACACGGAAAAGCCTGCTAAGCTGCGCTTGAACGGTATCGTGAACGAATGGCTGAACAGGGCAGGTACAACAGTGGAGGAGGCTCCGGTACCCGCCTGGAAGCCGGGTGCGGAAGCCCTGCGTTTTCCGGATTACCCCATAACCCTGGCTCCCGGCACCACTGAAACAATCACGATGGAAGTTCCCGCCGCTTTGGATAAATGGACTCCGGAACATCCCCGGCTGTACATCCTTCAGGTGGGCTTGTTTCATGGAAAAACACAAGTTGACAACAAATACGAGCGCTTTGGATACAGGCAATGGACCCTTGAGCGAACACAGTTGTGCCTGAATGGAGAGCCCATTTCCCTCCGTGGAGACTCCTGGCATTTCATGGGAATTCCGCAGATGACCCGCCGCTATGCCTGGGCATGGTATACTGCCATTAAAGCTATGAACGGAAATGCAGTGAGGCCACACGCCCAGGTTTACCCGCGTTTCTATCTGGACATGGCCGACGAAATGGGGATATGCGTACTTGCCGAAACCGCCAACTGGGCCAGCGACGGCGGGCCTGCACTGGAAAGCACCGAGTTCTGGGAGCATTCCCAAGACCACCTCAGGCGTATGGTCCTGAGAGACCGGAACCATGCCTCGATTTTTGGATGGAGTGTTTCCAACGAGAACAAACCGGTTATTCTTTACGTTCACAGGCGGCCGGACCTTATGCCCCTTCAGGAGCAGGCCTGGCGGGACTGGGTGGAGATTGTGCGTGAGACAGACCCTTCCCGCCCCTGGATTTCATCGGACGGAGAAGATGACGGCGAGGGCATTCTCCCCGTGACAATGGGCCACTATGGCGATGCCGGAAGCATGCAGGCCTGGAAAGGCATCGGCAAACCCTGGGGCGTAGGGGAACACAGCATGGCCTATTACGGCACGCCGGAAGAGGTGAGCCGATACAACGGTGACCGTGCCTACGAAAGTGCCCTGGGACGTATGGAAGGCCTTGCTTATGAGAGTTACGCGCTCATCAGGGCCATGCGGGAGGCGGGGGCCTCATACAGCACCGTCTTCAACATGGCGTGGTATGCCCTGAAACCGCTCCCGCTGGGAAAAAAGGACATCACAAAGGCCCCTGGGCTTGATGACGGAATATTCTTCGGCCCGTACGTGGAAGGGCGGCCGGGGGTGCAGCCGGAGCGTATAGGCCCGTACTCAACCACGCTGAATCCCGGCTATGATCCTTCGCTGCCGCTCTATGAACCCTGGCCGATGTTCGATGCCATGAGAGCCGCAAATGCCCCGGAAGGGCCGGCATGGTGCCCATGGAGCGAGATGCCTGGTCAAGCCGGGCATGACGTCGTTGCCGGCCAAGCCGTCACCCCCGACCTGATCGGGGGTCTCTCCTACGACTCCGTCATTCTCCTGGCCGCCCCGGAGAGTCGTCTCAGGCACATCATGGAAGCCCAGGGAGTTGTACTTGCAACCAAGCCCAAAGGCCGCACCATCTACATCGTGGATGCATCCGAGAAGCAGATGCTTCCCAAAACAGCGGAAAAGTACGATGTCTGGTATTGGGGACTATGCCCGGAGACGCTTGATTTTTACGGACTTGAAATCAATTTGGAGAGGCTTTCCCGTTCTTCCTTCCTTCCTGAGCAGCGCTCATGGACCCGGGGTATGACCGCGGCCGATTTCTATTTCTGTGAAGTCCAGTCACAGGATGCCGTACATTATACCCTCAGTGGACCGTTTGTTGAGGAGGGAGAGGTCCTTCTGAATGCTTGCAAGGCCGACTGGCGCCGCTGGAACAAACGTGCCGAGGCCCTCAAGACGGCGGCCCTCCTGAGAAGTGAGAACGAGTGTACATCGGCCCTTCCCGTGATGGTGAAAAACGGCCGCAGATGGGTGAGCACGCTGGATCATTTTCTTTCCTCCGAGAAAGGCTACACCACACTTAAAACGCTTCTTCGGCATGCCGGAATTCCCTGCCGCCCCGTGAAAGCCGCTTCTTTCACCGCCTTTGATGACGGAATCTATCAACCTGGAATACTCACAAGACCTGTAAAGTGATGATTTGTTATGAAAAAATTGGTTGTGTTATTACTTGCAGCAGTGCTGGTGCCGGTTTTAAAGGCTCAGGTAAAGGTAATTTTTGTTGGCGCCAGCATTACGGAGGGGGCTGGAACTACCCAACCAGCCCTTACCTCCTATCCCGCCCGGACGGCGGAGCTCTTGGGTGCAGGGTACACCGTTGAGAACTACGGTGTGGGCGGTTGCACCATGCTACGCCATTCCGACTGCCCCTACTGGCTCAAAGGTCGTTTGGGGGAAGCCCTGGCCAGCCGACCGGACATCGTCCTGATTGACTTGGGCGGAAATGACAGCAAGCCCTGGAACGCTGCCAATCTGGATGAATTTCAAGACGACGCCGTGGTCCTGATCCGGATGTTCCAAAGTCTTCCGTCTCACCCCCGGGTAATCCTCATGACCCCCACACTGTTCATCAGCGACAGTTACGGGATCTCAGACAAAGTATCTCAGGAGCAAGTGTGCCCGGCCTTGTATGCAGCCGCCACCGAAACCGGCGCCGAGGTGCTGGACATGTATCCCGTCCTGCAGGAAGCCCGCCATACCCTCGCCGGTGATGGTATCCATCCCGATAACGAAGGCGCCCGTCTTCTGGCACAGAAAGTGGCCTGGTACTTAAAGACTTATCCCCGGAAGCCCGCAGAATTCATGACCATAGACGGCATGGCCGACAACCCCTTCATCACCCATCTTTTCACGGCAGACCCGTCGGCCCACGTGTGGAAGGACGGCCGTCTGTACGTATATGCATCCCACGACATTGACCCGCCCCGCGGCTGTGACCTCATGGACCAGTACCACGTGTTCTCCACGGACGATATGATTCACTGGACCGACCACGGAGAGATTCTCCGCGCCTCCGACGTTCCCTGGGGCCGGAAGGAAGGCGGCTTCATGTGGGCTCCGGACTGCGCTTACCGGAACGGGAAGTACTATTACTATTTCCCGCACCCTTCCGGAACGCACACCGGCTCTACCTGGAAGATAGGGATTGCCGTTTCCGACAAACCCGCCTCGGACTTCAAGGTGAAGGGATATATCAAAGGAATGACCTCTCACATAGACCCTTGCGTGTTTGTAGATGACGACGGAAAAGCGTATATTTACAATGGTGGAGGAGGGGAGTGCTACGGCGCCCGCCTCAAGAAAAACATGACGGAGCTTGCCTCCAAGCCGCAACGGATGGTAGGTCTGGTGGATTTCCACGAAGGAACCTGGGTGCACAAATACAAGGGAAAATACTACCTCTCCTATCCTGACAACTACATTGACGAAAACGGCAGACAGTACAACCGGATGCATTATGCGATGAGCGACAGCCCCCTGGGTCCCTGGGAGTACAAGGGAATCCTCCTTGACGCCACGGACTGCGACACCTCCCACGGGAGTATAGTAGAGTACAAAGGCCAGTGGTACCTCTTCTATCACGGCTGCCAGCTTTCCCGGATGGGGAACCTCCGCAGCATCTGCGTGGACCGGCTCTACTACAATGAGGACGGGACCATCCGGAAGGTGTACCAGCGCCATCACAGCTACCTCCCGCGAAAATGAGAAAAGCATATTTTATTAGTTTTTGTGTTGTAATAGCTTTGGTCGGGTTGCGCGTATCCGCACCGGCCGCAGCCCGGGAGGGGGACTATGCGTTCTCTTTCCGGGCTCGCGTGCCGGAGGATGCCGCCCAAGTGCAACTCTGGGCGCAGTTCCGCGTACAGGACCGCTTCGACAAGTAT
>CAJOMB010000113.1 GCA_905235615.1 uncultured Bacteroidales bacterium | reverse complement strand
AGCATGGTCTTACCGGTTTTGGGCTGGGCCACAATGAGACCGCGCTGGCCCTTGCCGATGGGCGTGAACATATCCACCACGCGGATGCTCTGGTCTTTCTCGTGTCCGTGCCCCAGGAGATTGAATTTCTCCGTAGGGAAGAGGGGAGTGAGGAAATCGAAAGGCACACGGTCGCGCACGAACTCGGGCGTACGGCCGTTGATGAACTTGATCTTGACCAGCGGGAAGTATTTGTCGCCTTCGCGCGGCGGACGAATCTCTCCGGTGACAGTGTCTCCGTTCTTGAGCGCATTCTGCTTGATCTGCTGCTGGGAAACATAAATATCATCGGGGGAGTTGAGATAATTATAGTCGCTGGAGCGGAGGAAACCGTAGCCGTCCGGCATGATTTCCAGCACGCCGGTAGCTTCCACAGAGCCCTCAAACTCCACACGGGGCTGGCGCTGGGGCTGCTGTTGGGCCTGAGGCTGAGCCTGCTGGGGCTTTTCCTTCTTCTGGAACTTCTGGCTCTTTCTTTCTTCCTTCTGGGCATCGTCCTCCTTCAGGTCGTCAAAAAGGTTGTGGATGAACTCCTTTCCATCCACCTTTTCGGGAGCAGGTGCAGGGGCCGATTCTTCCTCGGCCGGTTTCACCGCATTCTTGGGCTTGCGGCCCCGCTTCTTGGGCTGCGCGGCAGGCGCATCCCCGGCTGCTGCGGCCGCGGGTGCCTGGACCTCCTCTTTCTTGGGCTTGGGCTTGGGCTTGGGCTTCTCCTCCTTTTGGGGAGCATCGGCCTTTTGGGCCGATTCCTCCTTGCGGGGACGGCCCCTTTTGCGGGGTTTGGGTTCCTGAGCGGGCTTCTGGGACTCTGCAATGGCCTCCTGGTCCAGGATGGCAAAACCAAGATCCGCTCTTTCCATTTTCTTGGCTCCCTTGATGTTAAGGGTTTCAGCAATGCTTCTGAGCTGTTCCTCGCTCATGGCATTCAGTTCAATTAAGCTATGGGGCATAATAAAACGATATATTTCAGGTAAGAAGGAATCCCGAGTGGAATTCCGGCACAAAGATAAGAAAAATTTTTTTCTACTGCAACAGATTGCCCATGTAGGAGTCGCTCTTTTTGAAGCGAAGCAAGTCTGCCAGGGCCGCGGCATTGGCGGCAATGCGGAAGCTGTAAGACTTGTACATGCCCATGGGCACCCAGGACACGGCTATATTGAAGCAGTGCAGGTCGTAAGAAGCGCTGATCTGGGTGGAAGTGAATTTCATGGCCATGAAGTCGAATCCGCTGGAGGCCTGGATGTTCAGGCGGGGTGTCAGTTTCACGTTTCCGCTGATCTGGAGGGTCTGGGTGAATTTCCGGTTGGTTATCAGTTCCTGGGTAGAAGCCTGGTAGGAATACGTCTTGGCGTAGTTGAACGAATAACTGAAATTCAGCGACCAGGGAGAATTGGGATTCATGTAATAAACATACCCGCCGGGGATATACTCTCCGGTGAGGGGATGATAATAGATGCGCTGGTAGGTATTGGCATCTGAATTACCTCCTCCGGAAGCACCTCCGGCCCTTCTGCCGTCGTTTCCGTCAATGGTTCCCTTGCCGTTGATGGAATAGGAGGCCGACAGGGAAGCGTTGGTGAGCCTGAGAGGAACGCCCGTCGCCACCACGTTGAACTTGTTGATACGCTGGCCGCGCTCGTTGATGGCATAAGGGTCGAAGTTGAGGTTGCCGCTCAAGTTCACCTTCCCGAAAAGGTTGGTGGAGGCCGATATGCCCACATTGTTCATCCGCATGGAATCGGCCAGGAAATTATAGCTGGTATTGATGTTGAGCTGGTCCAGCAGCTTCACTTTCTTGCTTCCGGTACCGGTGGTGTCTTTCATGTCCCGCACCTTGGCTTCCAGGTTGTTGCCGATGGAAAGGGACATGGTGGCACTCTTTCCGCGGCCCGGAGGGGACACCGAGTTGTGATGCCCAGGTAGGGAATAGATATTGTACATGCTCTCCGCATGGTAGGTGCCCCGTTTGTCATAATACGCGTCCAGGGTGCGCCAGCCATTGAAAGAGGTGCCTTTCTCCGGAGAGAGGTTCACACTGATGGAAGGCGTAATCACATGCCGGATGGCCTGGACCTTCCGGTGCTTGCCAAAATTGAACATGCCATAGATACGGGTGCTCATGGACAAGCTTCCGGAATAGGTATGCGTCATTCCAAATCCATTGAAGGCCCTTCCGGGATCTGTCACCACCTTCTGGGCGATGACATCGTTGCCCTCCTTGTCCGTCACCATGACGGGATTGCCTTCGGCATCCACCTCGTTCTCCAGATACTGCTGGCCCTTGGAGAACATCCAGTTCATGCCGTAGGAGACGCTGGGCGTCACATTGATATATTTAAGGAGCGTGAAGTTGGGCAGGCCTATCTGGAAGTTATGGGACATGCCGTTGGTCATCTTGTCCAGGGCCTTCACCCCGAGGGAATCCCCGAATTCCTTCACACGGTAAACCGTACCCTGTTTGTTGGTCTTGGTGACATAATTCCCGTTTTCATCCAAAACAAAGTCCTGCATATCCCTGAGCTTGAAATTCACGCGGTTCTGGAAAGATGTGCTGTAACCGAAGGATATCTTCTCATAGAACTTTTCCTTGCCCACCCGCTGCTTTTGCTTGAAGGGATAGAAACGGGTTACGTTGAAGGTGATGTTGGGGAGCGTGAAGGAGTAGCTGGAGTCTCTCGTATTCTGGTTGTGCATGGCGTTCACGCTCAGGCTGAACTTGCCGTTCCAGTTGTGCGAGTAGGAAATGGAGGAGCCCATCTGGTTTTGCTGGGCATCCTGCACGGATCTGGCGTTGAAGCGGTTGTTGGAAGGGCTGGAGAAGTTCACGGACGCGCTGAAGGTGGTTCCGGGATGGGCCTTGGAGTCCTGCGAATGGGACCAGCGCAGGCCCAGGTTCCTGGACTGGACGAAGTCCGAACTGCCCTTCTCTCCCGTCTGGTCGTTGGAGTAATTGAAACTGAGGGTGCCGTTGAACTTGTAATTGACCTTGTAGCGGGAATTCACATTCACGGCCCAGGAGCCCATGGTGTAATAGTCCCCGGTAAGGGACAAATCAAAATAATCTCCTAAGACAAAGTACATGCCCGCATCCTTCATGAAAAAGCCGCGCACCTGCTCCTCGCCGAAGGTGGGCATCAGAAGACCCGTTGCACGGGAAGGTTTCTTGGGAATGAACCCGAAGGGCAGGCCGATAGGGACGGGGACACCCCCCACAACCGGCCAGGCAGGGCCGAAAACCGTCTTCTGGGAAGGTTTGGTAATGACTTTGGCCATGCTCAGCTTGAGATAGTAGTGCGGCTCCTCCAAATCGCAGACGGTATAGATACCCTCCCGCATGTTGATGGACTTGTCCGGCAGCATCTTGATTTTCTTTCCCTGCAGCAGGCCGTCGGATTCCTTGGTAACCATATTGGTGACCCGGGCTTTCTGCGTGGTGAAATTATAGCGGAGCTCATCCATCTTGTACGTCTGGGAACCCTGGGTCATCTCCGGGAGGCCTGTCATCTCTCCGGTGGCAGGGTCCTTGCGGCCCCGGGCATACACCGTATTGGAGAGCATGTCATATTCCAGATAATCGGCCGTGAGCTTCATGTCCTGGTAGGTGACGGTGGCGCCACCATAATAATAGACCATGCGCTTCCCGCCGGTGAAGTCCGTAATGATGGAGTCCTTGGCCGTGGAGAAGGCCGGGCGCTCCAGGGAACTTTTCTTCAGAAGGTCCAGGGAATCGGCCCGGGCGGTCTTCAGAGAATCTGCCTGAAGGGGTTTCAAGGTATCCGGCAGGGAAGAGGCATCCTGGGCAAAGCCCCTCAGACCGATGGAGGTCAAGAGGGCTGCCGCCAGAATCAGATGTTGAAAAAACTTCCTTGCCATTCAATTATTTTTGCTATTTTTGTGCAAAATATAATTTACAAAAGTACGATTTATTCCAGAATAATCAAAAAACGCGGGCTTATTCCCGTCGTTGCCGCCCTTCTCCTTGCAATCCCCGTGCCCGCACGTGCACAGGGAGATGAGCCTGTACTCCAATTGAAGACGGTGGTCATCGACGCCGGTCATGGGGGAAAGGATGCCGGCTGCGTAAGCCGGGACAAGAAGACCTTCGAGAAAGACATCACGCTGGACATTGCCAAGCGGCTGGCCCAGAAGATATCGGCCTCCTACCCGGAGGTGACGGTAAAGATGACCCGCGCTACGGACAAATTCGTGGAACTGGAGAACCGTGCCGTCATCGCCAACAAGGCAGGAGCCAACCTCTTTATCTCCATCCACGTGAATTCCGTGGCCCAGGGGACATCGGCCCACGGTTTTTCCATCCATTGCCTGGGACAGTCGGCCCGGAAGGGAAACGACCTTTACTCCAAGAACCTGGATCTGGTGAAGCGGGAGAACGCCGTGATTATGCTGGAAGACAATTACGAGACCAAATACCAGGGCTTCAACCCCAACGACCCGCAGTCCTATATCAT
>CAJOMB010000112.1:2902-7479 GCA_905235615.1 uncultured Bacteroidales bacterium | reverse complement strand
AGCACGTCCTCCTGACCGGGGAACTGCTCCTCGTATTCGTGCACCCACACGGCCCAGTTGCGGGAGGTGGAAATCTTGTCTCCCTCCAGGTTCAGGAACTCGTTGGAAGGCACGTTGTCCGGCAGGATGTAATCTCCGTAGGCCTTGAGCATGGAAGGGAACACGATGCAGTGGAACACGATATTGTCCTTGCCGATAAAGTGAACCAGGCGGGTCTCAGGGTCTTTCCACCACTTCTCCCAGCTCTGGGGCAGCAGTTCCTTGGTATTGGAAATGTAGCCGATGGGGGCGTCGAACCACACGTAGAGCACCTTGCCTTCCACGCCTTCCACGGGTACGGGCACGCCCCAGTCCAGGTCACGGGTGACGGCACGGGGCTGCAGGCCGCCGTCCAGCCAGCTCTTGCACTGGCCATAGACGTTGGTCTTCCACTCCTTGTGCTGTTCCAGAATCCAGTCCCGGAGCCAGGGCTCGTACTTGTCCAAAGGGAGATACCAGTGCTTGGTCTTTTTCTTCACGGGGGCGCTTCCGCTCAGGCGGGACTTGGGCTCCAGGAGTTCTTCCGGGCTCAGGGTGCTGCCGCACTTCTCGCACTGGTCCCCGTAGGCGTGCGGGTTGCCGCATTTGGGGCAGATACCCTCGATGAGCCGGTCCGTGAGGAACATGCGGGCCTGTTCGTCGTAAAGCTGCTCGCTCTCCTTGGTAATGAAATCATCCTGGTCGTAAAGCTTGCGGAAAAACTCGGAAGCGTTCTGCCCATGCACCTCGGAGGAAGTGCGGGAGTAAATGTCAAAGTTGATGCCCAGGCCGGTGAAGGCATCTTTCATCACCTTGTGGTAGCGGTCCACAATGTCCTGGGGCGTAACGCCCTTCTCGCGGGCTTTGATGGTGATGGGCACGCCATGCTCGTCGCTTCCGCAAACAAACACCACATCCTCCCCGCGCATGCGCAGGTAGCGGACATAGATGTCTCCGGGGATGTAGGCGCCGGCCAGATGGCCGATATGGACAGGACCGTTGGCATAAGGGAGTGCACAGGTCACCAGGGTTCTCTTGTAGCTCATTTGCTTAATCTTCCAAGTTTTATGTTGATGTTTTTTTTAATCGTGTACAGACTGCTCAGGCGGTTCATCAGTTCCAGCGTCTCTTCAGGGCTCACCCCCGCCTTCAGCTTGTGCGAAATCTGGTTCTCGCGGGCCTGAATGCGTTTACAATGATACACCAGGATAGAGCGGGGAACAAAGTTCACCAGCCAGGAATCCGTGGTGGTGAGGGCGTCCGAGAAGTTATGGACGGACAGCTCATACTTTTCCGTGGACAGTTCGGCGGCTACGCCGGCCACCGTCCGGTCCTCCCCGTTCAGGAGGTTCAGGACAATGCTGTCCTGGTCTTCCCCCTGGTCGTACAGTTTGAAGTAGGCCTGGTAGGTGGCTTCCAAAGGCGCGTTGGCAAAGTGGATGTCATCGGCCCCGAGGGCGGAGTCTATGAATTCCGCCACACTCTGGGCGCCTTCGGGGTCGTAGAATTCGGAATCCGTCTCGAACTGCAAGGGGGTGCGTCCGAAGCGGAGGATGAAGCCCAGGAGCTCCTTTTCGGCGGGTTCCAGGATGCTCTCTTCCGTCTGGATGGTACGGGCGACGGGGTCCTGCTGTTGCGGCTGTGAGGCGGCCGGAGTTTCTTCCCTTGCCTGCTCCCGGCGGCCCCGGGACGCTTCCAGCTTGCTTTTCTCCCGTGTCTTGCGTACGCGCTCCTGGATAATGTCCGACTCTATCTCAAACTGCCGGGCTACCGTGTCCACATAGACCTGCCGCTTGATGGGGTCCGGGATATCGGCCACCGTATCGGCAATTTCGTTGATGAGGTTGGCTTTCTTGAGGGGGTCGTTCCCGGCCTCTCCCAGCAGGAGGTTGGTCTTGAAGGCAATGCCGTCCTGCTCATGCTCCCGGATATAGTCCTGAACCTCCTCCAGGGTATGTTTGCGGGAGAAGGAGTCGGGGTCGTCTCCGTCGGGGAGGAAGACCACGCGCGGATTCATGCCCTCCTTGAGAATGAGGCCGATGGCACGGATGGCGGCATGCAGGCCGGCCTTGTCCCCGTCGTACATGATGGTGACGTTCTGGGTGAACTTGCCAATCAGGCGCGTCTGCTCTTCCGTGAGCGACGTGCCGCAGGAGGCCACCACATTGGTGATGCCCATCTGGTGCATCATCACCACGTCCACGTTGCCTTCCACCAGGATGCAGCGGTCCTGCCGGGCAATCTCGCTCTTGGCGAACCAGATGCCCATGAGGTTCCGGCTCTTGATGTAGATTTCCGTTTCCGGGGAGTTTACGTATTTGGCCGGGTTGTCGGCCTTGAGGGTTCGGCCGCTGTAGGCAATGACGCGCCCGCTCACGGAGTGGATGGGGAACATCACCCGCTCGCGGAACTTGTCTATGAGCGTGCCGTCTTCCTGTTGGATGGCCAGGCCTGCCCCCACCAAGTATTCGTCTTTGTAACCGGCGGCGCGGGCGGCTTCCACCAGGGTGGTTTTCCCGGAAGGCGCCCAGCCCAGGCTCCACTGCTTGATGGTGGCATCCTCGATGCCGCGGCTGCGGTAGTACTGGTAGCCCACGGCGCGGCCTTCACCGCCCTTGAGCTGGTCCAGGAAGAAGCCACGGGCAAACTCGCTCACGGCCATGAGGCTCTCGCTGCGCTGACGGGCGGCAATCTGCTCGGCCGTCTCTTCCTCTTCCTGCACCTCGATATGGTATTTGCGGGCCAGGTAGCGCAGGGCCTCCGGGTAGCTCATGTGCTCGTACTCCATCACGAAGCCCACGGCGCTGCCGGCCTTGCCGCAGCCGAAGCACTTGTAGATGCCTTTGGAGGGCGTTACGTGGAAGGAGGGCGTCTTCTCATTGTGGAAGGGACAGCAGGCCACATAGCTGGAGCCGCGGCGCTTGAGCGTCACGAAATCTCCCACCACCTCTTCGATGCGGGCGGTGTCCAGGATCTGATCTACTGTCTCCCGAGGAATCATGGGTTATTCCTTTGTGTATTCGGCGTCTTTGGCATCGTTGCTCAGCGTGATCTTCCCATCCTGCGGAGGGGCCTGGGTGGTGGGACCCTCCTGGCGGGGCGGTGCCTTGTAGGTCTTCTCCTGCCACAGGGCCTTGGCCTGGTAATAGGCGTCACGGCCGTACCAATACAGGCCGGCTGCGCCCACCAGGACGGGAAGGAACCCCCTGCGGGTAAAGAGCCAGCAGCAGACAGCGGCAAAAACCAGGTCCTTGATGAGCCTTATCCAGCGGTTGTTGTATCCAAAATTTGTCATAGCCCACAAATATACAAAAAACCTTCGGCATTACCGAAGGTCTTTTTCTTAAAACGGAAGGTCCTCTTCGGGATTGTCTCCCGGCATGTCGTCCAGCGTGGGGGCCGGAGCGGCATAGGGCTCGGGATTCCCGGTCGGAGCCGGGAATGACGGCGCGGCGGGCTGCTGGGCGGCGCCGGCAGGGGAGAGGCGCCAGATCTGGAGGTCGTTGTACCATCGGCCGTTGTATTCCCGGCTCTTGAGGTTGAAGGAAACCTTGATGCGGTCCCCCACCTGGTACTTGTCCAGTTCGGCCACCTTGTCCTGCCCCCAGGCCGTGAAACAGGCTTGGGAGGTGAAGTTGCCGTCAGGGAATTCCAGGATGAACTCCTGCTTGGCCCAGGCGCCCCGGGCCGATGTCCCGGACTGTACGCCCATCTTCTGGCGAAGGGTGCCTTCCAGTTCCAGTGCCATGCTTATTTCTTCTTGGGTTTGGCGGGAGTGGCGGCCACCTCTTTCTCCACATAGGGGTGAACCTCCAAGAGATCCACGTCGAAGATGAGGGTGGAGTTGGCGCCGATTTCACGGGGTCCGCGCTCGCCATAGGCCAGGTTGGCAGGGATTACGAGGGTGATTTTGCCACCTTCGCCCACGAGTTTCATGCCTTCGGTCCAGCCGCGGATGACGCGGTTCAGGGGGAATTCGATGCCGTCGTTCTTGTCAAACTCCTTGCCGTCGATGCGGGTGCCGCGGTAGTTCACCTTCACGGTGTCGCGGTCGTCGGTGGCGCGCTTGTCGGAACCGGAATCCTGAATCAGGTAAACAATGCCGGAAGCGGTGGAGTCGGCGCTGTTCTTCACGAAGAAGTCCTTGCGGAAGCTGTCACCCTTCTCCTTGTTGAGGGCGCCTTCGTAGGCGGTGCGCTTCTGGAGGAAGCTGTTGATGATCATGTTCATGTCGGAAGGGTCAATCTTGAACTGCTTGACGAAAGCGGAGTCCATGGGTTGCCCTTCCTTGGCGTTCAGGGCGTCTTTCATGCCCTTTTCCACCTGGGCCATGTTGAGGTCGCCGAAACCGTTCTGGGTCATGACCAAGCCGAAGTTGACACCCAGCAGATAGGAAGCGGTGTCAATCTGGCCCTTGGTAGGAAGGAGGTTACGTACCTGTTTGGAACCCTCCACCTTGGGAGAGCCGCAAGCAACCACCATGACAGCGGCGGAAGCTGCAAGAAGAATGTTGGTAAGTTTCATATTCATTTGTTTTTGATATTAAAATTCTTTCAAAA
>CAJOMB010000112.1:0-2860 GCA_905235615.1 uncultured Bacteroidales bacterium | reverse complement strand
TTTTTGCTTCAAATGGCGGATTTTGGTCTGTCTGACAGGAAAAAATTTGCTTTTCCCTTTTTCTTTTGTTAAATTTATACCCGGACACTGAAATACCCGGCCCTCTCATGGCTGTAGATCCCGTCATATTGCATGAAAAACTGAAGACTTTCTTCGGTTACGATGGTTTCAAGGGAGACCAGGAAGCCATCATCCGCCATCTTGCGGAAGGAAACAACGCCTTTGTGCTCATGCCCACCGGCGGCGGCAAGTCGCTTTGCTACCAGCTGCCCGCCCTGGTCATGGAGGGGACGGCCATCGTCATCTCCCCCCTCATCGCCCTTATGAAGAACCAGGTGGATGCCATCCGGGGTTTCGAGGCGGGGTATTCCGGCATCGCCCACTTCCTGAACTCTTCCCTTAGCCGTCAACAGCTCCAGGAAGTCCAGGAAGATCTGCTGCGGGGTGTCACCAAACTGCTGTATGTGGCGCCGGAATCCCTTACGAAGGAAGAGAACATCGCCCTCCTGCGGGAAGTCAAGATATCTTTCTACGCGGTGGACGAAGCCCACTGCATCTCGGAATGGGGCCACGATTTCCGTCCGGAATACCGGAAAATCCGCTCCATCGTGGAAGAAATCCAGCTGGCTCCCATCATCGCCCTCACGGCTACGGCCACGCCCAAGGTGCAGAGCGACATCCTCAAGAACCTCCGCATCCAGGATGCCAGGGTATTCAAGTCTTCCTTCAATCGGCCCAACCTTTATTATGAGGTAAGGGACAAGGTGGAGCCGGAGAAGGATATCATCCGCTTCCTGCGCCAAAATCCCGGGAAATCCGGCATTATATATTGCCTCAGCCGCAAGAAGGTGGAGGAAATGGCCCAGCTGCTGTCCATCAACGGCATCAAGGCGCTTCCTTACCATGCCGGCCTGGATGCCAAAACCCGGGCGGAGAACCAGGACCTGTTCCTGATGGAGGAGGTGGACGTGATTGTGGCCACCATCGCCTTCGGTATGGGCATCGACAAACCGGACGTGCGTTTTGTCATCCATTACGACATTCCCAAGAGCATAGAGGGCTACTACCAGGAAACCGGCCGGGCGGGCCGTGACGGGCAGGAAGGCCGATGCATCACCTATTACAGCTACAAGGACATCCAGAAGCTGGAGAAATTCATGCAGGGGAAGCCCGTGTCGGAGCAGGAGATTGGCAAGCAGCTCCTAAGCGAGACGGTAGCCTACGCGGAGTCCAGCCAGTGCCGGCGCAAGCTCCTGCTCAATTATTTCGGGGAGGACTATCCCCAGGACAATTGCGGGGCCTGCGACAACTGCCTGCATCCCAAGGCCCGTTTCAACGGACAGGAGGAGCTCTGCCTGGTCATCGAACTCATCCAGTCGTTGCCGGAACGTTTTAAGCTGGAGCATCTGGCCACCATCCTTTCCGGGGTGTCCACGGCCATGACGAAGTCCTACAGGCACGACGACCTCCCGCTGTTCGGCGCCGGCAAAGACCACGACGTCCGTTTCTGGGGCGCCGTCATCCATCAGGGAATCATCCTGCATTATTTGGACAAGGACATAGAGAATTACGGACTCATCTTCGCCACGCCTTCCGGGCTGGAATTCCTGGAACATCCCCATGAGGTGATGCTGGTGGAAGACCGCACCTTCTCCGAGGGGGAGGATGAGGAGGAAGAGGACCTGTCGGCTGCCGCACACGGCGGTGGAGGGGGAGACCCCGTCCTGCTCTCCATGCTCAAGGACCTCCGGAAGGATGTGGCCCGCGGCCTGCATCTCCAGCCTTGGATTGTGTTCTCGGATCCGGCCCTGGAAGACATGACCATCGTGTACCCGCTCACGCTCAAGGAACTTTCGGAAAAGTGCCAGGGCGTAGGAGAAGGCAAGGCCCACAAGTTCGGAAAACCTTTTGTGGACCTTATTGCCAAATATGTGGAAGAGAATGAGATAGAGCGCCCGGACGATTTCGTGCTCCGCTCAGTGGCGCCCAAGTCCGGCAACAAGGTGTATATCATCCAGGCCATCGACCGCAAGCTGGACCTGGAGGACATTGCATCGGCCCGTGGTCTGGAAATGGGAGAACTCCTGACGGAGATAGAGGCCATCGTATCTTCCGGAACCCGGGTGAACCTCAATTATTATATCAGCGAGCAGTTAGACCCGGAGGTGGTGGAAGAGATTTACGCCTGGTTCAAGGAGGAAGCCACGTCCGATTCCCTCCAGGATGCTATCGCCGCCCTGGAAGACGAGTACGAGGAAATGGAAATCCGCCTGGTCCGCATCAAATTCCTCTGCGAAGTCGTAAACTGAAACCAGGTCGACTGAAAGTAGATTCTTCGGCAGGTAAACCTGCCTCAGAATGACATCAACTTGTCATTCTGACGTCACCCTGTCATTCTGACGTCACCCTGTCATTCTGATTGTCTTCCTGTCATTCTGACGTCACCCTGTCATTCTGAACGAAGTGAAGAATCTTTATGTTAAAGGTAGACGAGGGAGGACAGGTTGTCGGGGGCGAAGAGCCGTCGGGCCATGGCTTGCAAATCTTCCGGGCTGATGGCTTCGAGGGCTGCCTTGGTCTGTTCCTCAGACATGACGGAGCCCCAGGCAAGCATGCTTTTTCCCATGGACAGGCACTGGGCTTCACCGGCCTCGGAACTGATGGCCAGCTGCCCCATGAGCTGCTTGCGGAAGGCATTCAACTGCCGTTGGGTGAAGGGGACTTCCCTCAGGCGGGTGAGAATCTTGTCAATGGCCCCTATGCAGGCGTCCAGGTTGGGTTTGTCGCAGCCGAAGCTGATGGCCAGAACGCCGGTATCGGCATATTGGGTATAGGAACACTCGATACCATATACCCATCC
>CAJOMB010000111.1 GCA_905235615.1 uncultured Bacteroidales bacterium | reverse complement strand
TCCCCTATACTCCACAAATCTTCTGTCATGGCGCGGGC
This sequence comes from uncultured Bacteroidales bacterium, assembly GCA_905235615.1. GTDB lineage: Bacteria > Bacteroidota > Bacteroidia > Bacteroidales > UBA932 > Cryptobacteroides. The sequence goes on along the minus strand of CAJOMB010000111.1, from coordinate 4,626 downwards.
CACGGCGTCGGAGGCGCCGCTGCCGCCCAGGAGTTCACGGATTTGGGCATAATCGGCCTTCATCTTTTCCCTGTAGGCTTCATCTTCCACCAAGCGGGTCAGTTCCCCAAGGAGGACGCCAACCGTGAGTTCCGACTGGATGAATTCGCGGAAGGCCAAGCGGTCCAGAATGAGGTTTCCAAGGGAGATATACTTCACTTTCAGGAATTTATGCGCCACCCAGGCCGGAATGAGCGAGGAAAGTTTGTAGCCCACCACCTGCGGGGTGCCGATAAGGGCGGCTTCCAGCGAAGCGGTGCCGGAATTGATGACGGCGGCGCGGGCATGCCGCAGCGTGCCGTAGGTTTCCCCGAAGACCACCTTCACATAGTCGCGCGCGCCCACGTACGGGGCGTAGTCCTTCAGGCTGCGGGACGGGGCTGCGGCCACCACGAAGAACTGGTCCGGATGGGAGGCGTGCCAGGCATCGGCCATCTGCATGTAGATGGGCATCATGGTGCGGATTTCCATGTTGCGGGAACCGGCCAGGAGGGCAATCCAGGGACGGTCCGGCAGGGCGGTGCGCTCCAAAAACGCCTCCTTCGTTTCCTGAAGCGCCGGGCTCTGCTCAATAGCGTCCACCAGCGGATTGCCGGCGTAAACATAAGGCACTCCGTGGCGGCTGAAGTACTCTTTTTCGAAGGGGAAGACGATGAAAAGCTTGTCCACCCAGGCCTTGAGCTTTTTGATACGTCCCTCGCGGCTGGCCCATACCTTGGGGGCGATGTAATAATACACCCGGAAGCCCTCTTCATGGGCATATTCAGCGATGCGGAAGTTGAAGCCGGGGTAATCGATGAGGATGACCACGTCCGGTTTCCACCGGCCGATATCGGCCTTGCAACGCCCGATCCGGTCCATGAGCTGCCTGCCCTGGAGCACCACCTGGAACACGCCCATGACGGCCGTGTCCCGGTAATCGGCCACCAGACCCTCCCCTTTTTCGTGGGCCCGGAACACTTCGTCCATGAGCGGACCGCCCCAGAAGCGCATCTGCGCCTGGGGATCGTTGGCGTAGAGTCCTTTCATGAGATTGCTTCCGTGGAGGTCACCGGAAGCCTCGCCTGCTATGAGATAGTATTTCATTTTGTGCGGCGCTGAAGTTCCTGCATATCCGTAATAAAGGCGTTGAGAGGCACCACCGTCACCCAGCCCTGCTCTAAGAGAAGGTGGTCCGCCGTGTCGGCGTCAGGGTCGTCGCTCACGAAGGTGCCGCGCATGAACACGGCCTTCTCTCCGTCTTCCAAATTGACGCGATAGTGCTGCCAGAGGAAGCTGTCATTGAGGTCTCCGAGGGAGGTCTCGTCCCAGACTTCGAACTCCTTGATCCAGTGGCCCAGGCCCTGGCGGGCAAACTTGACGCCTTTGATTTCTTCCAACGGCATGGCCGGGAAGTTGATATTGTAATAGAGTCCGGGGCTGTTTTCCGGCCAGTTCTCGATAAGGTCTTTCATGATGCCTGGAAGGAGGGCCTCCACGGCGGAGAAGTCCGCGTCCGGGCGGAAGTCGCAGAGAGATACGCCCACAGCCTTGATGCCGTTGATGACGGCTTCCTCCGCCGCCCCCAGCGTGGCGCTGTAATTGGCGGCCGTGGAAGCATTGGTGCCGTGGTTGACGCCCGTCACCACCAGGTCCGGGTCCCGGTTCTCGTACTTGAATTCCAGGCCGAATTTCACGCAGGAGACCGGCGTGGCGTCCAAATAAGTCCATCGGCCCGGGCCTTCATGCTCCAAATCCTTGTAAGCAAGCTGCTTCACGCCCAAGGAGACCGCCGTGGACATGGCGCTCTGGTGGAACTTGGGGGCCACCACGGTCACCTCTCCGAAGCGGGCCATCACACGGGCCAGGACGTGAATGCCCTTAGCCTTATATCCGTCGTCGTTGCTTATCAGAATATTCATGGTGCAAAGATACTTAAAATTGCTTATATTTGTGGCAAATCAAATCGCTATGAAAAGACTCCTTCTTTCCATGACGGCCCTGCTGACGGCCTTATCATGCAACTCATCGGCCCAGAATAATACTAAAGAAGAGACGGAAGTGCCCGCTGCACCGGTTTCCCTGACCATGCCTCAGATCAAGGCTCCCGCCGGCTCATCTTTGGCCGATAAAACCATCCTCACCCAGGCGGAGGCCGATGCCTACGCCGCAGAACTGGCCCAGGCCTGGAAGGAGGCCGTGAAAGAGCAGTCGGCCGGTCAGTTTGAACAGAAAGCCCTTCATATCGGGAATCATACCATGCGCATCTGGTGGGCCACCTATGGGTCCAAGCCCGCAGGCGGCCGCTCGCTGTACATTTCCCTGCATGGCGGCGGCGGGACGGCCCCGTCCGTGAACGACCAGCAGTGGGACAACCAGAAACAGCTTTACAAGCCCGCAGAGGGTGTCTATCTGGCTCCCCGCGCCATTACCAACACCTGGGACCTTCACTTTGTTCCGGAGGCCGACGCCTTCTACGAGGCCATCATCCGCTATGCGGTGGCCGCGTGGGACGTGAACCCCAACCGCGTGTATATCATGGGCTACTCTGCCGGCGGTGACGGCGTGTGGCGTCTGGGACCCCGCATGGCAGACCACTGGGCCGCCGCGTCCATGATGGCCGGTCATCCCGGCGACGTGCGCCTGGAAAGCCTCCGCAACACGCCCTTCATGATCTGGTGCGGCGCCTTGGATGCCGCCTACGACCGCAACAAGGAATGTGCGGAACGTATTGCCCAGATGGACAAGCTGCAGGCCGATGACCCCGAAGGCTACATCCATGAAGGACACATCGTGGAAGGCAAGGAGCATTGGATGGACCTGGTGGATGCCGCCGCCGTTCCGTGGATGGCGGCCCATACCCGCAACCCCTACCCCTCCAAAGTGGTGTGGGTGCAGGGAGACGTGATGAAACCCGCCTTCTACTGGTTAGGCGTCAACGCAGCCTCCGCCAAGAAGGGAGACATGCTGGTGGCTTCCGTGAAGGACAATACCGTCACCATCGAGAAGAGCGACTACAGCCGCGTCACGGTGTTCCTCAACGACGCCCTGGTGAACATGGACCAGCCCGTAAAGGTGGTTTACGGAGAGAAAGTGCTGTTTGAGGGCACCCTCACCCGCAGTCCCGGCACCATGCTCCAGACCTTGAACGGGCGTGGAGACCTCTCCTACATCTTCCCCGCCTATGTGGAAGTGAGCTTATAGCGCGCCACAAGTCACTGGCAGAAGCGTCGCAGGTCCCCGTTTTGGGGCTGGCCTGCAACGCTTTTTGTGTTGTGCTTGGGTTTTCCGTCGCAGGTGGGCCGATTTCTGAGGACCTGCGACGGTACGGAGCCCTCCGCCATGCCCTTTCTCTACACTCCTACCACCCCACCAGCGACAACCACCCGCAACGGCAGCACAGGAAAAGCCGGTCCAGAAATGGGCCGGCTTAAGCATGTGCGGGGTGATAACTTACTTGGTGATGACTTTGGCCATCTCAAGCACCTTGTTGGAATAGCCCCACTCGTTGTCATACCAGGCGCAAACCTTCACGAAGGTCTTATCCAGCTGGATACCGGCCTTCTCATCGAAGATGGAGGTAAGAGGGCAGCCGCGGAAGTCCGTGGAAACGACGGCCTCGTTGGTGTAACCCAGGATGCCCTTGAGCTCGCCTTCGGAGGCTTCCTTCATGGCAGCGCAGATTTCCTCATAGGTAGCTTCCTTGTTGAGTTCGCAGGTGAGGTCTACGAAGGAGACGTCGGAGGTGGGAACACGCAGGGACATGCCGGTGAGCTTGCCGTTGAGCTCAGGGAGAACCTTGCCGACAGCCTTGGCGGCGCCGGTGGAGGAAGGAATGATGTTCTCCAGGATGCCGCGGCCACCGCGCCAATCTTTCTTGGAAGGACCGTCAACGGTCTTCTGGGTGGCGGTAGCAGCGTGCACGGTGGTCATGAGGCCGCGCTTTACACCGAACTTGTCATTGAGAACCTTGGTAAGGGGAGCCAGGCAGTTGGTGGTGCAGGAAGCGTTGGAGATGATGGTCTGACCGGCGTAGGTCTTGTGGTTCACACCGTAAACGAACATGGGGGTGGCGTCCTTGGAAGGAGCGCTCATGATCACCTTCTTGGCACCGGCCTTGATGTGGGCCTCGGCCAGCTCGGAGGTGAGGAAGAAACCGGTGGACTCTACAACCACGTCCACACCCAGGGCGCCCCAGGTGATGTTGGCGGGATCCTTCTCGCAGAAGACCTGGATCTTGTTGCCGTCCACGATGAGGTAGTTGCCTTCCACTTTGATGTCGTGGTTGAAGATGCCGTGTACGGAGTCGTACTTGAGCATGTAAGCGAGATAGTCGGGATCCAGAAGGTCGTTGATACCAACTACGCAGATGTCTTTAGAGAAATTCTCCACGGCGGCGCGGAAGACCATACGGCCGATGCGGCCAAAACCGTTAATACCAAGTTTGATCATAATTGTTTGTTAAAAAATATTGTTTGTTAATGTTGCTTTCTTAAGGCGACGCAAAGATACAAAAAAAATCGGATAATACCACAGGTATTAACGAATAATGAACGAAAGCAAACTTTTGACTCTCAAGACGCAAATTTTTTATTATCTTTGCATAAT
>CAJOMB010000110.1 GCA_905235615.1 uncultured Bacteroidales bacterium | reverse complement strand
GGCCTGGATTCCCCTGCAATCCGTGTGCGGCCGCATTTCTTCTTCCAACCCTTGGGGCAGGCCCATGTTCAAGACGACGGCAGCCCCCGGCGGGGCCGTAATCATGAATGCCAGCGTGGACCGCATGGAGGTTGCGGAGTATGCGGAGGCCTTGGAGGATTCCAAGGCTGTAGGCGCTGCGGTGCCGGATGCCGGGGTGACGGTTCGGGAGGTGTTTGCATCGGCCCTTACCTTCCAGCCGCATCTGAGGCCGCAGGCCGATGGTACGCTGAACGTGAGCTTCCGCACTTCGGACAAGCTCTCTACCTATTATGTACGTGCCTACGCGCACGACGGAGCCATGCACAACGCCCTGGCCCAGCAGGAACTGGTGGTTACCCTGCCGGTGAAGGTCTCCTTGACAGAACCGCGTTTCCTCTATGCCGGGGATGTGTACGAAGCGGCTGTGGCGGTGTCTTCCATCACGGACAGGCCGGTGTCCGGCACCCTGGTGCTCCGCGCCGGGGACTCCGTGCAGCAGGTTCCCGTGACCGTGGCGCCCGGAGAAACCCTCTCCCATATTTTCCGGCTTTCCTGTCATTCTGAGCGAAGCGAAGAATCTCTCACCGCCTCCTTCCTGACCCCGGACTTCTCCGACGCCGTGCGCGTGAAGGTGCCGGTGTACCCTGCCGCCCAGCAGCTTACGGAGGCGCATTCCGCCGTGCTGCTCTCCTCCATGGACCGCGACGCCCTCCTTCAGGACCTGCGCTCCCGTTTCGTGAACGTGTCTCCCGACAAGGCTGAGCTCAAGGAAATCACTGTCCTGGATATGGTGAAGGATGCCATCCCGTCCCACCTGGAGCCCCGGGGCAACGATGTCCTCTCCCTCTCCGAGGCCTGGTATGTGGGGCTCATGGCCTCCAGACTGACTGCAGGGGAAGGGGATACCCTTTCCGTAGCATTTGCCCGTACAGGGTCGCGAAGCGACGCGGAGGAAAGGGTATCCCCTTCCGCTAATGAGCTGCTGGAGAAGGTGCTGGCCTGCCGGAATGCGGATGGCGGCTTCGGCTGGTTCGAAGGCCTTCCCTCCAATGCCATCATCACGGCGGTGCTGCTGGAGCGCTTTGCCCTCCTGCGGGATCGGGGCTTTGCGGTTCCGGATGTATCGGCCAGTGTTAAATTCTTGGATTCCAAGCAGTTCGGCACGGCCTTCCCGCATTGGTGCGGCTGGGTTTCGGACGCGCAGTACATGCGGGTGCGGGCCCTTTATCCGGAGGTTCCCTTTGAGGTGAGGGCGGTATCGGCCGCTGAAAAGAAGCGGCTTTCGGAGTTCCGGAAAAATGCCAGGAGCTATTTGACGCCTTCTGCCAAGGAGGACCGCGGGCTTCAGGGGCAGATTCTCTCCAAGGCCCGCCGGCTGCTGACACTCCGGAGCCTTTCCTCCTCCGCGGAGGGCAAGGCGCTGGCCAAGGCCTGGGGCATCAGCCTCAGCTCCAAGTTGGAGAAATCGGCCCGGGCCGATGCGCTTTCCCTTCTGGAATATGCCGTTGAGCACCGGGACGGCGGCTGGTACTATCCCAATGCGGTGATGCCCTTCCGTGGTCTGCTGGAAGACGAGGCCTATGCCCACGCTCTCCTGTGCCAGCTCCTCGCCACCTCCGTCATTCCCGACTCCGATCGGGAATCTCCTGCCGTTATCGCCGACGGCATCCGCCTTTGGCTCATGCTGCAGAAAGAGACGCAGAAGTGGGACGCTTCGCCTTCGTTCATCGACGCCATTACCGCGGTTTTGGATGGATCCGAGGCCGTTTTGAGTACAAGGGTGTTGGCTCTCTCGGCCAGCTATGAGGTTTCTTTCAAGCAAATTCAGGCGGCCGGGAACGGCTTCTCGTTAGAGCGGCGCTTCTACCGGAACGGCGAGGAAATTCTGCCCGGCGATTCGGTGAAGGTGGGGGACAAGGTAGAGGTGAAGTACAGGATCTGGAACGGGGAGAACCGCAGCTTCGTGCGGCTCACGGCCTCCCGCGAGGCGTCCCTGAGCCCGGTGCAGCAGCTTTCCGGCCCGGTGGGCGGCGGCTTCCTGCGGCCGCTCGGGACCGGTCGTGTCTGGAGTTTTACGCCCTATGGGTATCGGCATGTGAAGGCCTCGGCCACGGAATTCTACTTTGATTCCTACCCGGAAGAGGACACCGTGCTCTCCGAGGAGTTCTTCGTGACCCAGGCCGGCCGCTTTGTGGCCCCCGTGGCCGTGATAGAGTCCCTCTACGCGCCCCACTACCGTGCCAACTCCGCCTACCGCGCCCCGCTTGTCAGCCGTTGGCCATAAACGCCACTTTAACCTTGACAGCTAAGTAGTTGATTGTCATCAACTTGTAGTATAGTCCTCGTTCGATTTTTGAACGAGGAATTGTGTATAACGTGCTATTGGCCAAGGGCTTAGCGATCAAGGCAACTGTGAGGACACAGGTGTTATGACGGCAAGTGTGTGAGGTGTCCCTGTTTTTGGGACACCTCCCGCAAAAATGGCCGATTTTGGTAGAGGTGTCCCTGTTTTTGGGACACCTCACACGGTTACGGGCAGGCCAAGGGTACAAAAACGGCACTCATCAGAGTGCCAAGCTGAGGTCGTGTCTGAAGGACTTATAGGCCGGGAGCGTCGGGGAATAATAAGGGGCAGAGCCCCCTCAAGAGTGGGCGGTACTGGATTCGAACCAGTGACCCCCTGCTTGTAAGGCAGGTGCTCTGAACCAGCTGAGCTAACCGCCCGAAAGGATTGCAAAGGTAGTAATTTAATTTGAATTGACAAATTTTATTGCTACCTTGCAAAACATTTTTGACACTATGCTGCATGTATTAGCTTTGGCGGTGTTGCCGCCCCTCATTCTGCTTTATTATGTCTATCAGCAGGACCGTCTGCAGCCGGAACCGGTAAAGAATCTGGTGAAGGCTTTCTTCTATGGTGGCCTGTCCGTATACGCCTCCCTTTTTATCTCCGTTCCCTTTATGAACCTGGGCCTTTTCCCGCAGGAAATCCATTCCGTGGGAGACGCCTTCCGTACGGCGTTCTTCGGAGCGGCCATTCCGGAAGAAACGGCCAAGCTGGTGTTGCTGTGGCTCTTCCTCAGAAAGTGCAAGGACTTTGACGAGCGCATGGACGGCATTGTGTACGCGGCCTGCGTAGGGCTGGGCTTCGCTTCCTTCGAGAACATCCAGTACCTCCTGGGTGCCGGCTCGCAGTGGGTTACCGTGGGCCTGGGCCGCTCCATCACCGCCATTCCCGCCCACTTCGGCTTTGCCGTGGTGATGGGCTATTACTTCTCCCTCCATTACTTCGACCGTTACCGCGCTCCGGGCGCCGGCATCAAGATGTGGCTGTATCCGGTGCTGCTGCACGGCGTGTATGACTGGATTGCCATGACCCAGGAAGTGACTCCGGAACTGGGCGGCGTCATTGCCATCGCCATCCTGCTTCTGTGCTTCTGGCTCATGAAGGGTGCCCAGAAGAAAATGAAGACCCACCTGGTGGCCGATTCTTTCCACGCCATCGGCATTGATGAACAATAAATACTTATACGATATGAAAAAGCTTATCCTCTTTGTGATGGCTGCGGCCGTCACCTTCCAGGCCCAGGGCCAGAAAATTGTCAAAGGTGAAATCGAGAACGTCCCCTACCAGGGCTCCTATCATCCCACCTATTCCTCCGACGGAGCCTCCTACACGCCCAAGAACGTGATTCTCATGATTGGCGACGGCACCGGCCTGGCCCAGATATCGGCCGGATACTTTGCCAACAACGAAGATCTTACCTACTTCAATCTCAAGCACATGGGTTGGGTTACCACCCGCAGCGCCACAGACTTCACCACGGACAGTGCCGCTTCCGGTACCGCCTATGGCACTGGTGAAAAGACTTATAACTACGCCGTGGGTGTGGACCTGCAGAAGCGTCCCATCGCCAACATTCCCGAGCGCGTGATAAAAAACGGCGTCATCTCCGGCGTGGTTTCCACTGACGACCTCAACGGCGCCACCCCCGCCAGCTTCTTTGCCCATCAGGAGAACCGCGGCATGACTGACGAAATTTGGGCCGATATCCCTGCCTCTGTCCTGAAGTACTTCGCCGCCGGCAGCAAGGAGGTGTTTGAGAAACGCCCCGAGACTACCCAAAAAGCCATCAAGAAGGCCTTCACCGTGGTGTCTTCCTTGGACGACCCTGCCGTAAAAACGGCCGATCGCCTGGGCGTCCTGCCTCCCGCTGTGGAAACGGGCTACATTGTGAAAGGCCGTACGGACTTTCTGCCCAAGGCCACCCGTGAGGCCATCGACTTCTTAGACGCCCGCACTCAGGAGGGCAAAGGCTTCTTCCTCATGGTGGAAGGCGCCCGCATAGACAAGGCCTGCCACGCCAACGACTTCCCCAGCGCCGTGAAGGAGCTGTTAGACTTTGACAAGGCCATCGCCGAGGCCATCAAATTTGCCGATGAGGACGGCAACACACTGGTGGTGATATCGGCCGATCACGAGACCTCCGGCCTGGCCATCTGGGGCGGCAACCCCTCCGAGGGAAAGGTGGAAGGCGTGCATGTGAGCGACTGGCACACCGCCATCCCCGTTCCCATCTTCGCCTACGGCCCACACGCCCAGGACTTTATGGGCGTTCAGGGCAACGAGCAGGTGGCCCAGAAGAT
>CAJOMB010000109.1 GCA_905235615.1 uncultured Bacteroidales bacterium | reverse complement strand
GAATGTGACGGTTCACACCAGCAGCCGTCCCATCAGACTTCCGAAAAGCGGGGAAACTCTTTTTTCCGAAAAATGGGGAAAATAAATTTGCTTTTTACAATTGAAGTTACACGCGCCATGGAAGAGAGCAAGAACGCCCATCTGGAACTGCTGAAAGACGTTGCCGGAATAACCCCGGCCGGCCAGGATACAGAGATAGACCAGATTCTGGAGTACGGCTATGGATTCGGCCTTCACGAAGGCAAGTACATCGGCGTAAAGGAACTGTCCTACTGGTCCATGGCCCTTCCGCTTCGTCGGATCCTCGAAAGCAAGGTATCCAAGGTGGGCAACGGATTCTATGGCCGCTACGACAAAATGGGGCTTTTCGTGTTTTCCCGCGAGAATCTTCGTGAGCCAGAGGCCGTCAAGGCCATGGACTATACCATATCCTTGCAAAAGTATCTGGACATACGCTATAACAGGCTTTACCTGGCCGATGTGGACGACCTCTTTGTCTGCAACCTGGACGACGGCCTGAAACCCGGCTCCCGGCTGCTTCGCTATTCCATCACGCAGAATCAGCGCAGGGAGTTCTATCTGGAGGCCGTGCGGAGGCAGGAATTGGCGATTTAGAAAAACTTCCGACAATTACAGACTTGAAATCATGCGTGCCGTCATCCAGAGAGTCTCTTCCGCTTCCGTCACTATCGACGGAATCGTCAAATCGTCCATCGGCCCAGGCCTGCTGATACTCCTCGGCATCGGCCATGAGGATAGCCAGGAGGACGTTGACTGGCTGGTCAGGAAGATTGCCGGAATGCGTATCTTTAACGATGATGCGGGCGTAATGAACCGCAGCGTGATGGAGGTTAACGGCGAGGCGCTGGTGGTGAGCCAGTTCACGCTGATGGCCTCCACCAGGAAAGGCAACCGTCCTTCCTACATCGGCGCTGCAGGGCACGAACTGGCGATTCCGCTCTATGAGCAGTTCTGCGCTGCGCTTTCCGCCGCCCTCGGCCGCCCGGTGGGCACCGGTGAATTCGGCGCGGACATGAAGGTGGCACTTGTAAACGACGGCCCCGTAACCATTTGCATTGACACAAAGAACAAGTAATGAAACACCCCAGTACCCCCACCCTCGGCAGCGTCGCCTCTTGGCACGTTCGCTTATTTTTTTTAGCGAATTTCGCTTAAACTTCTCTTAAAGTTCTCTCATTTTTTCGAGGACAAATCGGCCACTGAACTGCGTCTAACGCATTATCCCCGCATTTCTCTTGTGGATTTTCGCTGAAAGTTCTCTTAAATTTCTCTTTGTGTTCTCTTATTTTTCAGGACCGGGCATCCATACTTTCCCGGGGCCAAGGTGGATTTTCCCATTGCTCTTCAATTTGGTAAGGTAATTGCCAATCTTTCTGAAGCGCTGTTTCTCATCCAAAATAGCCGGCAAGTAAGGGGCTGGTGGGAGATAGCCCTCATCCACCTCGTCTGCGGTCTCATCTTCTGTATCACCATCGTAGGAATTCCCTGGGGCCTGCAGCATTTCAAGATGGCCCTCAGTTCCGTATTCCCATTCGGCAAAGAAATAAGATAGACATAGAAATGAAAACACCCGACTATACATTCAGACAGATTCTTGACGAGTCCACCAAGATTGAACTCGTTGAAATAAAGGAGTTCTTCAATGTTCCCGTAGCTGTAAACTTGGTTTTGCCACAAATTTGTCATAAATTTGTGGCAAAACATAGTGATATGGCAAACAACAGCACCTATATCCAGATAAAGAATATCGTAGAGAATTCAGACAGAGGGACGCTCTTCTTTCCTGACTCATTCAGCGAATACGGCAGTTCAGATGCCGTAAGATCGGCGCTTGTGCGCCTCTGTGAGACGGGAATCCTTCTGCGGGTTGCACAGGGCATCTACTGTTATCCCAGGATAGACACGAAATGGGGTGGCGGGACGATTCCTCCTTCCATAGAAGAGATTGCAGAAGGGATTGCAACGAGGGATAGAGTCAGGATTGCTCCTTCGGGAGCTTTTGCGCTGTATCAGCTGGGACTTACAACGCAGATTCCCGGGAATGTAGTGTTTATCACCGATGGTTCGCCGAGGCGCGTTACCATCGGAAAAGGACGCGGCATACTCTTCAAACATACATCAGAGATGAGAACCTTTGCATACAATTCCAAACTGATGGCGCTGATTGTTACCGCTATGCGGGAAATTGGAGAAGGGAACATCTCTCAGGAGCAGATAAAGCAGATAAAAAGCCACTTGGGCGAGGTGTCTGAGGAGGATTTTAAACATGATGTATCACTTGCACCTATCTGGGTGCGCAAAGCACTGAGCGAATAATGAAATTCATTGATTTGACCATTGAAGACAGGCAGGATATCCTCCGCCGCGTACAGGCAGAAACGGGAATGGACCTCCAGATTATTGAAAAAGACTGGTGGGTAACGACTATTCTGCGTGCATTGTTTTCACTGCCTTATGCCGAACATCTGTCCTTCAAAGGCGGTACCAATCTCAGCAAGTGCTGGCACTTGGTGGAACGTATGTCAGAAGACATTGACATAGCCGTAGACCGGGAATTCCTTGGCTTTGGCGGACAATTGTCCAGGACCCAAATCAGTGACAAATTACGGAGAGCCTGTCCGTGAGAAGTTGCAGTTCGACCTCGCGCGCCAGTTGGTCGCAGATGGAATCCGCGAAGACAGGTTCAAGGTACAGGTCAATATAACTCCAATATCCACGACCGACCCGGAAATAATCGAAGTTGAGTATTCTCCGGTGTTTAACAACAATCCGTACATCCGGCCCAAAGTGATTATCGAAGTCAGTGGCCGCTCAATGAGTGAACCCGTAGAGAAGGTTGCGCTTCAATCATATGTGGACGATGTTTATCCAGCCGCACCATTCACAGAGCCGAAGTTTGAAGTCAGGGCTGTCATTGCGCAAAGAACCTTCCTTGAGAAGCTGTTTCTCCTTCATGAGGAATTCGCGAAGCCAACAGCAGATATCAGAACTACGCGGATGTCCAGGCATCTGTACGACGTAGGGCAGATTATGGATACTCCCATCGCCGAAGAGGCTATCATGAACCGCGAATTGTATCTTTCCGTTATAGAGCATAGGCGGGTATTTATCGGCCTGCGTGGCTTTGATTACAGTACATTGCTTCCGCAGACGCTGAATATCATTCCTCCGGACTCTGTAGCGAATCTTTGGAAAGAGGATTACCGTTCTATGCAAGAGTCCATGATATACGGAACCTCTCCGTCCTTTGATGACCTTATCGGCAAGTTGCGCGAACTGAACCAGAAGATCAATCAGCTGAAGTATTAGGGCGTAGCCTAAAAAGGGCAAGCCCCTCGAGTAGGCCTGCCCCGTGCAGATTGCCCAGATCCCCTGCAAGGAAGAGGCAACCTGCTGTATATCGCTGCAGACCATAAAAAAGGTGCAGGCTACATTCATCCTTCGGCGAACCTACCACGGAGCCCCGTACGGACGAATAAACACCTGCACCTAACTGTGCAGGCGCTTATCACCGTTGACCCCGGGGCTTTGAGAATCGTGGTAGGATTTATCACCGGTTCAAAAGCGTAAACGCTTGTGTATGTCTTACACTATGTGAGTGTTTGCTTTTCTGTACGCAAATTTAAGAATTTTCTCTCACTTGACGAAATTTAGCATATTTTTCGGGGCCATTGTCAAAAACTGACAAAATGCCATTGTAGCTTTGCAGAACGAAATTTTTGGAAACATCACCACACATGGCAAGCAATTGCATCGTGAGATGAGACGAAAGCTGGCCTGCAGGGATGTACGCCAGCTTTCGCGCCGCATAGCAGACATACGAGCTAACCCATACATATTGGCTTTCCAAAGCACTGACCAGTCCTTATTTATATAGATATCCGTCACCTTCATGGTTTTATCCACATGGCAGAGCCCGTCATTAATGAGGCCCTTCTCGACACCCGCTTTGTAGGCAATACTGGCCCAGGAATGCCTGGCCCCGTAAAGTGTTACTTTCCCGGAATAACCAATACGCGTACAAAACTTTGCCAGTCCTTCGTTAACATTTTCCCCGAATATTTGGTACGAGGAATAGCGCTCGCTGAAGCTGAAAGCAAGTTTTGACTTGGTAGCACGATATTCTTTTATCAAGTCCTTGACAAGCGGGTCGATTTTAACAAAAATTTCGGCTTTATCATCCCGCCGGCTACGGTTTTTTGTTCGATGGTGGCAATTCCGTTGATACACATAGCTTTAAGGTTTAAATTTTTCGAAAACATTTCGAAAACAAAACCCCAAAGACGCCCGAAAAAAGCTTGTTCTTTTGCCTAAAAACACAAAAAATTAAGGTCCCTAAGTGTTGCTTAGAGACCTTGTAACTTGCTGATTTACAGTAGTTTGGAGTGGAGCATAGGAGAATCGAACTCCTGACCTTTTGAATGCCATTCAAACGCTCTACCAACTGAGCTAATACCCCGTGTTGTTTGTGGTTTGCAAAGGTACGCACTTTTTTGGGATTTACAAATGTTTTTTCAATTTTTTTCAAAAAAATGGCAATGACGGTGGAGCAGTGCGTCCATGCTGCACAGGTGATTCAGCCCAAGGTGCTTATTCCGTATCACTTCAGCCAGACGGACATCAGCGGCCTGCCGATGCAACTGCCCGGAATAGACGTCCGCCTGCGTGCACTCCAGTAATTACTTCGAACCTAAATAAAGCAGGATCATGCTGATGAAGACCAGCGCCAGGTCAAAGGCTTTGGCTTTGATGTTCTGCTCTTTGAGAAGGAAAGCGCCGATCAGGAAGCTCACCAGGACGCTGCCGCGGCGGATCATGGAGATGACGGAGATGAGGGCGCCGGGCTGGGCGAGGGCGCGGAGGTAGGCGAAATCGGCCAGACAGAGGAAAAGGCTGATGAGGGGAATGCTCCAGCGCCATTCAAAGACCACGCCTCTCTGGCGGGCAGGAATCCAGGTGAAGCCCAGAATCAGGTTCATGAAAATGAGCTGATAGAGGGTGTACCAGCTCAGAACCTGCAGGTTATCCAGTCCCAGGCCGCTGTCCGGCGACATCAGGAATTTGTCGTACAGGCCGCTGAGGGCGCCCAGCAACACGGCGGCAATCAGGCACCAGATCCAGCGGTTGGTATGGAAGTAGATGCCTTCCTTCTTGCTGGAGATACGCATAAGGAAATAGGCCAGGATGGCCACGCCCACGCCTATGCTTTGCAGCAGATTCAGCCTTTCTCCGAAGACCAGCACGGCTCCCAGCAGCACCAGGACGGGCCGGGTGGCATTGAGCGGCCCCACCAGGGTGAGCGGCAGGTGCTTCATGGCAAAATAGCCGGCCAGCCAGGAGGACAGTACGATGACGCTCTTGAGGAGAATCCAGCGTTGGATTTCCCAGCTTCCGAAGCCTGTATGGAAGAGCAGGGGACTCAGCAGAATGGTGGAGATGAGCGTATTCAGGAACAGGACCGGAATCACGGCATTGTCCCGCAGGGAAAGCTTCTTGCAGGAATCATAGCAGCCCAGCAGAGCGGCCGACAGGAATGAAAGGATGAGCCACATACAATATGCGGGCGCAAAGATACAAAAATTAGCAGAGATTGGCAGAAAATAGCTATATTTGTAAGATAAAGATGAAAGTAGTAGCAGATACCAACATCCCCTTCCTGAAGGGTGTCCTGGAGCCTTATGCAGAGGTTGTCTATATGGACGGGCGGGCCATAGACCGCGAGGCCATGATGGAGGCCGATGCCGTAGTCATCCGCACACGTACCAAGTGCAACGAACAGTCTCTTGCAGGTACGCGGGTGCAGTTGATTGCCAGCGCCACGATAGGCCTGGACCATGTGGATGTGCCCTGGTGCAAAGCGCATGGAATAGAAGTACAGAATGCCGAGGGCTGCAATGCCGCCGCTGTGGCGGATTACGTCTTTTCCGCCCTCTATGGCATTGCCTCCCGCCGGGCCATCAAGCTGGATGAAGCCGTCATCGGCATCATCGGCGTAGGGCATGTGGGAAAGAAGGTGGAATATATGGCACGGACGCTGGGCTTGAAGGTCCTTTTGTGCGACCCTCCCAGGGCCGAGAAAGAAGGGGCCGATGGCTTCGTCCCCTTAGATGAACCTCCTGGAGAAAGCTACGGTGGTGACGCTGCATGTCCCTTTGGACGAGACCACCCGCGGCATGGCGGGGGAGGACTTCTTCGAAAAAATCCGTCCGGGCGCCATCTTCATCAATGCCGCCCGCGGGGAGGTGGTGGATGAGCAGGCCCTGATCCATGCGCGTCCCAAACTGGGGGCCCTCGTACTGGATACCTGGTGCAATGAACCCCAAGTGAACACCAACCTGATAGAGCTGTGTGATATAGCCACCCCGCACATTGCCGGCTATTCCTATCAGGGTAAGCAGAATGGAACGGCCATGGCGGTGCAGGCCTTTGCAAGACACTACGGGATAGGGGAGCTGATGGATTTCCGCCCGGCTTTGGAGGACGAGGCGCTTTCGCCCACCACGCTGGACCTCTGGGGGCGCTCCCAGGGAGAAATCGCCGCTGTGATGCAGTACAACTATCCTATTTTTACGGACGACTTCCTCTTCCGCAGCGCCCCCGACTCTTTTGAAAAGCTGCGCAGCGAATACAATTACAGGCGAGAATTTTATATTGATAACCACTATAACACCATGTTCAGCCAAACCGACCAACAGCAAATCCTGGACAGAGGCGCTACCCTCCGTCAGGTAAAACAGCAGATTGAGCATTTCAAAAACGGCTTCCCCTGGATGAAGATCGTAGGGCCCGCCACCCCTGAAAGGGGCATCAAGGTTCTGGATTCCCAGGCCGTCAAAGCCGCGGTAGATTATTACAAAAAGGCCGATGTGAACGGAAAGAGCAAGTTTGTCCCTGCCTCCGGCGCCGCCTCCCGCATGTTCAAGGACATGTTCCAGGGCCTGGCCGATCTGGAAGAGGGGAAAGACCTGTCTTCCGATGCGCCTGGTGCCAAACTGGCCGCCCGTATCAAGGATTTCGCCTTCTATACGCCGGAAATCTTCGGCACTCCCGAAGACAGCCGGGATGATCGGCTCCAGACGCTGAAGAAGCTGCTGAAAGAAGACGGGCTGGCCTATGGCAGCAAGCCCAAGGGCGTCCTGAAATTCCACCGGTATCCGGACGAGGTGCGTACGGCCATCGCCGAACATCTGGTGGAGGCGCAGGAATACATGCGTAATGCCGACGGTACCTGCAATCTCACCGTTACCATTTCTCCGGAGCACCAGTCGCTGTTTGAGGAGGCTATCGGCGCCATCAAGGAGGACTATGAGAAGAAATACGGTGTCCAATACAACATCAGCTTCACCTTCCAGGACAAGGCCACGGACACCATCGCCGTCACTCCGGACAACAAGCCTTTCCGCAAGGCCGACGGCTCCCTGTTGTTCCGCCCCGCCGGACACGGCGCCCTCATCTACAACCTGAACAAGGTGGCCGATGAGCTGGTGAGCATCAAGAATATAGACAATGTGGCGCACGAGAAGCTCCTGCCCGTTACCGCAGAGTACAAGCAGGTGCTGATGGGTGTGGCCCTGCAGCTCAGAGACAGGATTTTTGATTACCTGAGAAAGCTGGACGAGAATCCTTCCGTGTCGCTTTGCAATGAGATTGAGAACTTCTTGGACAAGGAACTGTGCATCCAGATGCCGTTGGCCCATTCCGAGGCCGAGCGGGTGCAGATGCTCCGCGCCAAGCTGAACCGGCCCATCCGCGTATGCGGCATGGTGAAGAACGAGGGAGAGCCCGGTGGCGGCCCTTATGTGATTGCCGGAAAGGACGGCTGCACCAGCCTGCAGATTCTGGAGAGCGTCCAGATCAACAAGGAGGATGCCGGTGCCATGAAGGCCATGTCCCAGGCCACGCACTTCAACCCGGTAGACCTGGTGTGCTGCCTCAATGACTACAAGGGTAAGCACTTCGATCTGCTGAATTATGTAGATCAGGAGGCCGGTTTCATGAGCTCCAAGAGCTATGAGGGCCGCGAACTCAAGGCCCTGGAACTGCCTCTGTGGAACGGCGCCATGAGTGACTGGAACACCCTCTTCGTGGAAGTTCCCATTGAAACCTTCAACCCCGTAAAAGTAGTGCTGGACCTCTTACGGCCCGCACATCAAGGATAAAATAATGCTGGTCAGCAGATTCTTCGGCAGATCCTTCGCGTTGCTCAGGATGACATGCCTCAGAATGACACCCACCTTTCACTCTGAACGAAGTCCTGTCATTCTGAACGAAGTCCTGTCATTCTGAACGAAGTCCTGTCATTCTGAACGAAGTCCTGTCATTCTGAACGAAGTGAAGAATCTATCTGGTCGAATGAAACAAGCAGTAGCTGGAACATTGGAAAGCGGTGACATCATGGTCACCATCGGCCCTTCGGAAGGGCTGCAGGTGGAACTGCAGAGCTCTGTGGCCGCCCAGTTCGGCCGTCAGATCAAGGCCGTCATTGTAGAGACCCTCGAAGGCCTGGGCATCAAGGATGCCCGTGTGGAGGCCATCGACAAGGGCGCATTGGATTGTACCATCCGGGCACGGGTTACCGCCGCAGCTGTCCGGGCAACGGGAAAAGACGTATGGAAAGACTGAGGAGAACCATGATGTTCGTTCCGGGCAACAATCCCGGAATGATGGCCGATGCCCATATCTACGGCCCGGACAGCATCATGCTGGACCTGGAAGACTCCGTGACCATGGCGGAAAAGGACGCCGCCCGGCTACTGGTATATAACGCCCTCAAAACCATCGACTACGGTACTACGGAAATGGTGGTGCGGATTAACCCGCTCAATACGCCCTACGGAAAGAAGGACGTGGAAGCCGTTGTGAAGGCCGGCGTGGACGTGATTCGCATGCCCAAGACGGAAACGGCCGACGAAGTCCGTGAGCTGGAGGAAGCCATCCTCCAGGTGGAAACCGAGATTGGCCGGGTGGGGGAGACCAAGATTATGGCTGCCATCGAGAGCGCCCTGGGCATTGTGAATGCCTATGCCATTGCCACGGCCTCTCCCCGCATGATGGGAATAGCCCTTGGGGCCGAAGACTACAGCGCCAACCTCAAGACCAACCGCACGCCGGGCGGCGCGGAACTGCTGCTGGCCCGGGAGCAGATTGTGGTGGCCGCCCGTGCTGCCGGCATCTGCTGCTTTGATACCGTCTATTCTAATCTGGACGACATGGAAACCTTCCGGAAAGAAGTGGAGCTCATCAAGACGCTGGGCTTTGACGGGAAATCCATTATCAACCCGCGTCAGATAGAGGTGGTGAACAGCGTATTCACGCCTACGGAGAAGGAAATCAACAAGGCCCGCGCCGTGGTGGCCGCCATCAGGGAGGCCCAGGCCAAGGGTTCCGGCGTCATTGCCGTGAACGGTAAGATGGTGGACCGTCCGGTGGTCCTGCGGGCAGAGCGTACCATCGCCCTGGCCGTTGCCGCCGGTGTTATTTCTGAGGAGGAAGCCCTATGAGAAACAGCAAAGTAGTTAGCCTGGAAGAGGCCATCAGGCGTTCCGGCCTCAAGGACGGTATGACCGTCAGCTTCCACCACCATTTCCGTGGCGGTGACAAGGTGGTGAATCTGGTTGTGGACAAGCTGGCCGAAATGGGCTTCAAAGACCTCAAACTGGCCGCCTCCAGCCTCTCCGATGTCCATAAACCGCTGATTGAGCATATCAAAAGCGGTGTCATTACCGGCATTTCCACTTCCGGTCTTCGCGGAGAACTGGCCGATGCCATCTCCCACGGTCTGCTGAAGGAGCCGGTGGTCTTCCGTTCGCACGGGGGCCGCGGCAGCGCCATTGCCAAGGGAGAGCTCAAGATTGATGTGGCTTTCCTGGGTGCATCGGCCTGCGATGAACTGGGGAATGCCTGTGGCGTGCCCCGCAGCGAGAACGCCAAAAGCATCTGCGGCTCCTTGGGTTATGCCCTTCCGGATGCCCGCTATGCCAAGCATGTGGTGGTGATTACCGATGACCTGGTGGCCTATCCCAATATGCCGCAGAGCATATCGGCCGCAGACGTTGAATCGGTTGTAGTAGTGGATTCCGTGGGCGACAGCTCCAAGATTGCCGCTGGCGCCATCCGGGATTCCAAGAACCCCAGGGATATCCTGCTGGCCAAACAGGCTGCCAAAGTGATTATCAATTCCGGTTACTTCGAGGATGGCTTCAGCATCCAGACAGGTACCGGCGGCGCCTCCCTGGCGGCCGTCAAATACATCCGGGAAGAGATGATCAGGCGGGGTATCAAGGCTTCCTTCGCCCTGGGCGGCATCACGGCCCATATGGTGAAGCTGCATGAGGAGGGCCTTATCGGCAA
The DNA here is from genome assembly GCA_905235615.1 of uncultured Bacteroidales bacterium. Classification (GTDB taxonomy): domain Bacteria; phylum Bacteroidota; class Bacteroidia; order Bacteroidales; family UBA932; genus Cryptobacteroides. The sequence goes on along the minus strand of CAJOMB010000109.1, from coordinate 2,848 downwards.
ACTGATTGACGTGCAGTCCTTTGACAAGGTGGCGGCGGAATCCATCGCAGGTGATCCGCTCCATCAGGAAGTATCGGCCGTGGAATATGCTTCAGGGCAGCATTTGGGAAGTGCCACGCACGCTCTGGATATCGTGATTCTGAGCGCCTTGGAGGTGGACACCAACTTCAATGTGAACGTGTTGGTGGGCTCGGACGGCATCATCCGCGGCGCCATTGGCGGTCACCAGGACACGGCTGCAGACAGTGCCCTGAGCATTATTGTGTGCCCGCTGCTGCGTGGCCGCATCCCTTGCGTGGTGCCCAAGGTAACCACCCTCATCACGCCCGGCAAGTCTGTGGATGTGGTGGTGACGGAATACGGAATCGCCGTGAATCCGCTTCGGCCGGAAATCGCAGAAAAGCTGAAGGCGGCCGGCCTCAAGGTAGTGGATATCAAGGAACTGGCTGCCAAGGCAAGCTCCATTATCGGCACGCCGGACCCGCTTCCTTTCGGAGACAAGGTGGTGGGCGTGGTGATGAACCGCGACGGCTCTGTCCTGGACAAAATTTATAACATAAAATAAATTCCATGCACAAAATTCTCCCCATTTTGTTTGCTCTTCTGTTTGCTGCTCCTGCTTGGGCGCAGCAGACTTATAAGTTTGCTACGCGCGACACGCTGGACCTGTATCTGGATGTGTATGCACCGGCTCCGGGCTCCGAGACCACTTTCGAGGGCCATGTCAAACCCACTGTACTGTTTGTCTTTGGCGGCGTGTCCATCGACTACCGCATAGGCATGAAAGGTTATCAGGTGGGAAAGGGCCTCGACGGTGCGCTCAAGGCCTCGGATCAATTCCTCCTGGAACAGGACGTGATGCTGGGCAGGGCCCGCACCATTGATGCCCTCATATCCGACGCCACCCTCCCGTCCTGGGGCAATGTCTCCATGGACAGCATCTACCGCAGCAAGCAGTAGTCCCGGCGATGAGAAAGTTGGTGTGTTTTCTGGCCTTGCTGCCCTTGCTGTCATTCGCACCGCAAGGGAGGGGAACATCGGGATGGACCCAAGGGAAAGTTCAATATAAGATTCAGTATATCCGGGGAAGCCTTCGTGCCAAGATGGCCACGGCAACGCTTACCATGTCCGACACGGAGTGGAAGGGGGATACCGCCTATGCTGCCGGCTTCTCCGTGCAGGCGGCGAATGTGTTCAAGCTCTTTCTCCGTAGCGAATACAAAGTGGACCTTGTACTCTCCAAGGAAGATTTGTCCCCGTACTACTATTCCTTCCCGCATGTCAAAAAAGGGAAAAAGCATCAGCTGGAGTTCATTTACGGAGATAACGAGGTGGAGTCTGTATTGCAGATAGAAAATACCCCGGAGCCCGTCAGGAAGCTTTATCCCAAGAATGGCCTGCTTACGCTGGATGTCGCTTCCTTTTCTTTATATGTCCGTAGCCTGGACCCTGCATCCCTTCAAGGGGAACCCATGGCGGTGCAACTGTTGTTTGGCTCATCGGCCGAGCTTGCCCATTTGAGCTACGTGGGAGAAGATGCTGCTTTTGGGGAGGAAGAAAGTGGCTTCCATTATTTGTTGGAAATAGAGGGCCGAGGGCTGCTGGAGAACAAGAGCGGAAAAGAAATCCATCTCTGGGTATCTCCGGGTGCGGAGCGTATGCTTCGCGGACTTGAGATAAAACTGGAGAAGGGGAGTATCGTAGCCAAAATGCTGGAGAAGAACAATGAGCATTAGCCTGGAACAGTTATTGGAGAGCCGGGATGCCCGTTGCCGTCATCAGAAGGAACTGTTGGCTTCCCATCCCGGAGATACGCTCATTTGCCTTACCGTGCAGTTTCCGGGGCCTCAGAAGCGCTGCGCCGCTTCGCTCGTTGTTGGCGGGGCCGGGCTGGCTGCTTTGCTGGATAAATTCGGCAGCGTGGCGCACTTCACGCAGGTGCGTGACCTGGAAACCGGCTACGAGGCCTATCTGCTGGTTCCGCTGCCCGCAATGCTGGTCAAGCGTCTGTGCTGCGAAATCGAAGATACGCACCCTTTGGGCCGATTGATGGACATCGACGTCATGGAGACCGGGCATCTCCTTGACCGGGCGTCCATCGGCCTTCCTCCCCGGCGCTGCCTCCTTTGCGATAACGAAGTCCGTTACTGCATGCGCGCCAAAACGCACTCGCAAGCGGAATTGCTGGCCAAAATTGAGCAGATGGTAAGCAGTTATTGCGAGTCTGAGAAGATAGTGTTACATTTGTACTGTGATTCCCTTACAGGCGGAACCGGGAGTATTGGAAAGCCTGTTGGATGATGCAACACTACGAAAACCTGTCCATACAGGAACTGCCTTTGAGCGTTCCTTCTTTCCGCCATCGGGTGGAGCGCTTCCTCGGAGAGAATGGCCTCCGTATGGAAGCATTGGATTCGTATTCTGTCGTAGAAGACACTGAGGGCCATATTCTGGCCGGTGCCGGTTTGTCCGGAGACATCATCAAATGCATTGCCGTTGCCCCGGAAGCCCGAAGCGAGGGCTTGGTGGCCCCCGTGGTTTCCCATCTCATTTCACAGGCTGCCTCCTGCGGGATAACGGAGCTGAAACTCTTTACCAAGCCGGAGAACCAGGGCATCTTTGAAAGCCTGGGCTTCCATGTCATTGCCCGTGCCCCGTTAGCCATCCTGATGGAAAACGGCCGGGGCCTGGAGCGCTATTTAGCGTCCTGCCGGGCGAGTCTTTCGTCATGCCCGGCTCCGACCGGGCATGACGCCACCGGCGTGGTGGTGATGAATGCCAATCCCTTCACCCTGGGGCATCAGTACTTGCTGGAGCAAGCCGCCGCCCGGGTGGACCGCCTGGTGGT
>CAJOMB010000108.1 GCA_905235615.1 uncultured Bacteroidales bacterium | reverse complement strand
AAATAAGAACCATGAAAAAATTTCTGATTGCGTTGAGCGTTGTGGCCTTTTTTACCGGCTGCACATTCTCCATTAACCTGGGCCAGGGATTTGGCGGCAACAAAAGCGTTGTCTGCAAAGGCGAGGTGGATGACCGCCTGATAGACAGCCTCAGCGGTTTTGACAAGATTGCCGTGAGCGGCCAGGCCGACCTCAAGTATGTCCAGTCCGCCGATGCGTACGTGAGGGTAAAAGCCAATGCGGAAGTGTTCGACTACTTGGATTTCAAGGTGGAAGACGGAACACTGACCCTCAAAACCAAAGACAAGGTACAGATCAAGGCCAAAGAATTTGAGATTTTCGTTGGCTCCAAGATTCTTAAGAGCCTCCAGGTGAGCGGTGCGGCTGACGTTGACCTGTCCTGCATCAACTCCACCGAAGATTTGACCGTCTCCATCAGCGGTGCCGGCGACTGCGACATGAAGGACATCAAAGTCCCCTGCCTCACCTATTCCGTGAGCGGCGCCGGAGACTTGGATGCAGAGGGACTGGATGTGGAGAAACTGTATGTGAACATCAGCGGTGCCGGCGATGCTCACCTCTCCGGCAAGGCGGGCTATGCCAGCCTGAGCGTATCCGGTGCAGGTTATATCAATGCCGGCCAACTGGATTGCCCTCAGATAGAGAAGCACAAATCCGGCGCAGCCAGCATCAAGACACAGTAACTAACCCAGCGGATAAAAGAGCGATTCGTAGCGGCTGTTCCAGCTGCGGTCGTAATGACGGCGGATCACCCGGGCGCTGGCAAATGCATTGAAGTTGGCCCAGGCCTCCAGAAACAGTACGGCAAAGTCTGTTCGGTCATGGAGCGCCAGGGCCATCAGCGTATATACACCTACGATATACACCATGGCACGCTCCCGGTCGTCGGCCTGGGGATTGGAAGGCGTCACAAGGGTAAGCCGTTCCGCCTGGGCAAAGGCCAGATCTGCAATGACATCGGCCAGACGAGCCTCCTCGGAGGGCTTGTAAAGCTGCGTGCAATACCTTTCTGCGGCGCAGCTTTGGGCCGATATTTCCTTATCCATAGTTGCGAAGGGACTGGGAAGGGCGCTTTGGAAATAGCGGGCAAAGTCCGCTTCCCCCTTCAGAAACTGGAGAGCCAACACACAATAATCCCGCACGGAGGCACCATGGAATAAGGGGCTTGGGGGTCTATCTTGCCCAATATTTCCTTAACACTGGCCATTAGTGGTGTCAAATATACAAATTTTCTATTATTTTTGTAATCATGAAAATTGTCTTTTTAGATTCCATCTCCATGGGAGACGCCTCCTTGGAAGAAATGGCTGCTCTTGGTGAACTGGTCTGCTATCCCACTTCCACGGCCCAGGAGGCCCGTGAAAGGGTACGGGATGCCGACGTGGCCTGTATTAACAAAGTAATTGTGGACCAGGCTTTTCTGGATGCCGCCCCCAAGCTCCGGCTCATCTGCGAGGCCGGAACGGGCATCAACAACATTGACGTCAAACTCTGCGAGCAGCGGGGCGTCATCGTGCGAAACGTGGCGGCCTATTCCACGGATTCTGTGGCCCAGACGGCCTGGATGCACATCCTGAACCTGGCGGGACGGGCTTTCCATTACCAGAACTTCGTCCGGAGCGGAGCCTACAGCAAGAACCCTGTCCATGTGGATTACGCCCACCCCTTCATGGAACTGGCGGGGAAAACGCTGGGCATTGTAGGCATGGGCGCCATCGGCCGGAAGGTGGCGGCCATCGGCCAAGCCATGGGAATGAAGATCATCTATTATTCCACCTCCGGTACTTCGCACTGCAAGGATTATCCTTCTGTCTCCCTCCAGGAGCTCTTGGAAAAAGCCGATGTCATCTCCATTCACGCACCGTACAATGAGAAGACGGCCGGGCTCATCGGTTATGAGCAGTTCAAGCAGATGAAGCCGTCGGCTTTCCTGGTGAATACCGGTCGCGGCGGCATCGTCGTAGAGGCAGACTTGGCCCGTGCCTTGGACGAGGGACTCATTGCCGGCGCCGCTTTGGACGTCTATTCCAAGGAGCCTCTTCCTGCCGACAGCCCCCTCCTGCATCTGGTGCACCCGGAGCGGCTTCTTTTCTCCCCGCACATTGCCTGGTACTCCCGCGAGGCCCGCGCCAGGCTGGCCCATGAGATGGCGGAAAACATCCGAAAAGGCTGGTAGGGACGAAGGGACGAATCCCCTTGGGGGCTGATTTTCGTCCCAAAATCGGCCTTTTTGTCCCAGAATATGGTTTTTCGTCACTTTTGCCCCGCAGAACTTACATTTCTTTTATCGGCCCTTCCGGATATCGTAATTTTGCAGCAACAAAAAGGATAAAATGAAATGACAACTGCAATTCCCGCCACCCTGAAACTGGACAACGCAGCCAACATTTACCCTGCGTCCATGTCCAAGCATTATTGCTCTCAATATAGAATAAAGGTCACTTTGTCTGAAAACATAGACAAAGAGCTTCTTCAAAAAGCGCTTGAAACGGTTTCCGAGCGCATTCCCACCTTCCGCTGCAAGTTGAAGGCCGGCGCCTTCTGGTGGTATCTGAAACGCATTGATTCTACGCCTGTCCTGCTGCCCGTGATGCCGCTCAAACGCCCCGATTTCAAGGAGCAGAAAGGGCTTCTGTACCGCGTGAGCGCGGAGGAATCGTCCATTTTCCTGGATGTCTTCCACGCTCTGGCCGATGGAAACGGCGCTCTTTGCTTCCTGATGACTTTGGCCGGAGAGTATATCCGCCTTAGGTACGGAGCCTCCATCCGTTATAACCACTTGGTGCTGGACCCGAAGCACCGTCCGGCCTATTTCGAGGTAGAAGACAGCTTCAAGACGGTCTTCAGCGGCCGGCACGGCAAACTGGAACAGAATGTGGACGCTTATCATATTCGGGGCCGTGCGCTCCCCCACTCAGCCGTGCGGGACATTCGGGCTGTCATTGAGATGGAACAGATCCAGGCGGTCTGCAGGAGCTTTGCCTGCACCGTTACGGAACTCCTCATAGCCGCCATGCTCCGGGCCTTGCAGGAAGAGTATCGCAACGACCCTTCCAAGAAAAAGCGCTCCGTGCTCAAGGTGTCCGTTCCCGTGAACCTTCGGCCTCTGTATAACAGCCGCACCGTGCGGAATTTCTCCTCCTATATAAACCTGGGCGTTGATGTCAAAGACGGACTCATGAGCTTTGAGCAGTTGGTATCGGCCGTGAAGACACAGAAGGCTCATGACCTGCAGAAAGAGCAGCTGGAGCCCAAGATTGCCGCCAATGTGGAGCTGGAAGAGATGTTCATCGTACGCATGCTGCCTCTGGCGCTCAAACACCCCATCATCGACATCACCAACCTGCTGCACGGAGACCGCTTCTGCTCCCAGACCCTCTCCAACATGGGCCTGGTCCGGTTACCTGAGGCCATGACGCCCTATGTGCAGGATATAGACGTCATCCTGGGCCGCCAGCGGGGCAACAGCGGCGCCTTCACCTGCGTGAGCTACAACGGCAAGCTCTACCTCCACATGACCCGCAAAATAGAAAGGAACGCCTTCGAACAGGCGTTCCTTCAGCAGCTCTCTTCTTTGGGTATCAGCTTTCAGCTCAGCCTCTCCGACCTGGCTTAGGCACCCAGGCGCACTTCTAAGCGCTTGCGGATTTCCTGGAGGAACTGGAGGGAGGTAAGGCCCCTCGGAGAGATATTGGCGTTCAGGTTAAGGAGATCTTTTGTCTCCAGGCCTTCGTTCAGGGTATCGAAGCAGGCCTGCTCCAGCTGGTTGGCGTAGTTCACCAGATCCGGCAGGTTGTCCAGCTCTCCCCTCTTGCGGAAGGCGCCGCTCCAGGCGAAGATGGTGGCCATGGGGTTGGTGGAAGTCTCTTCACCCTTGAGGTACTTGTAATAGTGGCGGGTAACGGTGCCGTGGGCGGCCTCGTACTCGTACTTCCCGTCGGGGCTCACCAGCACGGAGGTCATCATGGCCAAGGAACCAAAGGCGGTGGACACCATGTCGGACATGACATCGCCGTCGTAGTTCTTGCAGGCCCAGATGAAGCCGCCTTCCGAACGCATCACGCGGGCCACGGCATCGTCAATAAGGGTGTAGAAGTACTCGATGCCGGCAGCCTCGAACTGTGCCTTGTAGTCTTTCTCATAGATTTCCTCGAAGATAGCCTTGAATCGGCCGTCATACTTCTTGGAAATGGTGTCCTTGGTGGCGAACCAGAGATTCTGCTTCACGTCCAGAGCATATTTGAAGCAGGCGTGGGCGAAGCTGGCGATGGACTTGTCCGTATTGTGCATACCTTCGATGACGCCGGGGCCGGCAAACTCGTGGATCACTTCCTCGATACGCTCACCGGAAACTCCTTCGAAAACCAGTTTGGCCACACCGGGCTCCGTGGTCTGGATTTCCACGTCACGGTACACGTCGCCATAGGCGTGGCGGGCAATGGTGATGGGCTTTTTCCAGAACTTCACGGCCGGGAGGATGCTGGGAATGGTGATGGGGGTACGGAACACGGTGCCGTCCAGCATGGCGCGGATGGTGCCGTTGGGGCTCTTCCACATCTGGTGCAGGTTGTACTCGCTCATGCGCTGCACGTTGGGGGTGATGGTGGCGCACTTCACGGCCACGCCCAGACGCTTGGTGGCATTGGCGGAGTCTATGGTAACCTGGTCGGATGTCTTGTCGCGGTACGGAAGGCCCAGGTCGTAGTATTCGGTCTTGAGGTCAACGAAAGGAAGGATGAGTTCATCCTTGATCATTTTCCAGAGGATTCTGGTCATCTCATCGCCGTCCATTTCGACGAGCGGAGTAGTCATTTTGATTTTTTCCATGGTTTATTTACGGTTTTTATAATAATTCATCAGGCAGCCGTCGGCAAGAATCTGGCGCTCGTCTTCGGTGAGGTTCTGGAAGTAGAGAGTGATGGGCGTGGAGCGGCCGTCGCGGGTAATGACGCGGGCCTCAATCTGCTCCTCTCCGCTTAGGATGGCCTCCCGGATGCCGGGCACGAAGACATAGTCCCCCACCTCATAGTCAAACGGTGTTCCGGAAGCCAGGGTAAAGGGTACGATACCCCAGTTGATGCAGTTGGAACGATACCGCTTGGTGGCGTACTCATAGCAGATATTGGCATCTCCGCCCAGCACCTTCTGGCAAGAAGCGGCCTGCTCACGGGCACTTCCGTCTCCCGGCTTGTTGGCAAAGACACAGGAGCCGAAGGAAGTACTTTCGGCCGATGTTCCCGCAACGGTCAGGGCCTTGCGGAGGTCTTCGGTGAGTTCTCCGGCACGACGGGAGTGGTCATCGGCCTGAATGCGCTTGGCGCGGCCCACATATTCGGGGACACGGCGGCTCAGGGCAAACTCGGAGAGCTTCAGCGGGTTGGAACGGTAACTGGAGGTTTCCCCGGAAGGGATGAGCTCATCCGTGGTGGTCACGGGGTCATGGATGACGGCGGCCAGCTCCAAAAGCATATTCTCCTGCATGGCGGGCATTACCGGCCAGTCCTTGATATTGGGACCGTAGCGGAGCGGCTCCTCGAGCATGGCCTTGCCAAAGCCATTGTAAATGCGCTTCTCGTAAATATGGCCGTCAAACTGATAAGGTTTGTGGGTGTCTTCGTACTCGATGTCTGTGGCGGCGGTAATCACGCCCCCGTTGGCGGCCGTGGCGGCGATGGAACGGGCGTCCATCAGGGCCACCATGGAAATCTGTCCCTGACCGGGCTTGGAGCCTTCGCGGTTGGGGAAGTTCCGGGTGGTATGGCGGATGGAAAGGCCGTTGTTGGACGGCACGTCGCCAGCGCCGAAGCAAGGGCCGCAGAAGGCGGGCTTGATCACCACACCGGCTTCCAGGAGCTCTTCGGCAATGTGGTTGCGGGTAGTAGCCAGATAAACGGGCGTACTCTGCGGATAAGCGCTCATGGTAAAGTAATCGTTGCCGATGGATTTGCCCTTCAGGATGGTGGCCGCCTCGGAGAGGTTGTCATAGGTGCCGCCGGAGCAGCCGGC
>CAJOMB010000107.1 GCA_905235615.1 uncultured Bacteroidales bacterium | reverse complement strand
CTCGTCCTTGAAGAGCATCCGGAGCGGCTCCACTATCTTGAGATTCATCTGCTCCGGCAGGCCGCCCACATTGTGGTGACTCTTGATTTTGGAGGCGATGCCGGGGATGCCGGCGCTCTCAATAACATCCGGATAAATGGTCCCTTGGGCCAGCCAGCGGGCGTTTTCTATCTTTTTGGCATAGGAATCAAAGGTCTCCACAAACAGCCGACCGATAATCTTGCGCTTGGCCTCCGGCTCCGTCACGCCCTTGAGTGCCTCAAGGAAAGCCGCGGAGGCATCGGCCCCGATGACATTCAGGCCCATATCCTTGTAGGAGGCCAGCACTCCCTCGAATTCGTTTTTCCTGAGAAGGCCGTTGTTCACGAAGATGCAGGTGAGCTGGTCTCCGATGGCCTTGTGCAGCAGAACGCCAGCCACGGTGGAATCTACGCCGCCGCTCAGGCCCAGAATGACTTTTTCCGTGCCGATTTGCCGCCGAAGATCCTCCACGGTTGTATCAATGAAGGAATCCGGCGTCCAATCTCCTTTGCACCCGCAGATGCCCAGGGCGAAATTCTCCAACATGCGGGAGCCTTCTGAGGTATGGAACACTTCGGGGTGGAACTGCACGGCATACGTGGGTTCGTCCGCGAACTGAAAAGCGGCGTTTACCACATCCTCCGTAGAGGCGATGACATGTGCGCCCCTGGGAAGGGCCGATATGCTGTCTCCGTGGGACATCCAGACCTGCGTCCGGCGGCTCACGCCCTTCAGGAGCGGGGATTCCGCCGTCACGGTGAGGATGGCACGGCCGTACTCCCGGGTGTCAGAGGCCTCCACCTTTCCGCCGCCAATGTGCGAGAGGTACTGGGCGCCATAGCAGATTCCCAGCAGCGGAAGGCGGCCCCGGAAGGCGCTTAAATCGGCCTGGGGGGCATTGGCATCGCGCACGGAGCAGGGGCTTCCGGAAAGGATGACGCCTTTTACCGAAGCATCGATGGCCGGCACCTTGTTGTAGGGATAAATTTCGCAGAAAACGTTCAGTTCCCTCAGGCGCCGGCCGATGAGCTGCGTCACCTGGGAACCAAAGTCCAAAATGAGAATTTTGTCCATTGCCTTCAAAAATATCTTGCAATTTACGAATTATTTTCGAGAAAATACCTATCTTTGAACCCCGGTATATAAATATCGGGCTATGAACACAAAGTATATTTTCGTTACGGGAGGTGTGGCTTCCTCCTTGGGAAAAGGAATTATCGCGGCCTCCCTGGCCAAACTTCTTCAGGCAAGAGGCCTCCGCGTCACCATCCAGAAATTCGACCCTTATCTGAATATCGACCCCGGAACTTTGAACCCCTACGAACACGGCGAATGCTATGTGACGGAAGACGGGGCGGAAACGGACTTGGACCTGGGGCATTATGAGCGCTTCCTGGGCATCTACACCTCGCAGGCCAACAACGTCACCACCGGCAGAATCTACAACACCGTCATTACAAAGGAAAGGGAAGGCTCGTATCTGGGGAAAACCGTCCAGATAGTCCCCCATATCACGGATGAAATCAAGAGACGGATGCTGCTGCTGGGCCAGACCGGAAACTACGACGTCATCATCACGGAGGTAGGCGGCACGGTAGGCGATATGGAAAGCCAGCCGTTTGTGGAAGCCATGCGTCAGCTGCAATGGGAATTGCCGGAAGAAGATTTCCTGAGCATCCATCTTACGCTCATTCCTTATTTGAAGGCGGCCAAAGAGCTCAAGACCAAGCCCACGCAGCACTCCGTGCAGGAATTGCAGTCACAGGGCGTGCATCCGGATATCATTGTCTGCCGTACAGAAAAGGAGCTGACGCCGGAACTCAGGCGCAAGATTGCCCTTTTCTGCAACGTGAAGCCCGGCCACGTCATCCAGTCCATGGATGCCTGGAGCATTTACCAGGTTCCCTTTAACATGGAGGCGGAGCATCTGGACGAAATGGTCGTGAATAAATTGGAAATACCGGATCTCCCGGCGCCGGATTTGAGCAAGCTGAAAAGCTTCCTGGACAAGCTGGCGCACCCGGAGTCGGAAGTGAACATTGCCCTGGTGGGGAAATACGTGGAGCTTCAGGATGCCTACAAGAGCATCCAGGAGAGCTTCGTCCATGCCGGAGCGGCCAACCGCTGCAAAGTAAACGTGCTCACGGTTCAGGCCGACCACATTACCCCTGAAAATGTTTCGGAAAAACTCTCCCGCGCGGATGGCATTCTGGTGGCCCCCGGCTTTGGCTCCCGCGGCCTGGAGGGGAAAATCTGCGCCGTCCGCTTTGCCCGGGAAAACAAAATCCCTTTCTTTGGCATCTGCCTGGGCATGCAAATGGCCGTGGTGGAATTTTCCAGGAATGTCCTGGGCTGGGCCGATGCCGCCTCTACCGAAGAGAATCCGGACACCACGCACCCGGTGATAGATTTGATGGAGGAGCAGAAAAAAACCACCCGGAAAGGAGGGACCATGCGTCTGGGGGCTTATCCCTGCGAAGTGCAAAAGGGAACGCTGGCCTGGCAGATCTACGGCAGGCCGATGATTTCCGAGCGGCACCGCCACCGTTATGAGCTGAACAACGCTTATGCTGACGCCCTGCAGGCAGCAGGCCTCCGCGTGAGCGGAATCAATCCCCAAAGCCATCTGGCAGAGATTGTGGAGATTCCGGAACATCCCTTTTTTATCGCCACCCAGTTCCACCCGGAGCTGAAAAGTACCCCGGAACACCCTCAACCCATTTTTGTCCACTTTGTCAAGGCAGCATTGAATCATAAAAGTAGAAAATAACATGGCAAGTTTCAGAGAAAAAGCGCTTCAAGCCGCAGCGGCCCATGAGGCAAAGCGATATTTTGTAAAAGACGGTCCCGTTTCCACTTATTTCGGGCAAAACGTCTTTTCTCCGGAAGTTATGCGGGAATACATGTCCGCCCAGGCCTGCGAGGCCGTGTTGACGGCACGCAAGACCGGAGAGAAAATTGACCGGTCCCTGGCCGACGAGATTGCCTCCGGCATGAAGTCCTGGGCCACGGAGCGGGGCGCCACCCATTATACCCATCTTTTCCAACCCCTCACCGGTTCCACGGCGGAGAAGCACGAGGCGTTCCTGTCCGTGGAGGACGGAGCGGCCATAGAAAACTTCAAGGGAGATGCGCTGGTGCAGCAGGAGCCGGATGCCTCCAGTTTCCCCAACGGAGGCCTGCGGAACACCTTCGAAGCAAGGGGCTATTCGGCCTGGGATCCCCATTCCCCGGCTTTTATCCTGGATGAGACGCTCTGCATCCCCTCGGTGTTTGTCTCCTATACCGGTGAAGCCCTGGACATGAAGGTGCCCAACCTGAGGTCTGTCCAGGCCTTAGACGAGGCCGCCACCGCCGTGGCCCGTCTCTTCGAGCCGGATGTCCGGCATGTGCAGGTGAACGTGGGTCTGGAACAGGAGTATTTTCTGGTGGACGAGGCCCTCTATAACGCCCGGCCGGACCTGCAACTGTGCAGCCGTACCGTGATTGGCCATACATCGGCCAAAGACCAACAGCTGTCCGACCATTACTTCGGGGCCATTCCCTCCCGGGTGGCGGCCTTTATGAAAGACTTTGAAACGGAGGCTTTCAAGCTGGGCATTCCCCTGCAGACCCGCCACAATGAAGTGGCGCCCAACCAGTTCGAGTGCGCCCCGGTCTTTTCCGAAATCACCACGGCCATTGACCAGAACATGCTGCTGATGATTGTGATGCGGAAAGTGGCGGAAAAGCACCACCTGAAAGTCATCTTCCACGAGAAGCCCTTCCAGGGGGTGAACGGAAGCGGAAAACACTGTAACTGGTCCATGCAGACAGATACGGGCGTGAACCTGCTCTCTCCGGGAAAAACGCCGGAAAAGAACCTTCGTTTCCTGTCCTTCTATGTGGCGGTGGTAAAAGGCGTATGCCGGCACCAGGACCTCCTGATGGCCTCCGTGTGCTCTCTCAGCAATTCCTATCGCCTGGGCGGGAATGAGGCCCCGCCGGCAGTGATGTCCGTCTTCTCCGGCTCTATGCTCACGCATGTGTTCCAGAGCCTGCTTCAGCCGGAAGGCCTTGCCCGGGAGGCGGCCGTCCGAAAAAGCATCGACCTGATGGGCTCCCTCCCGGAAATCATTCCGGACAATACAGACCGCAACCGCACCTCTCCTTTCGCCTTCACGGGCAACCGCTTCGAGTTCCGGGCCGTGGGGGCATCGGCCAATGCCGCGGCCAGCACCTTTGTGCTCAACGCGGCCGTGGCGGAGAGCCTCAAAGATTTTCATGCCCGCGTAGAAGAGAGGCTTGCACGCGGAGAAGCCAAGGACAAAGCCCTCGTAGAGGTCATCCGCGCCTTCCTGGAAGAGGCGGCGCCGGTGATGTTCGAAGGAAACGGTTACAGCCGGGAATGGCTGCAGGAGGCCGTCCGCAGAGGCCTTTCTCCCGTTACCAACGTGCCCGAGGCCTTCCAAACCTTCCGAAAGGAAAACGCCCTGGCTCTCTTTTCCCATACGGGCGTCCTTACCCCTAACGAAATCGAGGCCCGCGTGGAGGTTCTGGAAGAAACCTACGTGAAGAAGATGCAGATTGAAGCCCGCGTGTTGGGAGACATCTGCCTCAACCACGTGATTCCGGCCGCCGTCACCTACCAGAACGTCCTGATCCGGAACATCCAGGGAAGCAAGGAAATCTTTGGAGAGGAATATCTTCGCCTTTGTGAGGCCGACATGGAGACCTGCCGCAAGATCGCAGGATTCATCAACGCCTTGTCGGCCGATGTCCAGTCCTTAGTGGAGGCCCGCAAAAAAGCCAACGGCATGGCCGCCATGCCCGAGCGGGCCTACGCCTATTCAACGGCTGATGGATCAAGTGCGCGAGAGTGCCGACAACCTGGAAATGCTGGTGGATGACGCCTTGTGGCCGCTGCCCAAATACCGGGAACTGCTGTTCTTCTAAGAGTCTGTTTTGAAATGATTGATATTTTTATTTATAGTTTATTTTTTGTGGAAATTTTTCTTGAAAATTTTTGGCCATAGGGGTTCCTATGGGTTAAAATTTTTGAGGAAAATTTACCAAAAAGAAACATAAAGAATTTATTGAATTATTTCAAAACAGACTCTAATAATTGGGCGCCTTTTTGGCGATGGTCACGTCGTGCGGGTGGTTTTCCCGTACGGTGGCGGGACTTATCCTGATGAAACGGGCGCTGTGGAGGGCCAGGATGTCAGCCGCGCCGCAGTAGCCCATGCCGGAGCGGAGGCCTCCTTCCAGCTGGTACAGGACGTCGGCCACGGGACCTTTGCAGGCCACACGGGCCACTACGCCTTCGGGCACCAGCTTCTTGACGTCTTTCTGGAAATAGCGGTCGGCGCTGCCGGCCTCCATGGCGTCGATGGAACCCATGCCGCGGTAGCCTTTCATCTTTACGCCGTCCACTTCCACCACCTCGCCGGGAGCCTCGTCGGTGCCGGCGAACATGCTGCCGCACATGACGCAGTGGGCGCCGGCGGCCAGGGCCTTCACCACGTCTCCGGAGTAACGGAGGCCGCCGTCGGCAATCACGGGAACGCTTTCACCGGCCACGGAGGCCACGGCCGCGATGGCGGTAAGCTGGGGCACGCCCACACCGGCCACAATGCGCGTGGTGCAGATGGAGCCGGGGCCGATACCCACCTTAAGCCCGTCCGCGCCGGCGGCGATGAGGTCCCGGGCGGCTTCGGAGGTGGCAATGTTGCCCACCACCACGTCCAGCTCCGGAAAGGCGGCCTTGATGGCCTTCAACGTGTCTATCACGCCCTTGGAGTGCCCGTGGGCGGAGTCCAGCACCACGGCATCCGCGCCGGCGGCAGCCAGGGCTTTCACACGGTCCAGGGCGTCGGACGTAATGCCCACGCCGGCAGCCACGCGGGCGCCGCCATCGGCCTTTACCTGGGCCACCTGGGCGGCCTGGGCATCAATACCCATGTTCTTATGGATGACGCCGATTCCTCCCGCCCGAGCCATGGCTATCGCCATGGGGGCCTCCGTCACCGTGTCCATGGCGGCCGATGCGAAGGGAGAACCCAGGTAGATGTGCTTGGAGAACCGGCCCCTCAGGGAGACCTCGCGGGGAAGGACTTGGGAATAGGCGGGAACCAGCAGGACGTCGTCGAAGGTGATTCCGTCGGGGACAATGCGGTCTTGGAGGCTCATTATTCAGATTCTTTAACGTGGATGAGGGACTTGACGGGAGCGATGTCTTCCAGACGGGCACGGCCGGGGAGGTCGTCAATCTCTACCAGGAACACGAAGTCTTTCACCTTCACCTTGTAGCTCTTTCCGTCAATGTACACCGTCTGGGCATTGAGGCCCTGGGCCAGGCCGCGGGCCGTGCCGCCGGTGGCCAGGATGTCGTCGAAGAAGGTAATCTCGACGGTGTCTCCGGAAGGCGTGGAAGCGGCCAGGTCCGACTTGCGGAAGTACACGTGGTCCGGGCCGTATTCCTTCATGATTTCCACCTGGACGAGGTCTCCTTCCCTGAAGGGAAGTTTGCCCTTCTTGCGAAGAGGAATGAGGTTGCGGATGATGTTGTCGCCGTAGAGCATGCCGGCGCCGAAGAGGAAGCCGCGTGCCTCGGGGGCGGCTACGTTGGGGGCGTCGCACATGGCGGTGAGGTCGTCACAGAGGTGCTGGAACAGTTCCTTGTCCTGCAGGAAAGGAATGATGTCCACAAAGTTGACTCCCTTGATGGGAAAGTTCGGATAGAATTTGACGTACTTGCTGTAATCCATAGTTATTCTACTGAATTCATATCTATCAGGTTGTTCAGGAGGGCGTACACGGTGAGCCCGGCCACGGTCTTGATGCCCGTCTTGCGGGTAATGTTCTTGCGGTGGGTGATGACCGTGTAGATGGAGATGTTGTACTGGTCGGCAATTTCCTTGTTGAGCATGCCCTTGGCCACGCTCACCAGGATTTCCTTCTCGCGGGCGCTCAGCTCCTCCCCTTCCGGGCGGGCGGCGGCCACCACCTCCTCCATGCGCATGACCATGGGCACCAGGATGTCGTCCTCGATGTGGGTGTGCTTCTGAAGGTCCTGCTCCAGCGAGAACAGGTAGAAGAGGACGCGGTAGGCCTCCTTCCGGTCTCCCCGGGGCGGGAAATACATCATGATGAGGTTTTTCAAATCGGCCAGCTTTTCCTCCACGTTGGTGTGGTTCTCCTCATATTCGCCGATGGTGAAGGCGTTGCCGTCCTCCGAATTGAGCATCTTCTCCACATAGGGGAACACCGTTTCTTCTTCATATTGGAAGTGGGCCCACAATTCCTCCTTATATTCATTGAAGAAGCGCCATAGCACGTTTTTCTGCTTTTCGTCGCAGTCTCTCACCATTTTCCGGAGAGATTCCTCCAGCGCGGGAATCACGCTGCCCGTATAATAGCTGTGGGAGTTGCGGAGGTAGTCCAGGATGCCGTTCAGGTCTGCATTCTGCAGCTCCTCCCGGCTGGGCCGATACCCCTGCGTCACATACATGCGGCACAACATGAGGAAGGTGCCGGGGTCTACCCCCGCCTCCTCGCAGACTTCCTGCACCGTCTTTTCTCCGAATCCCAAGTGGAGCCCCATGCGACCGAATACCCCGAAGAGGGCATAATCGGCAGCCAGGAGGTCTGCCATGCGCATGGCAGCACTCATTCCTTTACGCTCGCGTGGGTTTTTCATGATGCACAAAGTTAGTTATTTTTTCGAAAATAGCGTAACTTTGCAGTCCCCAAACGAACTGGATTTTATGGCACGCAAAATGAACGGTTGGCTGGCCCTGAGCCCGCTCCTTGTTTTCCTGGCGGTTTACCTGGCCGGCTCCATCGTGGCCCATGATTTTTACAAGGTGCCGGTGGCAGCCGCCTTCATCATTGCATCGGCCTATTCCCTCATCATTACGCGGAGCGTGAAGAGGACGGATGACAAGATTGCCATTTTTTCCGAGGGGGCCGGCAACCGGAACGTGCTGCTGATGATCTGGATTTTTGTTCTGGCGGGGGCGTTTGCCGCCACGGCAAAGGACATCGGAGCCATTGACGCCACGGTGAACGCCACGCTGCGGGTGCTGCCCGGGAACCTGCTGTATGCGGGCCTGTTCATAGCGGCCTGCTTCATTTCCATGGCCATCGGCACGTCCGTGGGAACGATTGTGGCCCTGGTGCCCATCGCTTCCGGCATTGCGGCGGAGGCGGGCGTGAGCATTCCCTTCATGACGGCCATCATCGTGGGAGGGGCTTTTTTCGGAGACAACCTTTCCTTCATTTCAGATACCACCGTGGCGGCCACCAAGAGCCAGGGCTGCTCCATGCGGGACAAGTTCCGCGTAAACCTGTGGATTGCGGCTCCGGCGGCCATCCTGGTCACGGGGCTGTATGTGGTGCTGGGGCTTTCCGTGACGGCGGCCCCGGGGGCCCAGCCGGTACAGTGGATAGGACTGCTGCCCTACCTGCTGGTGATAGGCCTGGCGCTGGCAGGGGTGAACGTGGTGACGGTGCTGGCCATCGGCATTGGCGTAAACGGCATCATAGGATGGTGTACGGGCGCTTTTGACTTCGTGGGCTGGATGGCCTCCATCGGCGGGGGCATCGGCTCCATGGGCGAGCTCATCATCGTGTCGCTGCTGGCCGGCGGCATGCTGGAGGTAATCCGCTACAACGGCGGGCTGGAGTTCATCATCGACGGCCTCACCCGGCGCATTGCCGGCCGGCGGGCGGCATCCCTCTCCATCGCGGCCCTGGTGTCCCTGGTGAACCTGTGCACGGCCAACAACACCATCGCCATCATTACGGTGGGCCCGCTGGCCAAGGACATCACCGAGCGCTTCGGCCTGGATCCGCGCAAGACGGCCTCCATCCTGGACACCTTCTCCTGT